>NZ_BAAHAC010000028.1:0-536 GCF_054777875.1 Spirosoma koreense | reverse complement strand
CGAGAAGGTGTTGGCGGTCAGGCTGCTGACGGGCGTACCGTTGACGGTGTTGTCTACCAGTCCGTTGCCATCGTTGAACACCGTACCCGAAATCGTTACCGTAGTTGGAGCGGCCGGCGTAAAGGACATATTGACCGTAGCCGCCGGGCTATCTTTACCAGCTGCATCGCGCTCCGAGTAGGTAAAGCTTACCGTTACCTGACCATCCGCCGGATCGACCGTCAATAATGCCGGATCGTAGTTGGTAATCACCTGTCCTACTGTGGCGGGCGAGCCGTTGTAATAAAGGATACCGGTGGCTGGCGTTGGCAGGCTTTGAATGATGATGGTGTTGGTTTTGCTGGTGCCCGTATACGTACCGTCCTCTGGGTCCGAACCCGTCAGCGTCGGTACCGTAACTTTCGTAGTACCCCCTGGGTTCGGTTGGTTCGACGCTGTTTTGGCATCGGCCGTTGGCAGGCGCTCCACGCCGAAGTTGACGTTCGATACGTTCGAAGTCGTCACCGCTACTGCAATCACCCCGTTGGCCGAGCCGT
>NZ_BAAHAC010000027.1:0-529987 GCF_054777875.1 Spirosoma koreense | reverse complement strand
ACGGCTCGGCCAACGGGGTGATTGCAGTAGCGGTGACGACTTCGAACGTATCGAACGTCAACTTCGGCGTGGAGCGCCTGCCAACGGCCGATGCCAAAACAGCGGCCAGCCAGCCAAATCCGGAAGGTGCTTTTACGGTTACGGTACCAACACTGACGGGTTCGGACCCAGAGGATGGGGTCTACAATGGCACCAGCAAAACCAACACCATCGTCATCAAATCGTTGGCTACGAATGGTACACTGTATTACAACGGTACACCCGTGACGCTGAATCAGGTAATTACCAACTACGACCCAGCCCTGTTGACAGTCGATCCGGTCAATGGAGCGGTAACGGTAAGCTTTACCTACTCGGAGCGCGATGCAGCTGGTAAAGACAGCCCGGCAGCTACGGTCAACATGCCGTTCGTTCTGGTACCCGATCTGACACCGATCATTTTCGCTCGTCCATCGACGGTTTCCGGTACAAAGCCTATCACCTATGTAATCGATGTGTTTGAACTGAACGGCGTAGCGACCAACGGTCTGATCACCGTGAAAGTCAGTAAGGATGCTAAAACGGTGTTGAGCTTCGATAATACTCTTACATCGGTAGGCGGTCGTCCTGTACAGAACAGCAACTGGACCTTCAGCGGGCCATCGGGTGGGTTCTATACCCTGACAACCAACAAAGTAATTACTGCCGGCGGCCAACTCTCCTTTGGCCTGAGCGGTACACTGACACCCAGCGCAACGTCGGGTACCCTGACCGCAAGTGTCGTGATTGTGGCCGGTAGCGGTGGTGAAGTTGTGTTCGACAACAACAACGACGCCGACAAAATCGACTACTTCCAGCAGTAAACCTTCAGGACTCTGATTAAGCCAGCCAGACCTGGCTGGCTTAATCAGAAAATCCATCTGAATTATGAAATACAACCTGATATATATACTGGTAGGCCTGTTGCTGCTGACAGGCTTACCAACTCTTGCTCAGAAAGGCTCAGACCCTGCGGTTACCAGCCGGGATTTACAACCTGCTCCGCTGGACAACGTCGGTTCCCCGTTTTCAATGACTTTTACCATTGGCAATAACGGCGCTGTTAACATACAAGGAAACATCCCGGTAAACCAAATGGGCTTTAGTATTTGCCTGAAGAAGTGTAAACTCAATGCGGCCAATCCTATAGAGGCTTTATCAGGAGAGTTATTGAACTACTTCGATATAACCATCAACCCTAGTACGGGCTGCCTTGATGCAGTGCAGAAAGTGGCTATTCCGGCTACTACCGTTTATGATCTGTATATAGCCGCGGTGGTAACGGAAGCTTCTTCGACCACAACGGTAAACGACATCGGCGCTGACTGCAACATTTCTCCTAACTCCTCATCGAATCCCCAGCCGTCCGACAACGATTTTGCCTCGATTTATACCCACACGACCAGTACGGAACTGCCTGTATCGCTGGTGAAATTTACGGCGCAGGTCCAGACCGATCAGACGGTATTGTTGAACTGGAGTACGTCCTGGGAACAAGCCAACAAAGGATATATCATCGAGCGGACCAAGGATCTGAAGAACTTCGAAGCTGTCGGCGAGGTGAAGGATGTGGCCGGCACCAGCAATAGCCTTAATTCATACCGGTTTGTGGATGGATCGCCGTATCGGGGAACGAGCTATTATCGGCTACGGCAGATCGATCTGAACGGGACCGATCATACATTCCCGGTGGTGTCGGTAGTGGTTCGGGACGAGCCTTATGGGGTATATCCGAATCCTGTGCGCGATAATCGATTTACATTAGCTCTGGATGAGCCGCAGCAGGCTACCGTCAATCTGTACAACGCGCTGGGTAGCCGTATATCGCTGCAGGCGAAAGCGCTGGACAACGAGCATCTGGAACTGCATAGCCAAAGCACCTTGTCGGCCGGTGTATACGTGCTTCGTGTCGAAGAACGCGGTCAGATTCGGCAATATCGCGTTGTGGTCAATCCCTAAGCGCGCTGAAAGTAACGTTCATAAAAAAGGTCACCCGGTAATCGGGTGACCTTTTTTGTTGAGAGTGAGTTCTTAAAACTTGAACGTAACCCCTAGTTTGAGCGTAGCCAGGCTAGATCCCAACTCAGCAAAAGCGCCTACATTATCACTAAAGAAATAACGACCGCCTAAGTGAATAGGAACGTATACTGTACCGTAGTTATCAAAAGCTCCGCCATAAGAAAACGAGAAGTACGAAATTCCCAAACCGGCGTAAAGATCGACTTTATCGTTTGCTAGTTTCAGTAATTCATTAAAGTGATACGATCCCCGGGCGCCTATGTCGAAGGAATGGTAACCATATGAACTAATTGTGCCGTAACTTCTATAACCGACAACGCCACCTACGGTGATATTTGGAGCCACACCAAAATCAGCAGACGCATTAAGGCCAATGCCGCCACCACCCGTATAGTACCCATAGCCACCGACCCCAATACCGGCGTTAATAAATGTACTCCCTTTGTCGACAGCAAGTTGCGCAAACGATTTTGTGCTGGCTAACAGACCAAGGACTAATAAAATAGCTAAGTGAAATTTTTTCATTTGAGAAACTGATTTTGTTAAAATTTGAGACAAAGTAAATGCGAATCCATGGGCCTAACAAACGTTATGAATGACGTCTTATTTATCGGTCAATGGCCGAATTAGTAACAAACATAGTAAACTAAAACAGATGAGTATATACTTTGGTAGTTTATACCTAGATTAAAAATCTATAAGTCAATGAGTTGGGCCAGATCATTTTGGTCATTATCCACCCTTGTTTGTATAGCTTATTTCCTTAAAAAGTACTTCCTTCCAATTGAAATGACTGTCGATGAATGAATTATATATATGTTTATGCGCCTAAACAGCGAGTAAAGCAAAGACTGTAAATAAGTACCATCGACTGATAATCTTGTCGTACTATGCCTGACCAGACCTTGCTGGCAAATAACGGCGGCAGATGACCTGGCCGGGCAGCAATAAAAAAGCCCCATTTTCAGGGGCTCTAGTTCATTTCTTAATGGTTTGCCAGCTCTTTGAGCTCCGGTTTTAGTTTCTCCTTGAAGACTTTCCGGAATTTATCGACTTTCGGAGCCACTACGAACGCGCAGTAGCCCTGGTTCGGATTATTGGCGAAGTAATTCTGGTGATAAGCCTCAGCTTCGTAGAAAGTCGTCGCCGGACTGATTTCCGTGACGATTGGTTTATCGTAGGCGCCCGACTTATCGAGTTCGGCTTTGGCCGTTTCCGCTACCTGTTTCTGTTCATCGTTATGGTAGAAAATCACGGACCGATACTGGGTGCCTACATCCGCTCCCTGCCGGTTCAGCGACGTTGGGTCATGGCTTCGGAAGAACGCTTCCAGTAGCTCCTGATAGGTAATCTTGGCCGGGTCGTAAGTCACCTCCACACACTCCGCGTGGTCGGTGGTGCCGGTGCAAACTTCTTTATAAGTCGGATTGGCTTTATGACCGCCTTCGTAACCCGATACGGCCGAAATAACGCCGTCCAGCGATTCGTACAGCGCTTCCGTGCACCAGAAACAGCCCGTTCCGAATGTCGCTTTTGCCAGATTGGCAGATTGGTTTGTAGTCATGGATTCTGATTTCGTTTTGGTAATCGGTCGGGTTTGCCCCGTACATCCGAACAGAAACAAGAGCAGGGACGTACGCACAAAAAATAACCTACGGTATGTAATTGCAACCATTCGATTGGTTTGTGGTTGTAACCCTAACGAATTAACATAACTGACCTGCGTAAAGTTTGCGCATTGCCCCCGTGAAAGATTTCGATATTGACCGGTTCCGCTACGATGGCGACCAGTCGCTTAAGCTAAAAAAAACACCGACGAAGGTAGATGACCTGTACGAAGATGACGAACACTACGAGGCCCTACTAAGGCAACAGGCCGCCGAAATCGATAAGTGGCAGGAGCGAATGTATGCGTACAACCGCTATGGACTCATAGCGGTGTTTCAGGCATTGGATGCGGCCGGTAAAGACGGCACTATTCAGCACGTATTTACTGGCACAAATCCCGCCGGTGTTCGCGTCTATTCCTTTAAGCGCCCAACCGACCAGGAACTGGATCATGATTTTCTGTGGCGAAGTTGGCGCGAACTGCCCGAACGCGGAACAATCGGTATTTTCAACCGGTCGTATTACGAGGAAGTGCTGGTCACCAGAGTTCATCCTGAGATTCTGACCGAAAGTCAGCGGCTCCCCGAAAAATCGACGGAAGATCTGGATAAGCTTTTCAAGCATCGTTACGAAGCCATTCGGGCTATGGAAACCTATCTGTATCGGAATGGCTTTCCAACGGTCAAGTTTTACCTGCATGTTTCGAAAGACGAGCAGGCCGACCGGCTCATTGCCCGTATCAAAGACCCTGAAAAGAACTGGAAGTTTGAGGAGGGCGACGTCAAAGAACGGGGTTTCTGGGATGAGTACCAGGATGCTTACGAAACCTGTATTAACGAAACGGCCAGCGATAAATGCCCCTGGTATGTTATTCCGGCCGACGATAAAAAGAACATGCGCCTGTTGGTCGGGCGAGTCATCATCGACCAGTTGAAAAACATGCCTTTTGCCGATCCTGAACCTGATGAGAAGCGCTTTAAGGAGTTACAAAAGCTGATCTCCGTTATTCAGAATCAGTAACACGGCCAGAAAGCGCTAATCGTCAGTATTCATTAACCACGGCTTACCGGCCATGTCGCACGCATGAAAAAAATAAACAGTAAGCTTTTCCGATACGACGAGAAACGGTCCTTCCCGATCAGCGATACCCCTACGCTGATCGATCCGTTCTATGCCGATGAAGCCGATCTGAACCGCCAGCTGGATGAACTGGCCGAACGCATGGATCAGGCGCAAAACCGTATGCATGCCGATGAGCACTACGGCCTTTTGGTTGTTTTTCAGGCGATGGATGCGGCCGGTAAGGACAGTAGTATTCGACGGGTGTTTAAAGGCGTCAATCCGTCCCGGTTTCAGATAGCGCCGTTCAAAAAGCCTGCCGAAGAGGATTTAAAGCATGATTTTCTGTGGCGCTTCTGGCAGGAATTGCCCGAACGAGGCCAGATTGGCGTTTTCAACCGATCATACTACGAAGAAGTGCTGGCGCTACGGGTCCATCCGGAACGGTTGCAGCAACAACAAATTCCCGGGAACTTACTCCCTAAAAATGAGCAGACGCTCTGGCGGCAACGATTTGGCGATATCGTTCATTTTGAAGACTACCTGTTTCGAAACGGGTTTCCCATCGTCAAATTCTACCTGCATGTTGCGAAAGAAGAGCAGGGCAGACGGCTTATTGCCCGTTTAGAAAATACCGAGAAACAGTGGAAGCTGAGCGAAAACGACCTGAAAGAGCGGACGTTCTGGCCGCAGTATCTACAGGCTTACGAAGATACCATCCGGGCGACCGCCACTCGTCAGAATCCGTGGTACGTTATTCCCAGCGACGACCGCCGGAATCAGCAGCTGATCATCGCTCATATCCTCACCGAAATCCTCGAATCGTTACCGGTTCAATTCCCCGAGACCAACCCCAAAGAAGCACAGCAGTTCATTAAGCAGATCAGAAAACAGGATGGCCATTAGGGCATTTGTCCCGTTCATTATTGGTTTTATCGTACATACGGTACCGTTCACGGCTGGATTTAGCAGCTTTATCCAATTTTAGATTCAGCAGACCCTCTGCCGAAGTACCTTTGCCTTGCCGTAATGAAAACCTGAATGAATCGGCAAGCTAATGAAACACTTCCTACTATTCTGGCTGGTTGGCTTAGCCGCACTGCTTATCTCTGCTGAAGACCTCAGTGCGCAGGGAGCCGAAACCAACGCTAAATTCGGAAACACTTCGGAGAAAAAGGCTGCCCTGACCATCAGCGGCTACATTAAGGACGAGGCCAATGGTGAAGGACTGATTGGGGTATCGGTGTATGTCAAAGAAATCGGAACGGGTGCCGTAACGAATAACTACGGATTTTATGCCGTTACCGTACCTGCGGGAAAATACACCCTCGTGATTAGTTATGTCGGCTACGCCAAACAAACCCGGCTGGTCGATCTGACCGATCGGAATGTGCACCTGGATCTGGAACTTCAGCAGGAAGGCAAGGAGCTTCAGGAGGTGACTGTTTCGACGAAGCGGGAAGATGATAACGTCAAAAACATTGAAATGAGCGTCAACCAGATCGACGTCAAGACTCTCAAGCGGATTCCGGCGCTGCTGGGGGAGGTCGATGTGGTGCGGAGTATTCAACTGCTGCCGGGCGTGTCGACGGTGGGCGAGGGCGCCACAGGGTTCAACGTGCGAGGGGGAAGTATCGATCAGAACCTGGTGCTGTTGGACGAAGCGCCCGTTTATAACTCATCTCACCTGTTCGGTTTTTTCTCGGTTTTCAACCCCGATGCGGTGAAAGACGTGAAGCTGATCAAAGGCGGTATTCCATCGAATTATGGCGGTCGTATTGCGTCGATCCTGGATGTCCGGTTGAAAGAAGGAAATGCCAAAAAGCCGGAGCTGAATGGCGGCATCGGTTTGATTTTTAGCCGGTTATCTTACGAGCGGCCGCTGTTTAAAGGCAAAGGGTCGTTCATTGTGGCCGGTCGTCGCTCCTACGCCGATATTCTGGCGCAGCCCTTTCTGAACAGTGACCTGAAAGGGGCAAAGTTTTACTTTTATGACCTGACGGCCAAAGGCAACTACCGCATCAACGACAGGAATATCGTGTTTTTGTCCGGCTATCTGGGCCGCGACGTGTTTGGCTCCGATTTTGGCTTTAACTGGGGGAACACCACTCTGTCGGCTCGCTGGAACCACGTATTCAGCGACCGGCTGTTTCTGAACACGACGGCTTATTACAGTAATTACGATTACTCCCTCAATACCGACCTGAAGCAAAAAACGCCCAACGATTTTTTCAAGACCGATTCGCGCATCGTCGATTACAGTGTGAAGCCCGATTTTTCGCTGGCGCTCGGAAAAAACCTCATTACGTTCGGGGGGCAGGCGATCATTCACGATTTCCAGCCCGGCACCGCAACTGCGGCCAGTTCGGGAAGCATTCGTTCGTTCGGTATTGCCAACAAACACGCCCTCGAATCGGCCCTGTATATTGGTAATGAACAGCAGGTCAGTTCCCGACTACAGCTACAGTACGGACTGCGCTATTCATTGTTCAGCTACACCGGCCCGGGCGAAGCATACACCTTTTCGACCGATGTACCGCTGGGCCAGCGTCGGGAGGTGATTACCACGGTGGCTTATACCGGGAGCAATACCATCAAGACCTACGGCAACTGGGAACCCCGGTTTTCGGCTAAATATGAGCTATCCAACAACAGCGCGCTCAAGCTGAGTTATAACCGGCTGGCACAGTATATCCACCTGATTTCCAATACGACCGCATCGACTCCGCTGGATATCTGGACTCCCTCGACCAACAATATCAAACCCCAGGTTGGCGATCAGATCGCCGGAGGCTATTTCCGGAATTTCGGTCGGTCGACCGGCACAGGCAGCGAATTCGAAGCATCGGTAGAGGTATACTACAAATGGCTCCAGAATCAGATCGATTACATCGACGGGGCCAGCCTGATTCTGAACAAGTATCTGGAAGGTGATTTGCTCAATGGCAAAGGCCGGGCGTATGGCGCTGAGTTTTATGTTAAGCGCAACACGGGTGTGGTCAACGGCTGGATCAGCTACACGCTGGCGAAAACGGAGCGCCTGGTGATGGGCATCAACAACAACAACTGGTATCCGACCCGGTTCGACAAGCGCCACACGCTGACTTCGGTGCTGATGATCGATCCGCCCGGTGCCAAACGCTGGAATTTTTCGGCTACATTCACATTGGCCAGCGGCACACCTGGCACTTTTCCAACGGGACGGTTTGAATACGATGGACACGTAGCGCCGATTTATGAAGCCCGGAACAACTACCGCATTCCGGCGTACCACCGGCTCGACCTGGCCGCTACCCTGCAGGGACGTAAACGACCGGGTAAGCGTAAAGAAGACAACTGGGTGTTTTCGGTTTATAACGCCTACGCCCGAAAAAATGCGTTCTCGGTTTATTTTCAGCCTAATGCAGATAATCCACGCGTGACCGAAGCTATCCGGTATTCTGTCTTTGCCACACTGATTCCGTCAGTGACGTACAATTTTAAATTTTAGTAATACCAGTCATTCAGACGGGTCCTACCTATATGAAAGCATTTCTTATCTGTTCATCGCTCATTGCCGCGCTGGCTAGCCTCAGCAGCTGCACGACCGTTATTGACGCCAAACTCGATACCGGCCCGACTGAATTGTCGGTAGACGCTAACCTGACGGATCAACCAGGGCCGCAAACCATTCGACTAACGCAGACGGCTCCCTATTTCGACAGCAACACGCCCCCGGCCGCCACCAGCGCAACCGTAACCGTGGTAGACGATACCGGAAAAACTTATGCTTTTCTGGACCCGGATAATGATGGTTATTACACCTGGCAGCCGACCGGCAAAGACACACTGGGCCATATTGGGCGCACCTATCAGCTCACGATCGGATATCAGGGAGAAACATACCGGGCCAGCTCGAAACTGAACCGGGTTCCGCCCATCGACTCGCTTATTTTTGTGAAGAGAAAACTAAATCCGCTTTCCAAAACTGAAGGGTATCGGGCTGAGTTTTACGCCACCGACATTCCCGGCGCGGCCGATTATTACCGGGTCCGGTTTTTCCGTAACGGTGAGCTGCAGAATAAAACCCGCAATATTATCATTACGGAAGATGGCGCTTTTCGGGGGGGGAGTACCGTCACGGATGGCTTGGTATTTATTGCTCCTATCCGACTCTCGATCAATCCCGACAGTCTGTATGCGCTGAATGATAACGTGAAGGTCGAACTCCAATCGCTTACGTCGGAAGCCTTCGATTTCTGGAGCGGACTTCGGACGCAGATTTCGAACGGGGGGCTGTTTGCTTCTCCGCCGGCCAACGTTCCCACGAATATCATCAATGCCAACACGGCTGGTCGGAAAGCGACGGGTTTCTTTGGTACCTCGGCGGTTCGGAGCTTAAGCGCTACCGTTACGCAGGCAAATCTCCGTGAGCGAACGTATTGACCCGCACCCGCAGGCAGGACCGGACTATTTTTTAACCACTTGTTCACCCGGTAATAACCACACGCCCCGCGCCGACTGTCCGTAGAACGAAGTGCCGAAAGGAATTTCCTGCCGCCGAATCCGGCCGTTCTTAAGTCGGACATCTACGACCGTTGTTCGCGTGTCGACCGGCGTAAACGTTTGTGGTTGCTGAACGGCAAAAAGACGCAACGGGCCTCGATTTTCGGTGACCGCCACCCGACAGTGTCCCTGTGCATCCGGCCAGTTAACCAGTGCTTTGGCATTACCCGGCACGAAAAAGCCGGACTGAGTCAGTGGAAGCGTGGTGAAACCTCCCTGGCCGTTCCCTTTCAATACCAATCCATTAAAAGCGTCCATTCGACCCGCGACCAGATCGGTACCGTAGTCGTTGCCCACTAGCACGGCATCCAGATTGCCGTCGCCATCGACATCCTGCGTCAGCATGCCGAAAACAGGAGCCGTCTGAGCCGATAAGGGAAGCGGCCGCACATCGAACTGCCCATTTCCTTTGTTTTCGATATAGCTGGTGGTCAGGTAGGTCGCCGACAGTTTAAGGGCCTGGTTGCGCTCTTCTTCGGTCAATACCTGACTCATGGATGCTTTGCCGAACGCGTTGTATTTGAGGTACCGACGTTTGATCCCGATCATTTGCTTGACCATGTCATCCCAGCCAAAATACGGATATTCGTCGTACTGGCCATTGGGACTTTTGTAGTAAACAGACGGGAAAGCATCGTAAAAACCGTTGTTGTCGAAATCGCCCGCGTAAATCTGTACCGGCCGGGTCGGGCTGGCGCGCAGGAGATTATTCTGACCAAGATTGCCCGCCAGATAATCGATATCACCGTCATTGTCGAAGTCGCCGGATGCCAGCGAATTCCAGAAACCTGATTTGTCGGTCAGGCCACTGTTATCGAGAGGCTTAAATCTGCCTTTTTCGTTGTGTAGCATAGTGAGAGGAGCCCACTCGCTGGCGAGCAATAGATCGACGTAGCCATCTTTGTCGTAATCCGTCCAGAGGGCATCGCAGGTCAGTCCGCCTTTGACGAGCGTAGGCGCCAGCTGAGCGGTTACGTCCGTAAAGCGTATCGTACCTCGCTGGCTGTCATTTCGGAACAAGTAGCTGGGTGCACCCACGGGGTATTTATACGGCTCAACGCGACCACCTACGAATAGATCGAGGTCACCGTCGCGGTCGAAATCGGCGGCTTTTACGCAGGAACCATTGACCCGAAAATTGGGCAACGCGCTCGTATTCAGCGTGAAATTGCCTTTACCGTCATTTTCGTAGAGCCGGTGGCGCATGGCCGCTTCCAGTTGATCCGGATTGAATTCGGGGCTACCGCTGGCTGCGTACAGGTCCAGATCATTATCGCCATCCGCATCGAATAACAGCAGACCAGCATCTTCGGAGAGCTTAGTGGGGAGTGCTTTCAGAACAAACCGGCCCGTTGGCTGTTGCAGCAATACTTCTGCGGGGTAGTTGGCGCTGCCTCCCACGACCATGTCCATCAGGCCATCGCCGTTGACGTCGCCAACCGCCAGCGCAGGGCCATACTCAGTGAGCTTATGGAGCAGGGTTTTTTGTAGATTGAAATCGATAATGTCCGTTTCTTCGTGCCGGTAGTCGATTCCCAGCGCAGCCGTTACATCCTGCAAAAGCGGTTTTGTCGTCGCAATCACGGCCGAAGTTGCGGGTTGCGCATCGGCTGCTTTCAGGATAATCGTTTGATCGGTACTGACACTGGGCAGGATCTGGACTCGCCCGCCGGGCCAGGTCACTTTCAGGTTTTTGATGGTGTTGACCTTGCCTAATCCGAAATGGGCTATCGGCTCGATGCTGGACAAATAGCCCCGGTAGGGCGTGTGTTCGTAAAACTCTTTGCGTCCGTTGGCAAGCTCATACTCAACCATTGCGCCCAGTCCCATCGGGTTGGCTCCGTCGCCCTGAAACTTGATGCGGAGGTAGTGCGCATTTTCGGTTTTTTGCTCAGCCAGGTTATTCCGGTAGAAGAAGGCTTCTTCGTTGACATTATTGATCACGTAATCCAGATCGCCGTCGCCGTCGAAATCAGCATAGGCCGCCCCGTTGGAAAAGCTAGGCTCTTCCATACCCCACTGAACGGTTACGTTTTCGAACTCCGGAATCCCCGACGGGCCGCTTACTTTATTCCGAAAAGCGTAGTTGCTGATCTTTACTTCCGGAATGGTATCGATCAGATTTTTACGCAGGTCGTTGGATAACAGCTGATTGACAGAACTGTAATAGGCCATAAAATCCCGGTCGGTAATATCGCGCGGGTAGCCGTTGGTAATGAGTAAATCCCGATTACCATCCTGATCGAAATCGGCCAGCAGCGACGACCAACTCCACTCGGTCTCAGCGACGCCGGCCAGCATGCTTACCTCGCTGAAGATGGGGGCTTTCGCTTTCGACGTGTCTGTTGGCGGCACACCCTGATTGATCTGTAGGGTGTTGCGCGTGTACTGGTGCTCGTACTTTAACCGATCCCATTCCTGATACAGAAAGTAGCTGGTGCTGCCCATCAGGCTCTTTTTGCGGAGGTTATCTTCGGGGAGCATGTCCATCACCATAATATCGGCCAGGCCGTCGCCGTTGACATCGGCAACGTCGTTGCCCATAGCCGTGTAGCTGGTGTGTTTGAACGACTCACGGGCCCGGTTCGTGAAAGTACCGTTTCGGTTATTAATGTACAGCACGTCGTTGGTCGTGAAATCATTGGTGACGTAAATGTCTTTCCAGCCATCGCGGTTGATATCGCAGATGTTCACCCCTAGTCCAAACCCTTCGGCCAGCACGCCTGCCTGCCGGGTAACATCCGTAAAGACGGCATGTCCGCGCTTAGCGTCGAAATCGTTACGGTACAGCCGGTCGGTATTGGGCGAGGAGCCATCTTCGATCCGCACGTGCAGGTTGCTGGGACTGCGTTCGTCGGCAACCTGATCGACCAGTACGAACAGGTCCAGATCGCCGTCGTTGTCATAATCGAAGAAGGCCGAGTGGGTACTGTAGGTGGTGTCGGCAATACCATACTCGACGGCCATCTCGCGAAACTTGGGCGACCCGCTGGCGTCATTCCCCTGGTTGACGTAGAGCAGATTGGCCCGTCGGGCGGCCGACTTATGAAGCGTATTGGAGACATACACATCCAGCTTGCCATCGGCGTTGATATCCACGACTGATACCCCCGACGACCAGCGCCCGCTTCCACCGACGCCCGCCGACTGTGTGGCATCTTTGAAGTGAATCTTTCCTCCGCCCGCTTCGGTATCGTTGATATACAGCTTGTTCGAAACCTGATTTCCGGCAAAGAATATATCGGGCTTCTGATCACCGTTGAAATCGCCGACACCGACGCCACCGCCATTATAAAAATACTGGTAGTTCAGGATGTTGAGCGTATCGCTGTTGGTGATGGTATTATTGAACGTAATCCCCGTTTCGGACGCACTTAAGCGCTCAAAGAGGGTCTTTTCACGGCAGGAGGTGATTAAAAACAAAAAGGCGATGGGTACAAGCCACGCACCGTTTCGGAAGGGCAGTTTCATGGAATGACGTAAGTACTGTTTACGGGGCAGTCTTAACAGATTATCTCCAAATTTATCCATAAAAAACACCGTAACCACAATTAAATGTCTTTAACCACACTTTTTCATAAAATCGGTGGCTGACCTGAATAATAGCCAGGCGTTGTAAAGCTGAAACTCCAGCTTCGGATGAAAGCAGTTGGCAGCTCAAATCACTCGAAGCCAGAGCTTCAGCACTACGAATTGCTATTGGCGAGTTTGGCGGATCGTTTCCGGAATCGGTTGACTAAGGGCAGGAACGTATCGCGCTCAATGAATAGCACAGCAGCAATAAAAATCGCGCAAAGCGTCAGGTGTATGGGTACCGCCAGCCACAGGTTTTCAATGGGGAAGCGCCAGGATACATAAATCAATAACCCTGCGCTGACAATGTAGCCGATGGCCGACTTTACATCGTAAGGAACGGGATAATATTTTTCGCCCAGAACATAACACATCGCCATCATGACAAAACTGGAAGCCAGAAATGCCACGGCGCACCCCATATAGCCGATTACGGGAATGAGCACCAGATTCAGAACGATCGTCACAACCGTTCCGACGACGGTAATCAGTGTGCCATAAAACGTTTTATCGCTCAGTTTAAACCAGAACGAGATGTTGTAATAAACGCCCAGTAGCAGGTTACCCAGCAGGAGCAGTGGCACCACATCCAGCCCGACACGGTACGCTTTTGACCGGAGAAACAACTGACCGAGCAGATCGAGATTCAGGCTCACGCCCACCCAGATCAGCACACAAACGATGATAAACCATTTCGTTACGGTAGCCAGCAGGGTAGGGGCATTTTTGTCTTCGGCCTGGGAGAAAAAAAACGGGTCGGCCGCAAATTTGAACGACTGAATGGCCAATGCCATGAAAACCGATAGCTTCAGGCAACTGCCATAAATGCCTAGTACGGCTTCGGGTGATAGGCCCGGATAAAAACCAGGCGGCAGAAAATGGCGCAGAAACAGCCGGTCTGTCAACGCATTCAGCACGGCTGCCAGATTCGTCAGCATGATAGGAAAGGCGTAGGCAATCAGCGCCCGGCTTTGGGTGTTGTTTAACTCAAACCGAAATCCGGCGAAAGCTTTCCGGATGATGACAAAATACAGCGCATTCCCGATCAGGTTGGCCAGAAAAATATATCCCGGACCGATCGCTGGCTTATAAATCAGACCAGCTACCGGTTGCAGGGCCGTCAGGTATTTTCCCTCATAAATGTCTTTTGCCAGCACGATGAACAGCACATTCAGAGCAACGACAATCAGAATGTTGGTGATCTTAGCCCATACGAATTCGCGTGCGCGGTTCTCGACCCGCAAGCGCGCAAACGGAATAGCAACGATGGCATCGATGGCTACCAGCAGGGCCGACCATTGCACAAACCGCTCCTGTCCGGGGTAATTCAGCCATTGGGTTATGGGCGTGGCCAGACTGAATAATAAGATCGTCGAGAGAACACTGATCACAACGACAATACTGAGCGACTGACTGAAAATACGGCTCTTTTCCTCGGCAGATTCGCCTTTTGACCGGGCCATAAAACGAAAGAAAGCGGTTTCCAGCCCCAGCGTGTAAACAACCAGCAACACCCCAATCCAACTGTAGAACTCCACGTTGGAAGCCATCGCAGCTGGCCGGACAAAGGCGTAGGTCTGGATCGGCAGCAGCGCATAATTCAGCAGCCGCCCCAGAATCGTGCTGATGCCGTATAAAGCCGTGTCGCTGGCTAATTTTTTGAATGTACTCATCGATAATAAGTAAGCCTGACTTTATCCGGACTTAAGCACCGAAGGGCCAAGTCGAATGCCGCGCTTCGGGCTGACAAAGTTAAGACCTTTGCGTATCTTTGTCCCTCGTCTGATAGAAACAGTAACTCGTCTATTTAACGTAACTTGTCATTCATTTTTTAGAGTCGGTCGGAAAATTAGTACTAAACGACCCGACGCGTTTCCAACTCATGTCTCTGAAAATCTCCTCCGCGCTGATTTCCGTTTTTTACAAAGACGGTCTCGAACCTTTAGTCCGGCTACTGCATGAACAGCAGGTCAAGCTCTACTCAACCGGCGGTACGCAGGCTTTTATCGAACAGCTGGGTATTCCAGTCACTGCCGTTGAAGACCTGACGGGCTATCCGTCTATTTTTGGTGGAAGGGTCAAAACCCTGCATCCGGCGGTGATGGGTGGAATTTTGTACCGGCGCGAACTGCCCGAAGATCTGGCACAGGCAGAACGCCACCGTATTCCGCCGATCGATCTGGTAGTGGTCGATCTGTATCCGTTCGAAGAAACGGTTGCCTCCGGAGCGTCGGATGAGGATATTATTGAAAAAATCGATATCGGTGGAATTTCGCTGATCCGGGCGGCTGCCAAAAATTACAACGATGTGCTGATCGTTTCGTCGCGGAGCCAGTACGCGGGCGTGGTCGATTTGCTGGCCGAAAAAGCCGGTGCGACCGATCTGGCCGACCGACGGCGGTATGCAGGCGAAGCCTTTGCGGTTACGTCGCATTACGACACAGCGATCCAGGCGTATTTTTCCGGAGAAGGGGCGCAGGGGACCGATTATGAAGGACCCATCTACGATTTTAAATCCCTGCCTGCCAACCATCTTCGGTATGGCGAGAATCCGCACCAGCAGGCTAGTTTCTACGGTGATCTGAACGCGATGTTCGAGAAGCTGCACGGGAAAGAGCTGTCATATAATAACTTAGTCGATGTGGACGCCTGTGTAAGCCTGATCGACGAGTTTCCGGCAACGGAAGGTTCTCCAGCAGCTTTTGCCATTATCAAGCATACGAATGCCTGCGGAATTGCCACCGCGCCAACGGCTAAAGAAGCGTATTTACAGGCGCTGGCCTGCGACCCGGTGTCGGCCTTCGGGGGCGTTGTGATCACGAATAGACCCGTCGATCTGGAAACGGCCCAGGAACTGAACAAACTGTTCATGGAAATTCTGATTGCCCCGGCTTTCGCTCCTGAAGCGTTGACGTTGCTGCAATCGAAGAAAAACCGGATCTTATTGCAACGGAAACCGGTCGAACTGCCAACCGTCATGTTTAAAACCATTCTGAATGGCGTGCTGGAGCAGGACAAAGACAATCAGACCGAGACCGCCGACCAGTTTAAGATAGTAACCGAAAAAGCACCAACGGAAAGCGAACGGCGGGCGCTGGAATTTGCGCTGAAGGTATGTAAGCACACTAAGTCCAATACGATCGTGCTGGCCAAAGAGGGGCAACTACTAGCCAGTGGTGTCGGGCAAACCTCTCGTGTGGATGCCCTGCGGCAGGCGATTGAAAAAGCCCACACCTTCGGCTTCGATCTAACAGGATCGGTCATGGCCTCGGATGCGTTCTTCCCCTTCCCCGACTGCGTTGAGATTGCGGGCAAAGCGGGCATTACGGCTGTGGTACAACCCGGCGGCTCGATCCGTGATCAGGATTCCATCGACTATTGCAACGAGCACGGGTTAGCGATGGTGACAACAGGCGTGCGGCATTTTAAACACTAATCAGAACCGGGATTTTTATGATTTGATTGACTGACTTTGATTTTTGCTTTCAAGGAAAGCTTGATCAAGTAATCAAAGTCAGTCAATCAAATCATAAAAATCCTGGTTCAGACAGTCATGCTCTACACGATCTGGTGCGCTTTTTGGTTCGTATCGCTCTATCTGGTCTTATTCCCGATCCAGTTCGTGTTTTTGCAGCGAGACGACTGGAAGCCGCTGGCACATAAAGTCAATGCTATCTGGGGACGCCTATTTTTTGCCGGAATCGGTATTCCTATCCGGGTCGAATACCGGTTCGGGCCTGATCCCAAAGGCGTTTATGTGTTTTGCGCGAACCACTTTTCTTACCTGGACATTGCGGCCATGGGCGTGATTCTGGATAACTACTATGCTTTTGTTGGGAAAAGCGAAGTAAAACACATTCCTCTGCTGGGGTATATGTTTGCTAAGTTACACGTTCAGGTAGATCGGGAAGCAGCCAACAGCCGGGCTTATTCGCTGGCCAAATCCATCCGAACGCTGGCCGCTGGGCGTAGTATCATGATCTTTCCGGAGGGCGGCATTCGGGCGCCCGAACCACCGCAGATGGTATCGTTTAAGGATGGAGCTTTCCTGATGGCCATTCAGCAGCAGGTGCCGATTGTCCCGATTAGTCTGCTGAATAATTATCAGATTTTACCCGATAAGAGTCCGGTTCGATTTCATCGGCATACCTTGCGAGCGGTCGTTCACCCGCCCATCGAAACAGCAGGCATGACGCAAAGTGATCTCGACCAATTGAAAAAAGAAACCTATCGAATTATTGATTCTGAATTGATGAGCGAGAAGAAAGCAATGGCTTAACCGTTCGTTCTGGCACCCTGTATGAAAGTCGATCACGAAACCTTACAAAAAATTGCGCACCTGGCGCGGCTGGAAGTCCGGCCCGAAGAAGAAGCCGATCTGCTCAACAGCCTGAATGGGGTGCTGACCTGGATGGAGCAGCTTAATGAGGTCGACACCACCGGTGTCGAACCGCTGACGCACATCTCGGCCGAAACGAACGTGTTACGCGAAGATGTAGTCGGAAACCATCTGCCCCGTGAGCAGGCGCTGGCCAACGCCCCTCAACACGATGACCGTTTCTTTGAAGTGCCTAAAGTGCTGGAATAGAGTAGCGTACTTTTCAGAATCAATTAGTTGGACCGGCTGCTTTCAAGCCGACGATACCGACGGCTATCAACAGAATAAAAAAAAGTTCGGGCCAGGACCAGCTCATTTTCAGCCAGAAAACGTCCGTTGCTTTTAAGAACGCCAGGGTCAGGGCCATCCAGACGGCAAAAGCCGTGGTAGTCGGAATCGTTCGCATGGCGGCTGCCAGCAAAATGGTGTTGACGATGCCAAAAACCACATAAGCCACTAAAGCGATCAAGGTGAAACGGTCGGTATTGGCCTGATAGAAAGTAGACCAGCGCATTGTTTTGAGCGTATTCCAACGGATGTACTTGAGTGAGTACATCCAGGCCATTTCACAAAAGCCGGCACCGACTAAGTAAACCCATCCGAAAGCTCCTGACGACAGCATATAATTCAGGATTGGTTTCAAATACAAAGAAAATCCTGAAGCTGACGGTTTTGCCCGGAGTCTGATTAAGAAATTGTTGCTATTTTAATTTAGACAATAAAGCCCACGGCGGATCAGGCCAGCACCGGTCTGACAATCTTACCGGCCACGTCCGTCAGGCGGAACGGGCGGCCCTGAAACTGATAGGTCAGTTTCGTATGGTCGAAGCCTAGCAGATGCAGAATCGTGGCCTGAAGATCATGCACGTGTACCTTGTCTTTGACGCCGTAGTACCCGATATCGTCGGTTTCGCCGTAAGAAAAACCTTTCTTTACCCCACCACCGGCCATCCAGACCGTAAACGCTTCCAGATGGTGATCGCGGCCCATAAACGGCAGGGTTTGCCCGTCGCGATTTTCCTGCATAGGCGTGCGACCGAACTCTCCACCCCAGACAACCAGCGTATCGTCCAGTAAGCCCCGTTGCTTCAGATCGTTCAGCAGGGCCGTAACGGCCTGATCCGACTCCCGGCATTTTTCGCGCAGGCCATACTCCAGCGACCCATCCTTACCCGTGCCGTGCGAATCCCATCCCCAGTCGAACAGTTGCACGAATCGTACACCCCGCTCAACCAGCCGACGGGCCAGCAGGCAGTTTCGGGCAAAGGAGCCTTTGTTGGGATCGGCTCCATAGCTGTCCAGAATATACTGGGGTTCACTCTTGATGTCCATCGCGTCCGGCACCGACATTTGCATCCGGAAGGCTAGTTCATACTGCGCAATGCGGGTCAGAATTTCAGGGTCTTTAACGTCTTCGTACTCCTGCTGATTAATTTGGGTAATCGCATCGATGGTCTGCTTCCGAATGTCGCGGCTGATGCCTGAGGGGTCCGATGCGTAGAGAACCGGGTCACCATCCGTGCGGCACTGGACACCCTGATAAACCGTCGGCAAAAATCCACTCCCCCAAACCGATTTTCCGGCATCGGGTTGCTTGCCGCCCGATGCCAGTACGATGTACCCTGGCAGGTTATCGTTTTCCGTACCTAGTCCATACGTCACCCACGAACCCATACTTGGGCGGCCCAGCCGGGCGCTGCCAGTATGCATGAGTAGCTGCGCCGGGGCATGATTGAACTGGTCGGTATGCATGGCTTTGATGAACGAAATGTCATCTACCATAGTCTGTAAATGAGGCAGATAATCCGATACCCAGGCTCCCGATTGGCCGTGCTGTTTAAATTTACCCTGTGGGCCGAGCATCTTGGGCACCCCCCGGATAAACGCAAATTTCTTACCCGTCAGTAATTCCTGCGGACAATCTTTTCCATGGTATTTGGCCAGTTCCGGCTTGTAGTCGAACAGTTCGAGCTGGCTGGGTGCGCCGGCCATGTGGATGTAAATTACCCGTTGTGCTTTAGGCAGGTACTGCGATGCATGGGGAGCTGTTGGCTCACCCGACACCGTCCCAGCGAGATTCGTAGCCTTTTCGTCTTTGGTCGAGAAACCACAACTTCCCAGAACGGAGCTGAGGGCCATGGCTCCTAAGCCTGTTGTGCAGGTATGCAGGAAGTGCCGTCGGGTTTCCTGAGCGGCAGTCGCCTGCTGGAGTTCCTGAAGGAGTTTGTTCATGGTACCATGGGCTTTAGCCCGTGTTTTATCATTAGAAACGGGCTAAAGCCCAGGATACCTATTCTTTCGTAATCACTTCGTCCAGATTGAGCATGGTATTCGCTGTTACCGTTAGGGCCGCAAACTGGGGCGTAACGGTAGCACAGTCGAGACCCGGCTGGGCCAACAGATTTCCCACCTCGTTGGGTTTCTGCCGGTAATGAGCTTCGGTTGATCGATAAAGACGAGCCAGGATAGCCAGCTTTCCGGGCGATAACTCCCGTAGCATTACCCGTCGGAAGCCCGCCCGAATTTGTGCTTCGGGTGTACGACCGTGTACCCGCATATAATCGGCTAACTGCTGGGCCGCTTCTACATACACCGGATCATTGAGCGTCACCAGCGCCTGTAAAGGCGTGTTCGTTCGGATGCGTCGCGACTGGCAGAACTCCCGACTCGGGCTGTCGAAGGTAACCATCGATGGATAGGGAGCCGTACGTTTCCAGTATGTATATAAAGCCCGCCGATGAAGGTCCTCGCCTGTGCTCTGTTTCCAGGTTTCGCCGTCGTAGGGCGACTGCCAGATCCCATCGGGTTGTAGCGGCATCACACTAGGACCGTACATTTTATGGCTCAATAAACCACTAACCGCCAGCGCCTGATCATGTACGGCTTCGGCCGACAAACGAACCCGTGGGCCGCGTGCCAGCCATTTGTTGAACGGATCTTTGGCCAGTAGTTCGGGAGATGTCTTGGCCTGTTGCCGATATGTGGCCGACATGACCATCCGCTTCAGTAGTTTTTTCACGCTCCAATGGTCGGTTTCCATGAACTCGACCGCCAGGTAATCCAGTAACTCACGGTGCGTAGGAGAAATCCCCTGCGTACCCATGTCTTCAACCGTCTCCACAATGCCTGCCCCGAATAATTGCTCCCAAAAGCGGTTAACCGCAACCCGGGCTGTCAGGGGATGTTCCCGGCTGACCATCCAGCGCGCCAGTCCCAGCCGGTTTTTGGGTAGCTTCGGGTCCATAGCGGGGAAAGATTTTGGCACGTCGGGGGTTACCCGCTTCCCCCTGACGGTCCAGTTACCGCGTTCGAAAACGTGGGTCTCGCGTGCCAGATCGCCCGAGCCATCCAGCAAAACCGGTGTTTGTTCCGCGTCGGCCAGCAGCAAATGGGTCAATATCTTATCTTGTTCGCCAATGGCGTCGGTCGGCTGACCCGGTAAAATCGGTTGGAACGATACCCACTTGATTTGTACCCATTCTTTCGGCTTTTTCGGGCTGGTTAGTGACAGATACAAATCATGCCGGCCCTGCACCGCTGGAAGCGGAATCATCTGCACGGTATCTTTTCCCGGTTTAGGAGTCGGAAACTGGGCTAGAATCGGCCCATTCAGAGCATCCTGCCGCAATGTAACGGTTGCATCGACGGCCTTTGTACCCCAGCGGATCAGCAAACGCGGGCGACCGGTCAGAGTGACATTTCTGATGCGGGCCGACCCTTTATCCTGAAAGCCAAAATATTTCGCGTCCAGCAACGAGGCATTTACGTACTGGTCGAAATCATGCGAGTTGATTTTGGGTTCGATGGTACGAACAAAATCGGTGATCGACTTTATGCTGGACTGAGCCTGCTTTGGATTGACAACGGTCGACTGAATATACTGTTGCAAACCAACAACTTTGAGCGAATCCTCCGGCTTGAGGAACCGCAGGGTAGGGGTGTCGCTCGTGACGTCTTCATCACGGGTATTGTTGAAGAAGGCAAGGTATTTGTAGTATTCGTCGTGGACAAACGGATCGTAGGGATGACTATGGCATTGCACGCAGGCGAACGTCGTTCCCTGCCAGACATCCCAGGTTGTATTGACCCGATCGAGAACGGCGGCCGTCCGGAACTCCTCATCCTGGGTGCCCCCTTCGTCGTTGGTCATGGTGTTCCGGTGAAAACCCGTTGCCACGAGTTGATCCTCCGTCCGGTTCGGCAATAAATCGCCCGCCAACTGCTCAACGGTGAACTGGTCGAAGGGTTTGTCAGTGTTGAACGCGTTGATGAGCCAGTCGCGGTAGCGCCAGATCTTGCGGCCCGGATCGCGCTCATAGCCTTTTGTATCGGCATAACGAGCCAGATCGAGCCACATACCCGTCCAGCGTTCGCCGTAAGCCGGAGATTTCAGGAACTGGTCTACAACCCGCTCATAGGCATTTGGGGACTTATCGGCCAGAAACGTCGCGACTTCCCGTTCGGTAGGTGGTAATCCCGTCAAGTCGAGCGAAACCCGGCGGATCAGCGTCGCCCGATCGGCCTCGGGCGATGGGTGGAGTTGCTCTTGCCTGAGCTTATCCAGCACGAAGTGGTCGATATCGTTTTTAGCCCACTTCAGTTCATCATTGTCGGCTATACCAAGTCGGCTCCAGAAGGTGCCAATTTTAGGAACCTCAGGCTTCTGCACAGATTGATAGGCCCAGTGGTCGCCCCATTGGGCACCCTGATCGATCCAGTTGCGAAGTAATTCAATTTCATCGGGTTTCAGCGGAGGATGATCGAGCGGCATCCGTTCATCGGCATCGGGCAAGGTTAGCCGCCGAATCATTTCGCTCGCGTCGGCATCTCCCGGAACAATAGCTGGCTTGCCCGATTTAGCGGGAGCCAGGGCTTCCTGTTTGAAAAGCAGGGAGAAACCCGATGCTTTTTTGACGCCCCCGTGGCAGACAATGCAGTTTTTGTTCAGTAAAGGCTTGATCTGGGTGTTATAATCTACCCGGCTTTCAAAGAAGCCGAGAAACGAGGAGAGCATCAGCACTACCGCGATCGATACAGCACCCAATAGAATCCATCCAGTTTTCATACAGCGAACCCCGAAAATCAACACATACTTCTGAAAGCAGAGAAACTGATTTTTGTACTATGTTAATCACCGATTGATTCAATTTTAACGGATAAATTCTCTAAACGGTTCAGTTTGAGTTCATAACCGAAGTGAGGTTATTGTACGCGGACATCGACCCTTGCGGTATCGTCTTCGCCGTTGGTCATACCATTCCCCGGCGTGGAATCCGGATCAGCTACCCCAGACGACGCCACTTCAGCCGTGCAACTAGCATTGCCCGAAGCGGTAACACTAACCTGGAACTGCAGAGTGACACTGGCACCCGCAGCCAGACTACCTACTGTGCCTGCCACGGTGCCACCAGACGGAGTCAAACCGTTTCCTGACACAAAAGACTGGCCAGCCGGTAAATAAGCAGCCACACCAATGTTCGTAGCGGTCAGGCCGCCCTGGTTGCTGATTGTCAGCGAGTAGGTAACAACGTCGCCTACTTTAAGAACGCGGCTACTGACCGACAGACTCAGGCTAACGTCCGCCTTGTTGGGGTCAGGCGCAGGCTGATTGCTGGCAACCGCCGGTAGCGGAACCTGGTTCGGATTAGGAGAAACATACAGAGAGCTGTTTCCCTGCAGCGTTTGAAACTCGACCTGCGTAGCGTCGTCCTGACCATCGCCCGTACCCGAGTTAGGCTGACTATCGGGATCATTTACCGATGATTGCGCAATTTCAGCCGCATTGCGGTAAGCGCCCACGGCTGTCGGTTTCGCTGTAAAGCTGAGGGCTGTCGATGCACCGACGTTCAGGCTGGCAATGGTACCGGTCAGTACGTTTCCGCTGGCGGTTATGCCCGAGCCCGAAACATACGCCAGGTTATCGGGCAGACGGTTTCGCACGACAACATTGGTGGCCGGGCCAGGACCGTCGTTTTTGACGGCCAGGGTAATCGTGACCGGATCATTCACATTGAGTGTCCGCTGGCTGCTGCTCATGCTCAAGCTCAGGTCGGCCAGTGGCGGCTGGGTCGTAATCCGGAATAAATTAGAGGGAACGGCAGGCATGGCGGGGGAGGTCGACACGACCCGTACCTGATAACGCCCGCTCTGGTAATCGTTCGGCAGGGTTACCTGGATGGGGCTGGTCGAACCGCTTCCCAGAATCGCCTTATACTGGCCCAGCGAATCGAGCAACTGGACCTGCCACTGGTTGCCAGCATTGAAGGAACCGAGCGTACTAAAAGATACACTCAAGCTGGAGCCAGGCACTGCGTAATCGGCAAGATTGCCGGTGACCGCAAATTGCGCAGGTGTGATCGGTACCGCGTTCTGAAAGAAGGTATTGTTCAGACTGTTGTTCCAGTTGCGGGCAAAACGCGACAGCCCCATATTTTGCGGAATCGCCGTCTGATTCAGATAATAATTGGGTAGGGGAGAGGGGCGCGAGATATTACGGAAATGCACATCGGTGGATCCTGCATTCCGAAGCGTGATGGTGTCGTTGTAAGGCCCCTGAAATACGTTCAGACCGGGCGTGTCGATGACCCGCTGTTGCTCCGTGATGAGTTCGGGACGAGTTACCTGCCCGTCGAACGAAGCACGGGCCACCATCCAGGGTACGTTTCGCCCGCCGAAATCCTGCCTCGATTTCTGAATAACGGCCGTCAACCGATTATAGTAATACGGAATGCTGGTGTTGTTGCTATCGTAGTTGTATTCGGCTTCACCCTGATGCCACAGTACCGCCCGCACGCCCGACATCGATCCATAATACGTCAGTACGTTTCTGAGGTTGGTATACGGCTGAAGGTTAGGCCAGTTCTCGACGCAGTAATAGCGGTTGCAGGTCGGAATGCCATTGGCGGTATTATACCAGTTTTCAACCGTAGAGCCATCCCAGCCCGTCACGTAGAAAGCGACAGGTACGTTATACCGGTTAACGACATAGTCGCCCAGTTCGCCCCAGCCCCACGAACTTTCGGCCATCGGGAAAACCCGCCGGCCCGCCGTCAGGGCTTTATAAACCGGTACCGGCGACGGGTCGCCGGACGATACAAGCGCCTGCGCACCTGGTGGATACGAGTGATTGATAGAGTCGATGGCATTAACCCGGTCGGTGGCCGTACCCAGGTCGTTATCACCAACGCCGAGACCACGGGCGTTCGACTGCCCGGCGGTAATAAAAACCTCGCCAATGCCTATTGGCTGAACTGCCGCCTGGGCGGTCACCGTCGTACCGACGATCGTGCGTACGGTCAGCACATACCAGCCACCTGCCCCTGTGATGTATCCGAGAAAAAGGTTATTGGTGGGCGTCGTCTGAACGATTTGCCAGTCAGTGGCCGTACCCTGGCCCCCCGCAACGGGCGTTAACTGCGCTTCTACGCGATCGACGCTGCCTGTAAGTCGGCCAGATAGGTATACCCGGCCGTTGCCATCGGCCGCACGCTGAACGACCAGCCGAGGCATAGGGTGCGAAATCTGGAGCTGTGCGGTGGCAAAAAAAGGCCAGAGGATGAGCCAAAAAGCCCACTTTACCGATGAAGACATACGTAGGTGGATAGAAGAAATCCACCACGAAAATAAGAAAAAGTTTTGAAGCGCTTGTTAATACGTAAATAAGGCTACCAGCCTAGCACAAACCTGATGACAAACCGCGTCATCCAGTTGCTCAATTTGCTTCATCAACCGTACTTTGTCGACGCTTCGAGCCTGATCAGGCGTAATCTGGCTTTCACTTCCTTCAAACTGACAATTGACTCGAGTCGGGTATGATTTACGAGTACTGATTAAAAGGGCAGCCATACCTGTATTAAGAGAGCGATTGACCGGATCAGGAGAAATAATAACGCAGGGGGCATTTGGGCAATTTCACTGCCTCGGGTCGGATCTAATGAAACCTGCCAGACGTCGAAGCGAGTTATTACCATTCTGTCTCGTCAAACGAATTAGAAGCGTTTTCAAACAAATCATCGTCTGGAATATAGCCTGTCTCGGACGCCTTTTCGAAGGCTTCATCCCAACCCGCTCGTGGATGCTGGATGCGTGTTTGTGGGCCGAAGGATGATGGCCCCGTCTTTTATCACCAACTCAATGTCAGTTTCGATACCGACTTGCTTAAGCACTGGGCGAGGAATAATAATCCTCTGTGAGTTGCTGATTCATCTAAGCTGCAAATGCATGGATGCCATTGAAATGCCATAACGAAGATGTAACAAATGTCCTACACTTCACCAGAATGTAGGACATTTTATGTCAGTGCTTTAGCCAATTTCTACACTTTACCGCGCAAATAATCGGCGGTATAGTTTTCGCCTTCGGGAAGTTTCACCATCTCCTCAGGGGTACCTGTAAATGTAACATAGCCGCCAGTTTCGCCACCTTCCGGGCCGAGGTCGATGACATGGTCAGCGCTTTTGATCACTTCCATGTTATGTTCGATGATGATGACCGAATCGCCCTGATCGACCAGCGCATTGATTGCCGAAAGCAGTTTGCGGATATCGTGGAAATGAAGTCCCGTTGTTGGTTCGTCGAAAATAAACAGCGTACTGCCTTTGTTCGGATTTCCTTTTCCCAGAAACGAAGCCAGCTTAACCCGCTGAGCCTCACCACCTGAAAGCGTGTTGGCTGATTGGCCAAGGCCGATATAACCCAGGCCTACGTCCTGCAGGGGCTGTAGTTTGTCGGCCATTTTATTGTCGAACTTACGGAAAAACTCAATGGCTTCATCGACGGTCAACTCCAGAATGTCCGACACGTTTTTATCGTGCAGGGTTACCTCCAGCACCTCCTGTTTGAAGCGTTTGCCTCCGCAGCCTTCGCACTTGAGGTAGATATCGGCCATGAACTGCATTTCGATCTTAACCTCGCCCTCTCCCTGACATACTTCACACCGACCACCGTCGACATTAAACGAAAAATGACTGGGTTTATATCCCCGCGATTTAGCCACGGGCTGATCGGCCATTACCTGCCGCAGATAATCATAGGCTTTAATGTACGTGACTGGATTCGACCTGCTGGACTTACCGATCGGGTTCTGGTCAATCATTTCGATGGCTGAAACGCGATCCAGTGAGCCGCTGAGCGAATCGTATCTACCCGCTTCTTCGGCTGCATCGCCTTTCTGCCGCATCAGAGCCGGAAACAATACCTTCCGGATCAGCGTGCTCTTTCCCGAGCCCGATACACCCGTTACTACTGTCAGCGTATTGAGCGGAAAGCGTACGTCTACCCCTTTCAGATTGTTTTCCCGGGCGCCTTTCAGCTCAATGAAGTTCGTTGCCTTACGTCGGAACGTCGGCACCGGTACCGTCTCACGGCCCGTCAGAAAGTCGAGGGTGTGGGAGGGCAGTGGGGTAAGGGCATGGGGCGTAGAGGTTTCCTGGCCATTTGCATCCTCTGCCCTCTGCCCTTTGCCCTCTGCAATGTCCGCCCAGGTGCCCTGGAAGACCAACTGACCGCCCAATGAACCCGCATCAGGACCAATGTCGATGAGTTGATCAGCCGATCGCATGACTTCTTCTTCGTGTTCGACTACGATGACCGTATTACCCATGTCGCGCAGGGATTCCAGCACGCTAACGAGCCGTTGCGTATCCCGCGGATGCAGACCGATACTCGGTTCGTCCAGAATATACATCGACCCTACCAGTGCTGAGCCCAGCGAGGTAGCTAGTTTAATTCGTTGATATTCACCGCCAGACAGTGTGTTTGTAAGCCGGTTGAGTGTCAGATATCCTAGGCCGACTCGCTCCATATAATCCAGTCGATTTCGAATTTCGACCAGAATTCGGTTAGCTACCTGTTGCTGATGTTCCGGCAATTCGAGTTGCTGGAAGAAGACGGTCACCTGCATAATGGGCATCAGCACCAGATCCGTAATGGACTTTCCCGCGACTTTCACGTAGCTGGCATCCTTACGCAGTCGCGAACCCCGGCATTCCGGGCAGGTGGTTTTACCCCGGTAGCGCGACAGCATCACCCGGTACTGTACCTTGAAGGTCTGGCTTTCGACGAAGTTGAAAAATGCGTTCAGTCCGTCGAAATATTTATTACCCGTCCAGAGCAGTTCCTGCTCGGCCGGTGTCAGGTCTTTATAAGGCCGATGGATCGGGAAATCGAAACGAATACCATTTTTGAGCAGAGGCCGTAGAAACTCCTCGCTCATTTTCTCGCTTCGCCAGGGAGCAATGGCTCCTTCGAAAACCGACAGATTTTTGTCCGGAATCACCAGATCGGGGTCGATACCCAGCACTTTCCCAAATCCATCGCACCGACGGCAGGCGCCGTAGGGATTATTGAAAGTGAACAGGTTTACGCTTGGCTCTTCAAATACTATACCGTCCAGCTCGAACTTATCCGAGAAAATGCGCGACTCCTTACCGACGATATCAACCCGGCAGGTGCCTTCGCCTTCGTTGAATGCGGTCTGGACCGAGTCGGAGAACCGGTATTGATTGTCTTCGTCCGGTTTACCATCCACATCGTACAGCACCGTTCCCCGGTCGACCAGAATTTCCAGTTCGTTGGCCGCTAATTCCTGATCGACGGCCTCGGAAACAATCTGCCCGTCGGTTGTAGCCCCCAGCACATCTTCAATCTGGATGACTTTCCCATCGGCCACGATCCGGGTGTATCCTTTCTGAAGCAGGATATTCAGCTCATACGCCAGGGTTCGGCCTTCGCGCACCCGCAACGGGGCCATCACCATAACCCGCTGCCCGGCTTCGAATTCGTACATAAAATTGACGACATCCGTAACCGTATCTTTGCGAACTTCATGGCCTGATACGGGCGAATACGTAATTCCTGCCCGGGCGAAGAGTAGCTTCAGATAATCATAAATTTCCGTAGACGTTCCAACCGTTGAGCGCGGATTTCGGGTCGATACTTTCTGTTCGATGGCGATGGCGGGCGAAACTCCTTTGATGTATTCGACCTCCGGCTTTTCCATGCGTCCCAGAAACTGGCGGGCGTAGCTGCTAAGGCTTTCGACATACATGCGCTGGCCTTCGGCAAACAAGGTATCAAAGGCGAGCGAGGACTTGCCCGACCCCGACAGGCCGGTCAGAACAACGAGCTTGTTGCGCGGTATGGCAACATCAATTCCTTTTAAATTATGTACTTTCGCCCCTTTAATAATAATGAACTGTTTGGGGTCGAGATGGTCAACGGAACGCAGCGGGCTGGCCGTGGAGCGTTCGGTTTCCGTAGTCTGAGTCATTCGGCGTCAATGAGGGTAAACTCTATCTGAATTTTAACGGTTTATTTCGGAATATGGTTTCTCGAAATTGCTTTTCTTGAGGGGTATGTGCAACGAGATTCGATAAGTCGCCGTACTGGTGAATGAAACAATGGATTTTGAAACAGAAGACATTGTCCGGTTGATTGCAGCACTGATCATAGGTGGATTGATCGGAGCCGAACGCGAATTTCATGGCAAATCGGCGGGGCTGCGTACCATGATCATGATTTGTGTCGGCTCGGCTCTGTTTACGATGATATCGGGTCGGTTTGGCACTTCCGGCGATCGTATTGCGGCCAATGTCGTCAATGGGATTGGTTTTCTAGGCGCGGGCATCATCTTCCGGGAAGATAACCGGATTCGGGGGTTGACTACGGCGGCTACGGTTTGGGCCGTATCGGCGCTGGGTATGTGTGTGGGAGCCGGTCATTACGATATCGCAATCATCGGCTTTGTGTTTATTTTGGGATCGTTGTGGTTATTAGTGAATTTAGCGCACCGAATTCAGCGGATGAATCAGACCCGCGATTATAAAATCGTGACGACGTTTCACAACAAGACCCTCAACCAGTACGAAAAATTGTTCGAAGAATTCAATCTGTCGCCAACCCGAAGCCAGCAGCAGCGAATCGGTACGGACATTATCGGCCACTGGCGCGTCGACGGTTCAGAAATCAATCATGAAAAATGCATTAATCGTTTGCTCAATGACCCTGCGGTAAAAGAATTTACCTTCTGATTTCGTTATCTAATAAAAAATTTTAGGAATAAAACACCATGCATTGTATTCATAAATTCCTGTTTATCATCGCTTTGTTAAGCAGCTCTCTTGCTTTTGGACAACTTACGGAAGATCCGGAGGACCGCCGGGATCAGGGCCGGGAACCCTTACGAACACAAACGGTCGACGGCAAGCCACTTCCACTGGGCCAGCGACTTCGGTTTGGTGGCGGTATCAGCGGGTTCCGCTTTGGTAACCCGTTCAGCATTGGGCTATCGCCAGTAGTGGCTTACCAGGCTACCGAACGAATGCTGATCGGCGTGGGCGGAAACTACGTGTATACGCGCTATAAGCCGGGTTCTTATTACGCCAATCAGGGCATTACCATCAACCAGTATGGTGGACGCGCCTTTCTTATGTATGAGTTTATTCCCAGCATCATCTCCAACCTGTATTTACACGGCGAACTGCAGACAAACTATTATCAGCAGAAAATAGACCAGGTGGCGGGTGCTTATACCGGTACCGTTACAGCACCGCTGGTTGGCTTAACGTATATGCAGCCCATAACCCGCCGGTTTGGCGTCAACCTGACGGCGTTATACAACCTGAACTATAACCAGAACGATCCAATTGCGTCGCAGGTGTATAACGGAAGTCCCTTTGTGCTTCGGTTAGCCTTCTTCTGATCGCTGTTGGAAGCGTGTATACCCCAAATCCAGGCAGTAATATTCAGATTTATCGGTAAGTAGATAAAGCGACGTAGTTCATCTATGTCGCTTTATGCATACAAAAGCTGTATGTCTTCTCGTTTACAAAGTAAGCTTATCCCCACTATCTCGTCGCCTTATGAATGCCCATAGCGCTGTTGCCACCGGCCTGCTCTGTCTGTTTGTGACGCTGTCGACAAGCGGTCAGTCTACAAAAGATTCTTCGGCAGCGGCTCGTCAGATGAATAGCCCAGCGGCACCCGCGCCAGCGCAGGCCGCCCCGTCAGAGCAGAACCAGTCCTTTGAAAACCTTGGGAATCAGATCAATTCGGAATATAATGAAATTAATCCGATGATCTCACCGGATGGTAAAACGCTTTATTTCGCCCGGATCAGCCACCCCAACAATACGCATGGTGCCAAAGGAAGCCAGGATATCTGGTACGCCAGGCTCGATACGACAAGTAAAAAATGGGGACCGGCTCAGCACATGACCTTTCCGCTCAACAAAGACGAGTACAACTGTGCCTACAGCATTACCCCTGACGGAAATACTATGCTCATCAAAGGACAGTATACTAACGGAAACTACGAAACGCGGGGATTCTCACTCAGCAAGCGCACGGCGTCTGGCTGGTCGGTTCCGCAGAAGATAGATATTCCGGGCTATGTCAATATGAGCAAGGGCCAGTTCGACTGCGGGTTTATGTCGGCAGACGGCAAAGTGCTGATTATGGCGTTCAGCGAGAAGAAGAACAGTAAAGAAGATGATATTTACGTGAGTTTCCGGCAAAAAGACGGCTCCTGGACAAAACCCATGGACATTGGTCCGGAGGTGAACACGAAATTTACGGAAACAACGCCTTTTCTGGCCCCTGATGGCGCAACGCTCTATTTCTCAAGTAATCGCGACGGTGGGCTGGGCAGTAATGACATCTACGTTTGTAAGCGGGTCGATAAAACCTGGAAACACTGGTCGAGACCCGTCAATCTGGGCGCTAAAGTCAACACCGACGGGTACGATGCTTATTATTCGGTTTCAGCTTCCGGCGACTATGCTTATCTGACAACTTTCAAGAATACCCTAGGCAAAGGCGATATCGTTCGGATTAAACTAAATGACAACTCGGGGAATCAGCCAGCCAAACTAGGCGGGGGCGATGACGTAGCGACAAAGACCGATATCACTACGCCAGACCCGGTTGCGCTGATCAGCGGGAAAGTGGTGGACCAGAAAACCGGTAAGCCCATCGAAGCCCGGATCGTCTATCAAACCCTGCCCGATGGAGCTGAAGCCGGTGAAGCGACGTCTGACCCGGTCACGGGCGAATATAAAATTGTGCTGCCCTTTGGCCAGAAATACTCCATGCGCGCTATTGCCAAGGATTTTATTTCGGAAGGAGACAACGTCGATCTGACAAGTAAATCGACTGGTTATACTGAAATCAAAGGGAAAGAGCTGAAAATGGTACCGATTGAGACCGGTAATATTGTCCGGCTTAATAACATCTTTTTCGATACCGGAAAATCGGAACTTCGACCGGAATCGGGGCCTGAACTGGATCGGCTCGTAACGACCCTGAACGACGCTCCAACCATGACGATCGAAGTACGCGGGCATACAGATAACACGGGTTCTAATGAACTCAACGCCAAGCTTTCGCAGGACCGGGCCGACGCGGTTCGCGAATACTTCATCAGCAAAGGCATTGAACCGGATCGGGTAGCCAGCAAAGGGTTTGGCGAAACAAAACCCGTCGCTACGAACGATACCGACGAAGGCCGCCAGCGGAACCGGCGGGTGGAGTTTGTTATTCTGAAAAAATAAGCCGGAAGCGTCAACTATCGCCGGGCGTTTGTGTTACTCAAATAAGGCCTATAAACCTTATCGATCAATAGCACAACCACCTTCTGAACAACCGATTAGTTAGATATGCAACTCAACGCAGGCTGCGAACTTACGTTTGACGTAGAAACTCCAACTCCATTAGTACTGATGCTGCGTCCTCGCTCAGGCGCAGGCCAGTGGATCATCCGTGAGGAATATCAAATCACCCCTACGGTTAATGTCACTGAGTTTACGGATATGTACGGCAACCTTTGTCAGCGGGTAGTGGCTCCCGCGGGCCCGTTCTCCATTCATTTTTCGGCTACCGTTCAAACGGCCGATCTAATTGACATAGCGCCGGGCGCACCCTATACCCCCGTCGAGGAACTTCCGGATAGTGTGCTGCACTACACCCTGCCCAGTCGGTACTGCCAGTCGGATCAACTGGGCGATTTAGCTACGCAGATTACCGAAAACGTAAACCCCGGTTATGATCAGGCCGAAGCCATTCGTAAGTGGATACACGAGCATGTCAGATACGAATACGGGACTAGCAATGCCAGTACGTCGGCCGTCGATACGGCCACTAACCGAGTCGGCGTTTGCCGCGATTTTACCCACCTTGGCATTTCCTTATGCCGGGCCTTAAATATTCCGGCCCGGATGGTCGTTGGTTACTTATATCAACTGGACCCGATGGATTTGCACGCCTGGTTTGAAGCCTATGTCGATGGGCGATGGTTTACGTTCGATGCTACTCAGGAGCTTCCGCGTGGTAATCGGATTACGGTGGCTTACGGGCGCGATGCGGCCGATGTCGCCTTTACGACCCAATTCGGGCCGATGAACCTCAATGATATGAAAGTATGGGTCGACATGGCGCAAAACCAGGAAGACGAAAGTGAAAAAAAATCCGACGAGGCTCCAACTCTTTCCTCAACGGTTGGGTCAAATGAACAAACGGGAATGAACCAATGAAAAATCACCTACTTTTCTGGGCACTGGCTGGTGTAATCACAGCTTGCCAGCAGGAGGCTGAAATTCAGCCAGGGACATCGTCGCTGGCCGGAGAAGTAGTCGGTACTTATCGGACAAACGTTTACCTGGACCCGGCCAACGTCGCTATATCGATCAGTCAGATGCCTTATGCCGAATTGAAGGCTGAGACCGACAGCAGCGTCACTATGGTGTATACCAAACTGTACCCAGCCAAAACCAGTCAGCTCATTGAGCACGTATCACTGGTCCGTCGCGCAAATGGTATTCAACTGCGGCTGGCTGACTCGAGCATCGGTATGTTACAGACAGACCGGATTTTCACAAACAACGGTATGGAGAAACAGGGTAAGTTATTACGCATTGGTGGACAGACCGGCTCCTCGAACGGGGTATCGTTTACCGGATTTCGATAGATTCGTTACGTGTTTCAGCAAAAAGCGCGACACCGTTGGGTATCGCGCTTTTTTGTTACCTGTATGTTGTAATATCTTTTGCCTAACGAACGGCAAATTCGCCGGAACCAATGCGGAATCCTTCCGAGTAAAGTTCAACGGTATATTTGCCTGGTTTGTAAGGAATACCACGGCTGTAGAGCAGCTCAACACTCTGACCATTGCTGGTGTAGTTAACTGTCTGTTTGGTGGTGTAAACGGTTTCATTACCATCTACCGTAAACGTGCCCGATCCATTGGCCATATCGGATACAACGGCACCCGTTGGGTCAAGAACCCGTACGTATACATCCTTAGGCTCTTCTTTGGTCAGCGGGTTATCCAGCAGGGTATAAACCAGCTTGATTTTGTCCAGACGTTTCGCTTTGTAGGCGTCATCTTCTTTAACTTTACCTTTCGCATTGACGGCGAACACTTTCACGTTTTGCGCTTTCAAGGCAGCTGCCCGAGTAACTTTCGTCGACAACTCCTGGTTTTGCGTTTGAACCTGAGATACTACCGTCGTAACTGAATCGCGGAACTGCTGTCCTTTTGTTTTCAGCGTGGTGTTCTCTTCGTCCAGCGTTTTGACGTTTGTCGCCAGCGTTACGTTTTCGCGCTGCAGATTGGCGATAAGGGTATCTTTTTCAACCAGAAACGCTTCGTACTCTTTAATTTTTGTTTCGTATTTAGCGATCGATACCCGATTTCCTCTACGCAACGATGCTTTATCCTGTTCCAATTGCGCTTTTACTTTTTGTAACTCGGAGACGTCGCCACCCAATTTCTGTACTTCGGCAATTTTAGCATCCAGCGCTGTCGAAATCGAATCCAGCTTAACGCGGGTCGTTGAGAGTTCTTCAACGCGTTCGGAAATGGTTACTTCCTGATTCTCGGATACTTTCTTTTGGTCAAAATACAGATAACTCGATACTCCCGCCAGACCTGTCATGATGATCAGGGCTGCCAGCAAAGCACCGCTTGTTTTGGATTTTTGCGAATTACCTTCCATAAATAATTGTCAGTTTAACGATTGAACATGCACGTACTCAAAAAAGCCGCTCGCGCGGTTGTGTAGAGGTTGTTACATCTGAGTCAGGTTAAGAATGAACTACCACAATAACTGGTTGTGCATAGCAAGCAATATTCTCGAAACGTCTGTTCAGGTCAATCTATTGTCATCCATAACCGATACAGGTCGAAAAAGGTTTACTCGATACCTACCAGACCCCCAGTAGAGGACCTCTGTTTATCAGCTATTTACGCCGAATAATAATAATGATGTTTTATAGGTTAGTTAAACTATAAAATTAAAAGACTTAGTTCCCGTAAGTTTGATGATTCCGATTTCCCATCTGCGAAAAGAACCAGTATCCTTCTGGTTCCGATCATCTGCTGGCGTTTTCAATACTCACTTTATTAAATAGAAATTTGCCCAGTTCATCACCAGATCTAACCGAATGTATTAGGAGAACTATTATTGGTTTTATAAGTTGCCGACCTAAATGAATGATTCAATCTCATGCTTAGTCAAACCCTGAAAACCTTGCTTCAGCGCGATCTTGGGCGCTTAAGGAAGGAAATCGATTCGTACCGGGATGAAAGGAAAATCTGGTACGTCGAAAAGAATATTCCGAACTCAGCGGGTAATCTGTGTCTTCATCTGATCGGTAATCTAAACACGTACATCGGGGCCGAACTGGGCAAAACAGGCTACGTCCGTCACCGGGAGCTGGAATTTTCGCTTAAAGACGTACCTCGGGCTGAACTGCTGGCGAAAATTGACGAAACGATTGTGATCGTCGGGCAGGCCCTCGATCAGCTAACCGATGAACAACTCAACGCCGAGTACCCTACGCTGGTATTCGATCAGATGACATCGACTGGTTATCTGCTGGTTCACCTGAGTACGCACTTAACCTATCACCTCGGTCAGATCAATTACCATCGAAGACTACTCGACAATTAGCCTAATGGGCCGTTTAACGGTTTTTTTACATACTAAGCAGATTTTATTGGGAAAGCTAACATTGCTTGTATAAGTTGCTTGCATGAAAGTTCGCCCCTCTGCTCTTATCTGGCGTCGACAGGTTGCCCAACCGGAAGTGTTATTGATGCGATATTCATACGGCGGGCAGGATGTATATGCACTACCCGGCGGAAATCCTGACCGCGGAGAAATCCTGACACAGACCGTTGTGCGCGAAATCCAGGAAGAGCTCGGCATCTCGGTCGAGATTGGTGGAATGGTGCTGGCCGGCGAAATGCTGCTCTCCCAACGGAACGACGACGTACTGCACGTGGTATTTGCCGCTCAGCACTTACAGGGTGAGCCAGTCCTCAATCCCACCGAAACTACCGCTCTGGAAGTTGTCTGGCTACCGGCTGACATGCTGGACAAACTGAATATGTATCCGAACATCGGTGTTGCCGTTCAGGCGTGGTTCCGTTCGGCAATTCCCTTAGGGTATATCGGTCGAATCGAGCAGCAGTATTTCGGCTAAAAGCCGACTGTTAGAATTTCGGACAGGGTAACTTTTTGTCGCGCCGACGAACTCCCGCCCGGCGCCCTTCGGGTTTCTCGAAAATATAGGACAACGAGAGTTCATGCGAGCCGCCACTGTTGCCCAGTGTAGAAATGGTAACGTCGTAACTATACCCAATGGAAAACTTCTCCATACGCCAGCCGATCAGTGCAGCGAGAGCGTCGTGGTTATTGATGGTCTGGTTGTATTTCTTGAAGGGAATACCGCGGTAATACGCCCCAATAGTCAGCGGAGAGTAGGTTAGGTAAGCCCCCAAATCCAGCTGATCGTATTTACCCTGATGCTTGTAGAGCACAACCGGCGATATACTAATCTCGCGATCCTGCTCATCGGCTAAGCCCGTAAAACCACCGAGTGGAATCCTCAGCCCCGCCTGAATGCTGGTTTTCATGGGCAGCCGATCGGTTCCGCTGACGAAAAAGCCCTGATCGGGGCGGTTGAGGTGATTCACGGTAGCGCCCAGCCAGAACCAGTCCGAATAAAACAAGCCGCCGGTCGAGAAGTCGAGGTATTTGTTTTTGGGCGAACCGGCAAGTAGCGTGGGATCCTGCGAAACGCTGCCTGTGATGAAGCCCCGGTCTGTAAACTGGTCGCCTGTCGTGAGACCGAAGTAGTTGATGTTGCGGTTTACGTACGAAGCCTGGAGACCCAAGCGCACAAAGGACGATTCGCTCACCTGAAATTGATAGGCATATTGCAACCCTATATCCGTCGATTGAATCCTACCCTGGCCCTGGTTATCGCTTTGGATCAGTAAGCCAACTCCACTGTTGTATTTTTCGATAAAATGATCGACTCCGACCATCGTGGTCACGTAGTTAGTAATCGCTGGCCACTGGTTTCGGTAATTAGCAGTAATACGCGGGGCAAGTGCCGAACCAGCGAAGGCAGGGCTTAAGTAGAGTGGAGCCGCATAAAACTGGGTAAACTGAGGGTCTTGTGCGAACGCTAGTCGGCTCACCACCAGCGTTAAAACCGTCAGTACGTATTTCTTAATCATACGGATAAAATCGAGGCAAAAGCAAGATCAATTTCTTAGTTGCAACGTTGCCGAAGCAAACGAAGTATTTAATAAGTGAACAGCCTATAAAAATAGCTGTATTTTAGGTGCTTTCGAGCCTGCCAGACAATAAAATTTTAACGGGCCACCTTCGTTTATACTAACGTAATGCCCCCGGTGTTGTTATGCCGAGAAACGAATTTGCGACGGAGGCTTTATCAACGTTCTTCATGGTCATTTTTAAAATGCATATTCGGGTAGTTGGACTCTGGGCGCTGCTTTTTTTGCTGGCAGGCTTGACTACAACCTTTGCGCAGACAGGTTCAGGGTTTAAAATCAGCGGTAAAGCCTGCGTTCCGGATCAGGAATGTAAGGCCGACTCCATCACCTTCACCGACAGCTCCGTTACTGGTTCTGTGTCCCGTGCCTGGGATTTCGGCGATGGAACGACCGTCACCGAACAAAACGACTCCATCGCTCGCCACGTGTACCAGACGGCTGGTACGTATACGGTTACGTTAAAACGGACAGTTGCTGGAATAACCAAAACCTTTACCAACAGAATTACCATCAACAACCGGCCGCAACCGTTTTCGAGCTGGCGGACCGATACCACGATCTGTAAAGGCGAAACCATTACGCTCGATCCCTATCCGGGGGGAGCTCAGTCTGGCTATCGATTTCTGTGGTACCCGAAGGGAGACACTACCCAAAGCATACAGGTCGATAGTTCGGGCTGTTACTCTGTCGAAGCCATTAGCCCGAACGGATGCTCCTACCAGGACCGGATCAACGTGGATGTTTGTGGTGAGCAGAAAGAATCGCAGGGGGTAAAATGGTATTTTGGGCAAAATGCAGGCTTGGATTTTAGCGGGGGAGGTACGCCCAAACCCATTACAGATGGTAAGCTGAGCACAATCGAGGGCTCTTCGTCGATCGCGAACACCAAAGGAATTCTGCTGTTTTACACCGACGGTATCTCGATCTTCGACAAAGATGGGAAGATTATGAAATCGCTTGTTCCGGGCGATACCAACAAGGTTCAGATACCCCTTGACGGAAACACTCACTCGACGCAATCGGCACTGATCGTTCCGAAACCAACCTGCCGTGGTTGTGAATACCTGTACTACGTTTATACGACTTCGGAAATCCGTGGCCAGAAAACCCTGACCTACAGCGTCGTCGACATGCGTCAGAATGGTGGCAAAGGCGCCGTTGTCGAGAAGAACCTTCCCTTGACGGGCAACAGCACCGAACAGTCGACGGCGGTTGAAAACAAACGGGATTCGACCTACTGGGTAATCACGCGCATTTACGGAACAAACAAGTTTGAAGTTCGGCATTTAACCCGCGGAGAGAGTGCCGATCCGGTAACGTATACAGGTGGACAGGTCATCGATTCACTGACCAATGCAGAAGGGTATATCAAAATCGGTCCTGCCGATACCACCAGTGGCAATGAGGGCAATCGGCCTATGGCGGTGGTGATACCTGGGCCACCTAAAAACTCTGTCGACCTCTACACATTCAATGACTCGACAGGGGTTCTAACCTTCAACCGATCGCTTGACTTAGGACCTGCTCCCCCTAAAGCGTATGGGGTGGAATTTTCGCCGGATGGGAAGAGTCTGTACGCAACCATGCTGGCCGATACTAACTCCGACGGTAGTCAGAAAGGAGCGTCGTATATTGTCAAATATGATCTAACCCAGAAAGACTCACTGCTAACTCAGTCCCGAACGGTGGTCGACAGTAGTACAACCCGACAATATGGGTCCGTTCAGATCGGGCCCGACGGGCGATTATACGTTGCCGTGAAGGGAAGTAACTCGCTGGCGACCATCGAAAATCCGAATGGGGGATTGCTGGACAGTCTGATTTTCAATCCGTCGGGTCAAACCCTGGGAGGAAAAATCAGCCAGTTGGGTTTGCCGAACCTGGTGGCCAATTTTAATGATCAGTCCAGCGGGCCGGGGGTGACTTATTCAGATACCTGTACCAACGGGCCGACGGTGTTCCAGATCAGTCCGAACTGTCCAAAGCTGAAAGAAGCGTATACGCTGGACTTTGGCGACGGCAGCCGTCCTACATCGACTACGTCGACTCAGCCAATTACCCACCCCTATTCGAAGCCAGGGCAGTATTTTATTAGTTTACGAATCGTGACCCGAACCAGCGCCGGGGGTATTTGTAAAGACACCCTTATTCGTGATACGCTGAATATTCTGGAAACGCCCCCTGACATACGACTCGGAGCTGATACAGCCATATGTAATAAACGAGGAATAACGCTCGATCTGAAAGTACAGGCGAAGCTTTACGTCTGGCTGGTCAATGGGTCGGTTGCCAGTAGGCAAAAGACCATAAAGCTCGATCGGCCAGGTTATTACCGCGTTGTCGGCATAGCCGCCAATGGTGAATGCTTTAAGAGCGATACCATCGAAGTGCAAATTAAACCAGTGCCCTCGCTCGATCTTGGACCTGACACGGTATTCTGTTACCGAAGCTCGGTCAAATTGACCGTGCCGCAGCAAACCTGGTCAGAATTCCAGTGGAGCGACGGGAGTACCGACCGATCGACGACGGTATCTAAAGCCGGTACCTACTTCGTTTCAGCGAAAAATTTTGCCGGTTGCGAAAATTCGGATACCATTAAAGTAAGTGAATTACCAAAGCTGCGTGTGGCGGCTGCGCTGACCGGGCCGACAGCCTGTACCTCGGCCGATGGTACTATAAGCCTGACCCCGACGCCAGTGGGTATCTATCAATACGACTGGACCCGCTCCGATAGAACCGTTTCTCTGAACGGGGGAAGCAAGCTAAGCGGTCTGACCGAAGGCAACTATAAAGTGAGCGTAACCGATACACTTCATACCTGTAAGGCCGACACGGGATTCATTCTGCGGTCGCCCGAAAATCAGTTGAAGTTGTCCTCGCTTGTGAAAGATGCGCTGTGCGGCACGCCTAACAGCGGAACCGTAAGCGTAAGTTTATCAGGTGGAACACCTGTCAGCTATGCCTGGCTGGATCGCGATAATAAATTGATTACTACTACACCTATATTTGACAAAGCAGCCCCTGGCATCTACAATGTACAGGTGATCGATGCCCGTGGCTGTAAAGCGATTCTGGACAGCATCAAAGTGGGGCTGGATAGTACAGGACTGGCGCGTCTGGTGCCCGACACGCTCAAATGTGCGGGCCTGGCTGTAGTGCTGGCTCCGCAGTCGGGCGATGTCCCCGGCAATACGTACCAGTGGAGTACGGGCGCGTCTACGCCAAGCATTTCAGTGATCCAGCCTGGCTCGTATAGCCTGGTAGTTAGAAACCTGAATACAGGTTGTGTAGGGCGGAGCCGAACTCAGGTGGGCGATCGACCGGCCCCGGTATTCTCCCTGACGAATGGAGCTTTCGTTTGCGAAGGAGACCAGGGAACCACACAACTGACGGCGAGTGGGGCCTCAGGCCTAAAATACCTGTGGTTGACCCGAAATGATACGACCCGAACCATAACCGTTCAGCGAGCGGGTGATTACCAGGTTCAGGTGACGAATCCGCAGGGCTGTACGGCTGTTGGTACGTCGAGAGTATTGAACCTGTGTGAGCCACGTGTCAACATACCGGATGCTTTTACACCTAATAACGACGGCGTAAACGATGTGCTCCAGGTCTTCACCGCTTACATCACCGATTACGAATTCAGGATATACAACCGGTGGGGAGAAGTCATTTTTGTCAGTAATAATCCTGAGCAGAAATGGGATGGAACCTACAAAGGTGTTGCCTATCCATCCATGCTTTATCCTTATATTCTGACGTTCAAAAGTGAGTCTTTTCCTGAGCGTTCGCGCGTTGTAAAACGGGGTACAGTTATGGTCGTTCGATAGCGGTTTTCTGCGGTTTTTTTCGTAAATTTGAGGTAAACGATCGAGTCCAACAGGCCTGAAATTCAGGCCTGTTGGCCAGATTCTGCACTAATCAAACTTATGCGAAACGACTTTTTGAAAGGCTCGACTGAGGGCATGAGTGCTACCGATAAAGAAATTGAACGGGCGCTTCGGCCGCTTTCGTTCGAAGACTTTACCGGACAGGCAAAAGTACTCGCTAACCTCGAAGTGTTCGTTCGGGCAGCCATGCAGCGGGGCGATGCGCTCGACCACGTACTGCTCCATGGACCTCCGGGTCTGGGTAAAACGACCCTCTCCCACATCATTGCGAACGAGCTGAACGCGAATATTAAAATGACCTCGGGGCCAGTACTGGACAAACCCAGTGACCTGGCTGGTCTGCTGACCAATCTTCAGCCCAACGATGTGCTGTTCATCGATGAAATTCACCGGCTTAATCCCATTGTAGAAGAATATCTGTATTCGGCCATGGAGGATTATAAAATCGATATCATGCTCGATTCGGGGCCAAACGCCCGGACGGTCCAGATCAAGCTGAATCCATTTACGCTCATTGGTGCGACAACGCGCGCCGGTATGCTGACTTCGCCTTTACGGGCTCGCTTTGGTATCAGTTGCCGACTGGAGTACTACGATGCTAAACTGCTGACCAGTATCGTCCAGCGGTCATCGGCTATCCTGGGAACGCCCATCGATGAAACAGGAGCCTACGAAATTGCCCGTCGGAGCCGGGGTACGCCACGTATCGCGAATAATTTACTCCGCCGAACCCGCGACTTTGCCCAGGTGAAAGGGAATGGGTACATCAATGTCGAAATTGCGGAAATAGCCCTGAGTGCGTTGGATGTCGATCAGAACGGGCTGGACGATATGGACAACCGCATCCTGAGTGCCATTATCGAGAAATTCAAAGGCGGACCTGTTGGCCTTAAAACCATCGCTACGGCCTGTGGTGAAGAAGATGAAACGATTGAGGAAGTGTATGAGCCATTTCTGATTCAGGAAGGTTTTCTGAAGCGGACTTCACGAGGACGTGAGGCTACTGAGAAAGCTTACATCCATCTTGGCGTTATGCCGACCTATCGCAACGGGGAATTATTTAGTTGAATCAGGTAGAACAAGGGGCAAGATTGATAGTTTTTAATGCTATCATCTTGCCCCTTTGTGTACCTATCAGATTAGAGCTTTGCTCTTGTAGATACATTCGATGACATCAGCGACAGCGCCATCGACCAGGAAATAATAAATGTTTTTTCCGCTGCGTCGAATGTCAAGAATTCCTTTGTCGCGCATGTTAATCAGATGGTGCGAAATTAGAGACTGCTCAGCATTTAAATTTTTATAAATAGCCGATACATTTAGCTCTTTATTTTCGTTCAACATTTGAATTATTTTAATTCGGAGCGGGTGTGCTACTGCCTTGAGTATGTAGGCAGCTTTGTCAATCTTCTTTTCGTCATCCATCGTTTTATTAATTATCATAGCAAATAAGTTATTCGTTTTTAACTGTGGACATTAGCAAAGAAACATACACGTATAGTTATAACAAACTGATTTTTAAAGTGAAAACTATGGCGTTGTTTGGTTATTAATTGTCTCTGAACAACTAGTCAACTGCTAATTGCGAATACTGTTTTATTGGCTAAATTTACTGAGTAGGCAAATATTCATATAGGATTAAACCTACAATCCGATGTTAACACGTTGTGAAAGCCAGATGTTTAATTTTTAGTATAATTACTTAATTTTTAATATCAATATTAGGTAAAATTACTCGTCTTGCATGTTTTTGTAAAGCTGATTACTACAAATAACTTAAAAAAATATGTTATTTTTATAATATGTTAACAATAATCTTTGCTGAAAAACAGCGTATAAGCTTATAGTCTAGCCGTGGTCGTGCGATGTTGCCGACCACGCCAGCCAATGAGAAAAACGCCCATCAATACCAGCACCGTTCCCCAGATCTGCTCACTGCTGATTGTTTCATGCAGAATAGCCGTTGACAGTACAATGGTAAATACTGGACCAATACTGGCAATAATCGATGCATTGCCAGATCCGATACGCTTTATTCCGGCAGCAATCATAAACGTGGGTATGACGGTTACAAAAACAGCCATGCCTAACCCGAATACATAAACGGGGGTAGGATAACCTGCCAGATGAAGCCCATTTTGTAAACCGCAATGAAGTAAAGTTGGGACAGTGGCAGCAATCATTGCATAACAGGTATAGCGCTGAGAGCCGACGAGGGCGATCATACGATCGCTCCCCACCAGATAAATCGCATAGACAAACCCGCTCAGGATAACCCAGAAAGCACCTAGAGTTACATTTTTCTGCACGGAGGTTTCAAGATTCCCCCAAAAAGCCAGCAAAATACCGGCGTAGGTCAGGGTTAGTGCTGCGAGCTGAAGCTTGCTGACGGGCCTGCCAAAACCAACCGCGTTCATCAATAAAACAAACGTCGGATACACGAAGAGCAATATGCGCTCCAAACTGGCTGTAATATAAACCAACCCCAGAAAGTTGAAGAAGCTGGCGAAATAATACCCGGTTATTCCAAGGACGAAAAGTGTTAGCCACTGACGTACGTTTAAACGTGCAGGAGGAGCTGTCCGAGTCGAGTATACCAGAACAGCCACATAAAACGGCAAGGCGAATAGCATTCGTAGCGTCAGCAGCGAGATAGAATCGATCGGGTACTGATAAGCCAGCTTAATCAGAATTCCTTTTGTCGCGAAACAAAAAGCCGCCAGAAATACCAGAAAGGCGCCTGTCAGGAAGTTGATGCGTGAAGCATTCATCAGCGATGATGACGCTGGAGCGAATAGCTACGTCGGACCCCTTAAGCGCCAGTGTTAGTTATTTCTGTCTGAAGAACAGCGTGATCGGCACACCTGTAAAATCGAAATGTTCGCGCAGACGGTTCTCTAAAAACCGCTGATAAGACTCCTGAACATATTGCGGTAAATTGCAAAAGAAGACAAACGTAGGTGAAGGAGTGGGTATCTGAAGCATGTACTTAATTTTGATCTGCTTCCCTTTAAGGGCCGGTGGCGGATATTTCTCAATTTCGGGTTGCATGGCCTCGTTTAGTTTCGAAGTGGCCACCTTTTTGGTCTTGTTTTCATAGACCTCCATAGCCTTTTCCATGACCTGAAAAATGCGCTGCTTTTCATGAACCGATGCAAAAATGATGGGCACGTAATCAATGGGCATCATGCGCTGAATCATTTCTTTCCGAAGTGTATCGGCGGTTCGATGGTCCTTCTCAATGGCATCCCACTTGTTGACCATGATGACAACTCCTTTTTTGGCCTTCACCGCTTGCCCAATGATGGTCAGATCCTGGGCTTCGAGGCCGCGGGTAGCATCGAGCAGGATAATGCACACGTCCGAATCTTCCATGGCCTTGATAGACCGCAGCGTCGAGTAGAATTCGATATTGTCACTGATGCGTGCTTTCCGGCGGATACCGGCCGTATCGGTCAGAATGAAATCCTTGCCGTAGGCCTTATAGCGTGTATCAATGGCATCGCGGGTTGTACCGGCAATGTCCGTCACAATACTGCGCTCCTGACCCGTCAGCACATTCAGGAAGGATGATTTACCGACGTTCGGACGACCCAGAATGGCAATTCGGGGAATGCCTGCATTAGGATCTTCTACCCCCGGGATCTGAAAATGTTTGATCACTTCATCCAGCAAATCACCGGTGCCGCTACCGGTCATCGACGAGATAGGGTAGGGGTCTCCTAAACCCAGAGCGTAGAATTCGGCCGCCGACTGCGAGCGCTCGGCAGTTTCGGCCTTATTGGCTACAACATATACGGGTTTTTTGGACCGACGCAGTACCTTGGCGAAATCTTCGTCCAAGCCTGTAATACCGGTTTGGGTATCGACGACAAACAGCAGTACGGTCGATTCCTGAATGGCAATTTCGACCTGTTCACGGATCGACTCTTCAAACACGTCTTCGGACCCGACCACGTACCCACCTGTATCGATAACTGTATAAAATTTATCGTTCCACTGGGCGGTGCCATAATGCCGGTCCCGGGTGACGCCACTTTGGTTATCCATAATCGCCTGCCGCTGTTCCGTCAGACGGTTAAACAGTGTAGACTTACCCACGTTCGGGCGACCAACGATTGCAACAATATTTGCCATGATTTAAAATCGATAATTATCAGTTGACAGCTTATCAGCCAATCGCGCCAATAATTAAAATTACCAGCGACGCAAAACGAAGCTCTGTCGACTACTCGTCGTAGCCCAACCGCTTGAGCATGCGCTCTTTTTGACGCCAGTCGGGTTCTACTTTGACGAATTGTTCTAAAAATACTTTTTTACCGAAGAAGCGTTCCAGCTCTTCGCGAGCCATAATTCCCGTTTTCTTTATCATTTTCCCTCCCTCACCCAGCAGGATAGCCCGCTGGGTTGCGCGCTCGACTAAAATCTCAGCCTGGATAACGATAATGTCTTCTTTCTCCTTGAAGCCAATGATAACGACCTCGCTGCTATACGGGACTTCTTTCTTGTAGTTGAGGAAAATCTTCTCCCGGATAATTTCCGAAGCGAAGAACCGCTCGGGCTTATCAGTTAACTCATCCTTCGGGAAATAAGGGGGATGATTCGGCAGACGGCTGATAATGGCCTCGAACACCTGGTCGACGTTAAACCCATTCAGCGCTGAGATCGGTATAATAGCCTGAGCGTTGAAGTGCTCTTGCCAGTAAGCAATTTTTTCAATAACCTGATCCTGCGTGGCCTGATCGATTTTATTGATCAGTAGCAGAATAGGAACCTCGGATTTTTGTAGCCGATTGACAACGTCATTTTCGTCATGCTGCTCGAATATGTCTGTCACGAACAGTACAACATCCGCATCTTCGATCGAGCCTCGCACAAAGCTCATCATCGACTCATGAAGCTTGTACTGGGGCTTGATGATACCCGGCGTATCGGAGTATACGAGTTGAAATTCCTGATCATTATGGGTACCATTCAGGATGCCCATTATGCGGTGGCGGGTGGTTTGGGCCTTGGCGGTGATAATCGAGAGCCGTTCACCGACGAGTTGATTCATCAGGGTTGATTTGCCCACATTGGGCTTACCGACGATACTGACGAAACCGGCCTTGTGATCAGCCGGAAAATTCTGGATAATTTCCGTATTCATACAGAGGTGATCCCGCTGGTTGATATTCAGCGGCTTTAGCAGACAACTGTCAATCCAGAAAAATCGTTTCCGTGTAGAAATAAACTTTTTTTAGTCAGGGATTGCAGTTTCAAAAATTTGTCTTACCTTTGCAGTCCAAACATCGCGGGATGGAGCAGTTGGTAGCTCGTTGGGCTCATAACCCAAAGGTCGCTGGTTCGAGTCCAGCTCCCGCTACTAGACCAAGAGCCTGATAGTCTGAATATACAGATTGTCAGGCTCTTTTCTTTTTTGCTTCGGCTATTATTTCTATAGTTCCTGCTCTTATTGTTGAGGCTGCTCCTAAAAAGATATAGTCGACTAGCTTTGTTACTGCTTCTATTTAGCTACCACTATAGACGATTCACATTTTTGTGTTAGCTAGGCGATATAATATAAAAATTATATATATTGCAACTGAAACATATACTGCTCTGATTCAGTAAGCAACTACTATGCAATTTTATCTTCGGTTTCAGCTTTATAATGACCCATCCCGGCAAACTTATACCCAGTTAAATCCCGATACGCCCATCGATCAGCCAGTTGAGGCCAGGTACGGTCAAGGAGTACGGGTCGGCGATGAGGCCAATGATGCCAATACCTGGCCAAGGTATCGAGTGGCACATATTCTGCGGGTACAGCAGATAGTCGATCCGGTTGATCCGCTTAAAGAAGCATTATTGTTCGAGGTTTTTTTGGCAAAACAAGCGGAATGGCATCTGTATGATACGCCATACGAAGTAGAAATGGCATTAGCATTTGAAAATTAAACAGGCTAAATAAAAGCCCCGCCAAGTATAGCGGGGCTTCTTTATAACCAATTGACAAATAAACTAAGTTAATCTGAAAACCGAATCGACCACTGAATGTGCAGATTGACGGCCAGAATCCTTTAGAAAGAATCCAGACCTTTGGGAATCGTAATGTCAATTTTGCATCGTTCGAAATGGTCTTTCGCCCGTTTCAGGCTTAGAAAGAGTTCGCCTTCCGACTTATTCAGTCCGTTAAAAAGGGTGTAGACGTGCTTTACTCGACCTTTCTCTTTTTTACTGGCGATTGATTTAATCCTATCCTTTGCTAACGTCTGGTCAGGCGTAGTATAATAGACCACATCACCGACAAACAATTCAAACATATAGGGCAGAAAATCAGGGGTTAAACAGAGCTGACTTTCTATAACAAAAACAATACGAAGTAGGCATTAATTCGGCAATGGATGTTTTATTATGAAGTTTTTAGGAATTTGAATTACCACTTTAGTAGTGATAAATGAATAGACTCCAGGCCATGAATGCGATGGGTTTAGCCACGGACATCCTGCTAAGGCTGAGAATACTTGCAGCTACAGTGGCTGGCATGTAGCAGCGGGTAACCCGAAAGCGTACTTCGGCGGGATTAGAGATCTACTGAGCCGTTCCTATGCGGAATCTATTAGGAAATGAGAGCCGTGGAATTGGACTAGGAAACGAAAAAAGCCCTTTGTAATGCGTATGAGGTCTTTTTATTAAGTTTCGTGGCTTTATAGGGACTCGAACCCCAACCAACAGTTCCGAAGACTGTGATGCTATCCATTACACCATAAAGCCATTATAACAGGACCGAAGGATACTCTTCTAGTAGCTTTCCGATAACTTCGGCGCTAACTGCTTCGTTCGCGCTGCCAGTGTCCTTCCAGAAAGCACCTATCAATCGGGCTGTTTGTGCGGGCAAAAGTAAAAAATTGGATTGATACTGTCGATACTCTCCGGCGTATTTCCGGTTAATTCTTATACGTCAGAATTTACTCGCTTACCATTGTATAGTCTACCGACGAGCCAGAAATCATCTCTTTTAAGCGTAGAGCAAATTGGTTCATCACCTCAAAGTTCGTCTTGCCTACCGGATCACTCTGGCTACTGTAAACGACCGGTAACGGATAAAGGCCGGCTGTAGCGCCTAAAGCCGCACTTTCACCCCGAAACAGAACAGTACCCTGCCTAACTGTAGCAACTAACCGAAGAGCCCGGTCATTTCCAGCAGGTTTATAATGCGTAACGAAAGCTGTAACCCTGTGATCCTGTTGATCGAGATTCCAGGCCTGTTGCCGCAGCAGATCGACTAACTTCTGGCAAACTACTGAGTTAGCAAGTGGCGTTCTGACAGTAATAGCGTTGGTTTGATTTGGAATAGACTGAGCAAGACAAATGTTGCCGAAACAAAGAAGAAATAAAGTTAATTTCATAGACTATTTATTTCATCAAAGTTAACTATAAATAATTTATTAACTAATTGTACAAAAATAACCATATTGTGCCACTAATTTGATTTTAGTTAAATAGTAGATTACAAAAGCCCACTAATAAGCTGTGTTTTAGGTTGATATAGACTAGTGATCATCAGTTGATAAACGATAGAAATGATCTACCGTTTAGTAGATTTAGTATATAATTGCTAACCGATGGAATCTTTGTTGCTACAATAGACGTAGATACATTTAATTGCTACCATCCCACTAACTTGTTATTTAGTCTTTTTTATGAATCGTACACTGACTGATGAAGAGGTAATACGTCAATACTTACATCAGGAGCCTAACGGCTGCTTTGAAACGCTGTACAATCGATACGTCGACAAAGTATACCGGCAATGTCTTTCTATGACTCAGGACTCCGAGAAAGCCCAGGATTTTACCCACGATATTTTTATCAAGGTTTTCAATAAACTAGATGCTTTTCAACAGCGATCCAGCTTTTCAACCTGGATTTATTCGATTGCTTATAACTACTGCTCCGATCAACTTCGAATTTCGAAACGTATGAATACCACCTTGCTCGATGATGATCTGGAAGAGCATCTGCCAGACTCAAGGGAAGGAATCATTCATGAAGAAGCGATGCAGATGGTTCGCCAGGCCCTGGAAAGTTTGTCGACGCAGGAGCGCATGCTACTCAAGCTCAAGTATGAAGAGGGGGCAACCATTGAAGAAATCTCCCGTCAGTATAATCTGAGCGCCAGTGCGGTTAAGATGCGGCTTAAACGCAGTCGCACTAAAATTGAGCAGTTTTATGCTCGGGTGCAGTTGAACTAAGGCGATCAGGGTAGACAGGCAGAATAACCAGTTCTTCCGACTCAACGGCATTGTACCGGCCTTTTTACACTTTAATGACGGTTAAACGGCGGGCTCGACCAGCAAGATGAGCTTACGCGATTCGTTGAGTAGGCTGGTTTGTTAAAGGCATAGGGTTGCCCTTCGAAATGGAGTGACGTATACGGGCTGCGAATCCATAGCCGACGCTAGTGACGAATCAGAACATAACCTATCCCAAGTCGGTTTATGTCATTTCAGGTGTGTTCCCTGATTCGCATGTAATGTATCTCCGATCTTTATGTAATCAATTGTACGTGTGGTTGATCTGTCTGTTGCTGGTAAGCTTCTCGGTCCAGGCACAGCAACAGCGACCGCGTACCAGACAACGGCGTGTGTTTGCGCCTGAGCACCCGCGCTACGTGCCGCCCCCCGATGTACATCAGCCGGAAATCTATTTCCCCCAGGCACCGCGGCCCGGGCAAGTGCGCAGATCGCTTGGATTGGTCTTTACTACCACCCCCCCCGAGTTGACCGAGGAAATTCGTGTGAGCGTTCCGGCCATTGATTTTCATATTCAGCGTGGGCTGACCAAAAAGCTGTATGCAGTCGGTCGGATACAGACGCAGATCGTGCAGAGCAATGTGATGCTGGGATTGCACTGGGCCACCGGCCTTACCGATCGGTTGTTTATATCGCCGGGGTTCGAAGCAACGGGCTGGTTTGGTGCTTTGCAAATCAAAGACGTATTCAATAGCCAGGCCTATGGTATACAAACCTATCCTAACCTATCGGTAGGATACCGGCTGACGAGAGACGTACAGCTCACCGTCCGGGGCGAAGCGATCATGGATTTATATTACAAATCTAAAGTGGGTAATCTGGCGGTCGAGTACAACCGAAGGCAGATAAATGGTTTTGCCATTGGGTTTGTCCTCGAGCAACCTTTTTACAACAAACAGCATGTTCTGATCGGTTTCCGGGCGGCTTATTCCAATTTCAACTGGCAGCTCTGGTCCCTGTACGACACCTTCGATCGGAATCTTTTGTACCCTCAACTTATCTTTGGTTTTATCCTGTGAAATCGGTTAATTATTTGATATTCGGCTTGTTACTAATCCTGACGGGCAGTTGCCGGAAAGATTATGAAGCCCCTGTGCCGTACTCCTTTACCAACACCCCCGGCTCCGGACGCTTCGTTCCTTCGGTTCGGCAGGCCATGGAAGGCGTATATACCGTTACAGACGGAGCCAATCAATTTGGAAGTCAGGTGGCTCTCAAGTGGACATACCTGCTCAATGGCGCCGATACGACGCACTACCTGTCCATCTTTACCGGAGCCGATGCCGGCTATTTTAACCTGGAAGGCGACGCTAAAGCCGACAGCCTGGTATTGAATGGCTATTGGCGAAAATTAGTCAATACCGCAACGGGTCTGGTTCGACTGACGGTTCGGGTAAAACATGCTGGCAGACTACAGGCCCTGGACAGTGCCGTGGTTTCGACCGATACCGTAGTCATTGATGGTTTATACGGAGAAGAAAAAGCAGCCCCAGCCCAAAAGCTGACGCTTACCTATAACCGACCCCTGAACAAAAAACCCTTCGCGATCATGGCCCACAGAAGCGGAGGACGAACATCGGATTTGCTGCCCGCTTCTGAAAACTCGGTAGAGATTATCAAGCTGGCTTCACGACTGGGGGCGACGGGTATTGAGATCGACGTTCGCTACACAAAAGACGGGGTTCCGATTCTGTACCATGACAATACCCTGAACCTACGGCTTATTCAGAAAAGTGGCCTGACAGGCCCTATAGAAGCTTACACATACCAGCAACTGAACACGCTGGTCCGGCTGGTGAATGGCGAAAAAATCCCCACGCTGGAGGAGGCACTGGAGACCGTGGTCAATAATACGTCCCTTAGTTTTGTCTGGCTCGATACAAAATATATCGGGCCAATGGACAAAGTACAGGCCATTCAGCAGAAATTCCGACAGAAAGCCATTCTGGCCCGGCGCGATCTGCGCATTTTCATCGGGTTGCCCAGCACCGATGCCGTTGCTTCGTACGAAGCGTTGCCGAACAAGGAAAATACCCCCATTTTATGCGAACTGGATACCGCCCTTACCCGGAGTTTAGGGGCTCGTATCTGGGCCCCCCGCTGGACGCTCGGTCCGCAAACGCAGGAAGTGCTGGCGATGAAAGCACAGGGGCTTACGGTATTCGTCTGGACGCTCGATGAACCCAAGTTCATTCAGGAATTTATAAGTCAGAACAATTTCGATGGGATTCTGTCTAATTATTCGCCAGTTGTTGCCTATTACCACTACACGGAACAGTAATCGTATGGCTATTCGTTTACCTAAACTCGCCTGGGTCATGTACCTGTTTGGCATGAGCGGGCTTGCCAGCGCACAGTCGAGATTGGATCAGCCGACCGATTCGACCTACAAGCGTGGGCCTTATAATCTGGTATTGACGGTTGGCGGGGGACTGTCGTATTACTCGACCCATCTGGGAGTGCCAGACGCACTGGAACAGACTCACGTCAACCGATTTGGCGCTCCTGCGATGCTTCGGGCCATGTGGTACCCAGACCATCGGTTACGAATCGGGCTGGAAACGGGCTGGACAACCATGTATAGCTACAAGGGTCAGGTAGCGGGCGAACCAGCACACATGTATGTATCACTAGTGCCGGTATTGCTGCTGTTTTCAATGCCGTTAGCCTGGCTGAGTGGTACCGAGCGAAGTATTGCCCGACGGCTATCGGCGACTGCCGGGACAGGAATTTATTTTAACCGCTCGCGACTGAACTACGCAGGCCTTGTCAGGGCAACTACCAACAGTTTAGGCTGGATGGCGGCTCTGTCGTACACCCATCCCGTCAGTCGTCGGTTGCGCATAGCGGGTGAATTGAAGTGGTATGATGCCGTCGCTGCAGAAAATGCGGCTTTTACGGCAGAAGCTCAAGTAATTTGGCGTCCTTTTTCCTGGTAGGGTATGTTATTGGATAAAGACTCAGCGTTAATTTGATAGGATTACGGTATGGAACAAGAGAATGATAAGCGGGCGATCCTGTTTTTGAGTGATACGCAGGCGCCGATGTGGGTAGAAAAACTGGTGTTGCGGACGCATCAGAATACCAAGGCCACGCAAGCCATATTCGACGAGATTATACGACTTCGGCCGGCCGTGCTGTATTGGCTGGGCGACATCGTTTCGCTAGGGTATCGAACCCGAAAATGGCGAATTATCGACCAGTTTCTCCTGAAATGCACCGAGGTCCGGACGGCGGTGTATGCCATCATGGGTAACCACGACGTAATGGGTCGGCCGCGGAAAGGTGCCCGCAATTTTCAGCAACGGTTTCCGGAGCACAGTCCTACGGGCTACGTCAAAACGACCGACGCTATAGCCGTTGTAATGCTCAATTCCAACTTTAGTACGCTTTCGATCGAGAACCTGGTCAAGCAGCAAACCTGGTACGAACAGACCCTGGCCGATCTGGATGCCGACCCTGAAATAAAGGTGGTAATCGTTACCTGTCACCACGCGCCCTACTCAAACAGCAAACTGGTCGGTTCGTCTAAACTAGTGCAGCAGCGGTTTGTGCCGCCTTACATTAAATCACAAAAAGCGCGTCTGTTCATTACGGGCCATTCGCATGCCTTCGAACGGTTCGAATTTGAAGGCAAGACGTTTCTGGTCATCGGGGGTGGGGGCGGACTGCGCCAACCCCTGAACACAACCCCCAGTCGGCTTCCTGATAGGGCTACCGAATATAAACCCATGTTTCATTACCTGGCTGTGCGTCGTGAGGGCGAAGGACTGTCGTTAACCTCGTATTGCCTCAAGAAGGATTTCTCGGGTTTCTCAGAGGGCTATCATTTCGACATTCCGGCGGCTGCGGATGTACCCGTGTCCTGATGATGTCAGTTTTCGTCCACGTTGCCTGCGCCCAGCTCGGAGAATAGCTTTTGCCAGTATTCCGTTACGCTTGGATTATTCTCCTTAACCGAAGCGTTCGGTTCGAAAGGCAGAATCATCGTGATCTCCGGGCTTCCGATGGTATACCGTTTAAGTTGGCTGGCGTCGGCTTTAGCCCACTCGTCAGCCTGTGCGTTGTCTTTAGGAGCGTGAGTCTGGAAATCCCGCCGGGTTGCGCCTTTCACACTTTCGATCATGTCGCTCAGGTAATACACTTTTACTGTAGCGCCGGTCTCATTCGCTTTTTCGATTACGGGCAAACTAGCCCATATGTCGGTTTCCTGGTTTGATTTACCTTCATTTTGCGCCATCAACTGCTGCAGAACCCGTTGCCGAATCTGCGCTTTCTCGCGGGTCAGCGTCAGATTGAACTCTGTTTCGGCGGCTTCCTGGTCGGTTGGACTAGCCGCCGAGACGTCTTCCATTTCTGTACGGGCCGTTACGTTCAGAGCACGGGCTTTTGAGGTATTCTCATGAATAAAATACACATCGAGCCGATCGCCTTTCTGCCGGATGTTCTGCTCGATAATATCGGTGATCGCCTGTTGGTACTTCTGGGCAACAAACGCTTTATTGATGTTGACACTACGGGTTTTATCCAGGAAAATCAGGGTGTAAATCGGCTCGTCGGTGTTGGATTTGGGTTTATCACTGCTGCCTGTGCAGGCAAAGAGTAGAAAGAAAGGCAGGAGCAAACTGTATTTTATCATGATTATGAGCTGCTAACGCTATAATACCCAAACTAATAGGGCGGTGGCATGTTGCAAAAATCCGGCAGTTTCGCTTATCTTACAACTGTTTACTCTGCCAACTTCATCCTCATGAGACGATTTTATACCCGATTTTCCCTCTTTTTTCAGGCTACATTTTTTCTTTCTTTCTCTTTACTGGCTCAGGTTGAAAAATCGCCACCGCGCCACGAAGGCGAGGGGCCATTTGGCAAACTGATCATCCGGGGCGTTACACTAATCAACAGCACGGGAGCGCCACCGGTTGGCCCGATAGATATTGTGGTCGAAAAAAACCGGATCGTACAAATTCGGCAGGTAGGCTACCCGGGAGTTCCGATTGATGCGAAAAGTCGCCCAAAAGCCAGTCCCGGCGATAAAGAGCTGAATTGCGAAGGAATGTACCTGCTGCCGGGTTTCGTAGATATGCACGGCCACATCGGCGGGCAGGCACAGGGTGCTAATGCTGAGTACGTGTTCAAACTCTGGCTGGGTCATGGTATCACCACCATTCGCGATCCATCCTGCGGAAATGGCCTCGACTGGGTGTTGGAACACCGTGCCAAAAGCGAACGTAACGAAATTACGGCTCCCCGTATCAAAGCGTATACCGTATTTGGCCAGGGCGCAAAAGAGCCGATCAGTACGCCAGAAATGGCGCGGGCCTGGGTGCAGCAGAACGCCAAACGCGGTGCCGATGGTATCAAGTTCTTTGGCGCTGAGCCAAATATTTTTCGGGCGGCACTGGAAGAAAACAAGAAACTGGGGCTGCGGTCGGCCTGCCATCATGCGCAGTTGGAAGTGGCCCGGATGAACGCGCTGGCGACGGCCAAGGCGGGACTAACCTCACTGGAACACTGGTATGGTCTGCCCGAAGCGTTGTTCGATGACAAAACCGTGCAGAACTATCCGGCAACCTATAATTATAGCAACGAGCAAAATCGCTTTGAAGAAGCCGGCAATCTCTGGCAACAGGCAGCTAAGCCCGGCTCAGAACGCTGGAACAAAGTCATGGACGAGCTGATTTCACTCGATTTCACCCTCGATCCGACGTTCAATATCTACGAAGCCAACCGCGAACTGATGCTGGCCCGTCGTGCTGAATGGCACGACGATTACACCATGCCGAGTCTGTGGCGCTTCTACGGCCCGAGCCGGATTTCGCACGGGTCGTACTGGCATTCGTGGGGAACAGAGCAGGAAGTAGCCTGGAAGAAAAATTATCAGCTCTGGATGGAGTTTATCAATGAATACAAAAACCGGGGTGGGCGCGTTACGGCGGGTTCCGACTCCGGGTTTATTTATCAACTTTACGGCTTCGCCTACATCCGCGAACTCGAACTGCTGCGCGAAGCGGGTTTTCATCCGCTCGAAGTCATTCGGGCGGCTACCTTAAAAGGGGCCGAAGCTCTCGGCATGAGCGATCAGATCGGTTCGGTCGAAGTTGGAAAACTGGCCGACTTTGTCATTGTCGATCAGAACCCGCTGGCCAATCTGAAAGTCTTGTACGGTACGGGAGCGATTCATCTGAACGAGAAGAACGAGGTAGAGCGTGTCGGCGGGGTTACCTACACGGTGAAAGATGGCGTGGTGTATGACGCTAAAAAACTTCTGGCCGATGTTCGGAAAATGGTAGAGGACGCCAAGCAGAAAGAAAACTTCGAACTGACTCAGCCGGGCGTAGCCCCAAAGCCAGGAAAGGTTTCGGGCGGAAAGAATTGATTGTTCCGGTGAATTTAAACAGGAAATAAGCTTAGTACGACCACGCCGGATCGAATGGTTACGATAAGCAGAGTTCTCCACCCATGTTTGACCTCAGCGGAGTCATACCAGGATGGTGGAAACGATAACCGTAACGAGTAAGGAGCATTGACGAATGCTCCTTACTCGTTACGGTTATCGATATTATTGCTTATGGCTGTCTACCACTAAGCGCTGGTCGCGGTTGGCAATATCCCAGGCAGTATAGAATACCAGCCGGGCCGATTTCTCGGCTAGCTTGAAATCGATTTTTTCGATATCATCCGTGGGCTGGTGATAATCCGGATGTAATCCGTTGAAATAGAAGATGATGGGGATGTTGTGTTTGGCGAAATTGTAGTGGTCCGAACGGTAATAAATGCGCTCAGGATCCTGCGGATCATTGTATTTATAATCCAGCTCCATCTTCGTGTATTTCTGATTGGCGCCTTCGCTGATTTTGTGCAATTCCGACGAAAGTTTGTCGGAGCCAATCACGTAGATGTAATTGTCGGATTTGTCTTTGTGCAGGTTGTCGACCCGGCCAACCATATCGATATTGAGGTCGCCAACGGTTTTGTCCAGCGGAATAACCGGGCTCATGTCTGCGTAATATTGCGAACCTAACAGACCCTTTTCTTCACCCGATACGGTTAGGAACAAAATCGACCGACGAGGTCCTTTTCCTGCCGCTTTGGCCTGCGAGAAAGCCTGGGCAATTTCGAGGACGGATACCGTACCGGACCCATCGTCATTTGCGCCATTGTTGATCTGGCCGTCGGGTTTGATACCAATATGGTCGTAATGCGCCGAGACAACCAGCACTTCGTCTTTTTTGTCGGTTCCTTCCAGAAAACCCAGAACATTGGACGACTCTGTCTTTTGATCGACCCGGTCGGCTTTCACGCTCACTTTTCCGGTTAGCGCCGACGATGTGGGTTTTTCTGCCTGGGCAAGGGCCGTTGTCGTCTGGTTGAGGGTTTCCGGCGAGGTGTTGAGCATGGCAGCCGCCGTTTCCGCAGTAATCAGGAACGTACCCATCGGACCAACGTTTTCGGAACCTGGCTTCAGACTTAGCCGGTTGAAGCGTGCCTGCATAGCCCCCCGTTGCGAAAGCACCTGTTTGAACGCTTCAGCCGAACTGGCCGAAATGATAAATAACTGGGCCGCTCCTTTCTCCTTCGCCAGCAAACTTTTGGCCCGCCAGCCATTGGGTCCACCCCATTTAGACGCTTCGTCGGTGCCGCTGATGCGCTTTTTGCCGTCTGCCGTCTGCGGTTCTCCTTCCAGAATTACAACGGCTTTACCCGTTACGTCGTGACCTGCATAATCATCGTAACTGGGTTCACCAATACCATACCCCAGAAACATAGTTTCGTAGCTGGTTTCGGTTGGCAGGTAAAGCAGACCGTTGGTTACGAAATCTTTTAGATATTCCAGTCGTTTGCCCCCTACAGTTACGTAAAAATCGCCCCAGTTTTTCTGGTACAACGTAAAGCGTTGCTGATAGTCGAGCTTACCGTCTTCATTTTTGACAATCGGTTTCAGACCGAAGCTGGCGAACTGATTGGCAATATACTCGGCGGCTTTGCGCTGACCGCGGGTTCCGGTTTCGCGGCCCTCCATATCGTCGGCAGCTATGACCCGGAGCTGTTTTTCAAGATCCGTTGCGGTAATGGTATTCGCGAATTTTTCCTGTGCGAAACCCAGTAAAGGCAGACCGAGCAATCCGGCCAGCAGAAATGGCTTACAAGTCATTAAGTTTGGTTGATTAAGTACCTTCGGTTAAAAACCGGTTGAAAATAGCACATTAGTGCTAAATAAAACGCTGAACCCCGGCGGTTTAGCATGTCTATTTCACCGCACTCGTATCTGGTTCTGGTCGTCTGGCCGAAACCAACAGGGGGAGTACTAAAAAGCTGGCACTACTCAGCAACAGATTCATGGCAAAGGTAACCGCGTGCAGAAAAGTCGCGATAATGACGCTTTCGGTTTCGGTCAAACCATACAGTATCAGTACCCGGCTTACCAGGAAATGATAGGTGCCTAATCCGCCTTGGGTCGGAACGGCCAGGCCGCCTAAGGAACTGACCGTCAGGATCGTCAGGGCTGCCGTTGGTGGCAAATCGACGGTTTGCACCGACGCGAAGAACAAAACGTAGGTCGTTAGAAAAGCCAGCACATTGCTGAGCAGGGTTAGGGCTATGAATAGCCCCGGCCGCTTCAGTTGCCGGATGCCCATAAAGCCTCGCCCGATATTCTGACCGATAGCCAAAATGCGCAGCACAAACGGGTGGCTTCCTAAAGAACTACGCCGAAAAAGCCAGTAAAGCATACCGAGAAACAGCACCCCAGTAAGAAGTACAGCGAGACCAAGAAGGCCTGTATTTCCAGCGGTTGTGAAAGGCTCCAATATGGGGGCCAATAACTGAAGAAAGTAATTACCTACGCGGTTGAATTCAAGCAGGAACGTCAGGCCAACCAACGCACCCAGCATGAGCAGATCGATGACGCGCTCGGCCACTACGGATCCGATCCCCTGCGCTATCGGCACCCCGTCGGTGCGCTGAAGGGTGCCGCAACGGGTCAGCTCGCCCGCACCAGGAATAATCATGCTTGCCAGCGTACCCGCCAGCAACGCAACCGTTGTATGAAACAGCGACGGATTGTAGCCCAGGGCCTGGAGCGTAAGCTGCCAGCGGGCCGACCGACTTACGTGATATAGCCCCAGAACTACTCCCATGACGGCCAGCCAACCATAATTCGCCTGACTGAACTGGGTTGCCAGTGCCGAAAATGGAACATCTTTGAGGACGTACCACAGCAAGCCAATGGCCAGCAAGATCGGCAGCGCCTGCCGCATCCTCGTCTTATTCATGCGGGCAAATTAGCTATTTTTAGAAACACAATAATCGGATTTTGGCGGACTGCTACGGTATTAGTAAGTTTGACTACATATTACTTAGGAGCTGATACGAAAGCTTTCCGTAGCCTAACCGATGTCGAAGAAAAAGAAAAGTGTACCTGCTGTTACCTCCTCCCGTCCGGTCGTAAAGTCTGATACACTGCAACCTACGCCAACAGCGCCCGTAAACCGGGTCGATATTACGAAAGCTGTTGATATCACCGAAGCCGATCGACCTTTTGAGCTGATTCGCTTCGACAAACGGGTGAAATGGTTTTTGGGAATCAGCCTGGGGCTGTTTTTAATCCTGACACTGGCCAAAATCAATTATTCGTCCGTTGCGATCTGGAACCAGATATTACCCGATGGCTCCGACCTAAAACGAGGGCTACTGGCCGGAAAGCCCCGGCAGATTCGTATGGATGACTGGGCGGGGGCTACACCCATGCAGTTGTCGCAGGTCAACAACGGATTTCCGCTGCAGAACCAGGCGCTGGGTGGTGAAAAGCCCCCACTGGTGACCAGCGTGCCGACCCATCACTTCATCACGATAATCAGGCCCGAAAACTGGGGATATCATCTGTTCGATGTCGAGCGGGGATTTGCCTGGCGCTGGAATTTTTTCATTTTCGCGGGGCTGATTACCTGGTTTCTCACTTTTCTGGTACTGACGCGAAATCAGTTCTGGTTGTCGGTAGCGGGCGCTATCTGGCTCGTGCTGTCGCCGGGCGTGGTCTGGTGGTCGTTTGTCAATTTAGGCTGGATGTACAGCGGCTTGCTGCTGCTGGTTAGTTCGCTGTACATTTTTTATGCCCGTTCCATAAAAACGATGGCCATCAACGGAGCGCTTTTCGCCTGGTCTTTGCTGTCGTTCGCCTTGTTTTTGTACCCGCCCTACCAAATCCCGTTCGGTTACCTGCTGATTATTTTGCTCATTGGATTCGTCTGGCGGTATTATCAGCCGGGGCTGATTCTGGAAAATCGCTGGCTAAAATTGATAACGTTCGGGGCAGCACTGGCGGCTGCCGGGTTGTTCCTGTACGTTTATTACAATGAGGCTAAACCCACGATCGACATCCTGGCGAACACGGCGTACCCCGGTCGACGCAGCGAAACGGGCGGTACGGGTTTTGTAGCCAACTGGTTTTCAGAATACTTCTCGGGCTGGCTGCTCGATGATAGTCACTTTCCGGCTATCTGGATGAATATCTGTGAGTTATCGCATTTTATCACGTTTACACCCATTATTGCCGTCTGCGCCCTCGTTTATTTTTATCAGGAAAAGAAAATAGATCCGATGATGATTTTGCTGCTCGGGTATATCCTGGTGCTGTATATCTGGATTGAAATTGGTTTTCCTGAACCCATTGCTAAAGCGACGCTGCTTAGTATGAGCCCCACCCGACGGACGCAGGTGCCGTTTGGAATTACGAATGTCGTGCTGGCTGTCGTTTACCTAGCGTATATCCGGCAACGGGACATTAAAGTACCCGGCACCGTCAATATCGCGTTGATCATTGCCGCCATTACCTTCATGGTGTATGCCGCCTGGCTGAACGTAGTGGATTCCGGTGGTTATTTTAAATCGCATCAGCTTTTTCTGCCGACGCTGTTTTTTATAGTCCTTAACATACTGCTGTTGCCGGGTATTCGTCTGAAAGGAAAAGAGATCATTGTTGCGCTGGCAGTTGTTTTTTTCAGCCTGCCCAGCCTGAAAGTAAATCCGTTTGCCATTGGACTTTCTCCGATTACGGAGCATGTGCTCTATCAGAAAGTAAACGAGATCCGGAAGCAGGACCCGACGGCCCGCTGGGTAGTTTTCGGTAGTCAGTACATTACGTACATGGTGACGGCTACGGGCGCGAATCAGCTTAGCGGTATGAAGTACATGCCCGATTTTAAAACCATGCGTGTGCTCGATCCGCAGGCCAGGCGAGACAGCGTTTATAACCGATTTGCCCACGTTGTGTATGCGCCTTACATCAATGGGCGTGATACGGTTGTTATGTTCAACCCATATCAGGATGCCTATACGGTTGCTATGGACCCCTGCTCACCCAAACTGAAACAGTTGAATGCGAAATACTTCGTGTTCGATCATGTACCCCAGCCGGGTGAGATTCGCTGCATGACGCAAATCACCAAGCTGGGGTCTCTTGAGATTTACAAACGCAATGACTAAGCGGGTATTCATCCTGATTCCCTCTTATAACGAAGCAGCCGTTATTCGGACCACGATCGAGTCGGTAAAAGGACCTTACGAGATCGTGCTGATCGACGATGCCTCCACGGATAATACCCACCAGGTTGTTGCCAACTTACCTATTTACTATCTCCGGCATTCGGTCAACCTGGGGCAAGGAGCGGCTTTGCAGACCGGAATGACCTTTGCCTGCCAGCAGGGGGCGGAGGTCGTCGTACATTTCGATGCCGACGGGCAGCATAACCCCGATGACATTCCCCGGTTTATTGCCGAACTGGAGCGTCGGAATCTGGATGTGCTGCTCGGATCGCGGTTCTTAAAAAAAGAAGACCGACAGTCGGTGCCTTTCTTCAAGCAGATTGTTCTTAAAATCGCGACGTTCGTCAACGGTATTGTTACGGGATTATGGCTGACGGATGCCCACAACGGGTTTCGGGTGATGAACCGGCGCAGTATAGAACTTATTCAGCTCAAAGAGAATCGCATGGCCCACGCTACGGAAATACTGTCTCAGATTCACCGGCATGGCCTGAAGGTCGGTGAATTGAGCACCCATATTACGTATTCCAGCTACAGTAAGGCCAAGGGGCAGTCCTGGATGAATTCGTTCAATATTCTATTCGATCTGTTTGTTAACCGCTACTTACGCTCATGAAGGTCATAGCTGTACTCACGCCCATACAGCTACTGCTGATTGCGCTGCTGGGCTTGCTGTTTATTGTCGCCCTGCGTGTATTCAGAAACCGCCTTTACCTACGGGTTCTGTTTATGCTTGGGCTTGTAGCGGCCATTGTCTTCATTGTTTATCCTACCCTGACGGTTTATCTGGCTTTGCTGGTCGGCGTTGGCCGCGGTGTCGATCTGATTTTTTACCTGTTATTTCTGGTTATCGTTTTTGCTCTCGTATCGATGTATCGCCGAATACTTCGTCTGGACGAAACGATTACGAACATGATCCGGAAGGAAGCCTTGCGCGACGGGCAGAAGCTGAACTAGCTCATGAAAATCCTGATTGCCACCTTTACGTTTCCGCCCGAAGAAAATGGGGTCTCCTTCGTCGCTTATCAGCATGCGCTAGGACTGCATCAGGCTGGTAATACGGTCGAGATTGCAACGGGTAAACTGGCGAATCGGGCGCCCGACCAGTGGCCCATGTTTACGATTCACGAATTTGCCATTTCCGGTAACGGAGTTTGGGTTCGGCCTTTTCGTGGGGAGATTGAAGCATATCAGCGCTTTCTGAGCGCTTTCGACGGGGATGTGATTTTTTTTCATGCCTGGGAGTCCTGGCCGCTCGAACTAGCCGTAGCCGTACTGTCTCAGATACGGGCCAGGACTGTAGTGGTCAGTCATGGCACCTCGTTCTCGTGGCGAATGTCTACGCTGGAAGGCTATTTGCGCTGGCTGATTTTTCGGCCCTACGCCTTTACTTTCAAAGCCAAACTCGCTCAGTTCGATCATCTGGTTTTTCTAACCCGAAAAGCCGATAAAATTCGCTTCTACGATACTTACCTGGCCCAGCAACTGGGCATTCAAACCTGCTCTGTCATTCCGAACGGACCGAGCCTGAACCCGGCTCAGACATTACCTCCGATAGGCTTTCGAGCTAAGTATGGTATTCATCAGCGTCGGATGATTCTGTGCGTCTCGAACTATTATTCTACAAAAGGGCAGCACGAACTGCTGGCGGCTTTTCAGGATACCCAGCCCACAGATACCGCTTTGGTTTTTATTGGCAGTTACCGTAGCGCCTATAGCCGGCAACTTGAAAAGCAGGCAGGCACTTTGCTGGCAAAAAGCGTATATCTCTTAACTGCTATCACCCGGGAAGACGTGGCAGCCGCCTACCGCGAAGCAACCCTATTCGCTACCGCTTCGCAGGTCGATGTTCAGCCGCTGATGTTAATCGATGCCATGGCGTTCGGTTTGCCGTTTCTGGCGCTGGATATAGCCGGTATCAGCGAATTCCCAGGTGGACTGACGTATCGTACCACAGCCGAACTTCGACAAAAATTAGTCGATTTGATAATGGACGACTCCAGGCGGAGTCAGTTGAGCCAGCAAGGTCTGGAAGCCGTAAAAATGACTTATAACTGGCCGACAATTATCGGCCAATATCAGCGCCTGATTCAGGCGCTGACCAGCCAGGCGGATGTAGCAACCTAGGCGATGGCTTTGTTGCGGCAGTAAAGCAGACCAATATCCTGTGTGGCCGATTTAACGACGGGCGTCGACGAGATCGCATAAATGCCAGACAACTTATTCATCAGCCGGCTGTATTTGGCTTTTTCTTCCGGGGTTTGGGCCGTCAGGTGATACTCGATGATCAGGCAGCGAATTTTGCCCAATGTTGCCACACTCATTTCATCAATAATACTAAATTCCGCTCCCTCGCAATCCAGCTTTACAAAGGTGGGAAACACAAACTCCGCATCATTTAGAATTTCATTGATACCCAGACAGTCGATCGTCTGTATTTGATACGACATATCCCGGCCTTTCAGCAGCGATGGATCGATGGTGTTGGAGTGTTCGGCCAAGTCAGGAACGAGCAGATCGACTGTAATGGGCGTACCGTTCACGCCTTTGTCGACTGGGGTAACATTCTTTCGATCATTAAGCTCGATGTTTTTTTTCAACAAATCGAAATTAGACTGACTAGGTTCGAAGGAATAAACATGACCCTTACTGGCGCGGCTGGATGCGTAAATTGCAAAGTCGCCAATAAAAGCGCCGACATCGTACACGATATCGTCGGGTCGAATTTCGATTCTGTCGGACGCTTTTTCGTAGACGTTGAAGCCCAGTACTTCGGTGAGCATGGCAATGTCGAACTTGCCCGCTCTGGCCAGAAACTTTTCGCCTGATCTGAATTCGTAAACGACCAGCTTATTCTTCACCAAACGGAAATAGTCGGCATAAGCAGCCCAGAAATTCCGATACACGAACGGTACTTTGAAAAACACAATTACCCGGTCCAGAAATGCTTTCAACATATTAATTGCCAGTGAGGGATTGATTGGCCATTGATATCGCAGATTGCAATCTGCGATACCTGACTACAAAGTTCATCATTCTATGCCAATTCTTTTACCGCGTCGCCCGCATCTCAAAGATTATAGCGCGAACGAAGTCTAACTAGTTTATTTAACCAGGTTTCTGGAAGGTTCTCGATCAGCAGGGTAATAATTGACAGGGACGACCGATGTAGCCAGGGCGGGTGGTAATCGAAATCGTGCACGAAACTTTGTTTGATCTCCATATTGATCCTCCACTGCCGCTTGATTACGGAAAAAGTCGTGTTATCGTCATGAATGCGATACCTAACCAGGTACTCTGGCAAGTTCGCCATCTTCAACCCTTGCTGAAGGTGAACAAAATGGCTGTAATAATCATTTAAGGCCTTAAATCGGAGCTGATAAAATTCATCGGTCAGAACACCGTTGCGGAACATGATCGACGGGTGACCGATGCAGTTTCGGTAATAAAATTCGCGTAGAATCGCATCCGGCTCGATTGGGTACTGGCGCTTGCCCACGACCTTTCCCGTATCGTCGATGATGGTCAGCCAACTGCCCACCAGGAAAATGTCAGGATTCGTTTCCAGAAAATGAAACTGCTTTTCCAGCCGCTGTGGATGAGCCACATCATCGGCATCCAGTTTGGCAATGTACCGGCCACGCGCCAACCGATAAGCCGCATTAGACGCTTTCTCGCCCCCAAATCCCTGCGCCACGGGGTTCGTTGCCACCTGAACTCGCCGATCCTGATCCGCGTACTGCGCGATAATGGCAGCTGAAGAGTCGGTTGAGCCATCGTTGACCAGAATCAATTCGAAGTCAGTAAAGGTCTGAGTCAGGATACTTTCGATTGCTTCGGCCAGAAACCGTTCCCCGTTATATACTGGCATTACGACCGAAATAGTGGGCGAGACAGACATCAGTTTAAGCAGAACAGATGGGAAATATGCTTTTCATACTTATAAGCGAATCCAGGAGTCCGGGATCAGATCATCGATGGAACGCCCGTCGCTAAACCATTGGTCAGGCGTAATCACGAGTTTGTCGGAGCTTTGCTGCGAGAGCCAGGCCGCCCACCAGCTAAACGTGCTATTGGCCGTAATAAAATGCTTACAATGTGCCATCAATCGAAAATGAAGCGTCCCGTGGTGGCCTGCCAACTCATCGGGTACAAACACCACCGGATACGGAAGCGACAAGTTAGCCTGGCACCAGGCGAGATCATCGGAAAAGACAAAAAAAATTGGGTGATCGATCCGTTGGGCTATAACCCGTACAGCCCGGTCGATGTACTCTTCGCTGGCAACCTGATGCAGCGGGATGTGCAAAAAGTCGGACCGGCGAATGTGCAGGCAAACCGATTCGGAGTTGCTGATTTGTTGAGCAACGATTGACGCCGATTCGGGTAGTGGCAGCCTAAAGGTAAGCTCGGTCCGGAGGGTAGGAGCGATGGTCTCAAAATAACGATACGATTGCCAATAACCGTTCAGATAGATCCGATTCGCCTGTTTCTGCAGTACGGATGGATTGTAGGCAAATTTTCGCTCGTACACGTAGCTATAGCCTCGCATGAGCAACCGGGTTATCTGCACGATATGCGACCAGGGCGAACGAATAGAGGCTGATGAATCAAACAAAGGAAGATCAGTGGCGCTGGCTATACGACCGGCGATCGGAAAATAAGCCAAATCGAACGAGCGGAACGTAAAATCAGCTACCGGAACGCGATTCTCCAGAACGGAGCTGTCGAACAGTAGGTCAGCTTCCAGCCGCATCGCTAAGTGTCTGCCCAGCGCATACTGGAACAACTGATTTCCAAGCCCACCTTTTAACTGAACCACAACCTGTTTATTCATAAGCGTTTCCAGGAAAGACACCCGGTTTGGTTCGATGGCTGGAGCCTGTTTTTTGCTTTGTTCTGAGCCTCGCCAAAGTAGTTATACAACTGATTTTTTCTTGAATACCCCAGGAAATTGATTTAATCAACGAAACCGTGTAACAAAAACCGAAAATTGCACAGGACCACTTACTTCCGGTCATTGAGCAACGCTCATTTTAATGTAAATTTGAATCCTCATTGACATGACAACATGGGCGAATCCAGAATGAAACTAAATCTTCAGCAGACTGATATATTCGAAGACCGGCATCAGGGCCAGACCAAAGCGGCTGAGGCCGACATGCTCAAAACCGTTGGCGTAAAATCAATCGATGAACTTATAAAACAGACCATTCCGGATGCAATCCGGCTGGCCAAACCGCTGAATCTGCCGGAGCCAAAGTCTGAAATGCAGTTTCTGGCCGATTTCAAAAAATTAGCCGCACAAAATAAAGTATTTAAATCCTATATCGGTACCGGTTATTACGATACGCTCACGCCGAACGTAATCCTTCGAAATATTCTCGAAAACCCGGGTTGGTATACAGCTTATACACCGTATCAGGCCGAGATTGCTCAGGGTCGGCTCGAAGCGCTGCTCAACTTCCAGACCGTTGTGTCGGACCTGACGGGTATGGACCTGGCGAACGCATCGCTGCTGGACGAAGGTACGGCGGCCGCCGAAGCCATGGCCATGCTGCACGCTACCCGACCGGCCGCTAAGAAAAATGCGCATACGTTTTTCGTATCGGAGCGTTGCCATCCGCAAACCATCGACGTTGTACTGACGCGGGCCACGCCACTGAACATATCCGTACAGATTGGCGATCACCGCTCGGTCGACCTGACCAATGGCGAAATCTTCGGGCTGCTGTTACAGTATCCCGCTTCCGACGGCGAGGTCTTCGATTATACGGACATCATCGCTGCGGCTCATGAACTGAATATTACCACGGCCGTAGCCGCCGACCTACTGGCCCTGACCATGCTCACCCCTCCGGGCGAAATGGGGGCCGACGTCGTGGTGGGTTCATCGCAGCGGTTTGGCGTCCCGATGGGATACGGTGGCCCGCATGCGGCTTTCTTTGCCACCCGCGATGCCTTTAAGCGGCAGATTCCGGGGCGGATTATCGGCGTATCCGTAGATGCTGAAGGTAAGCCGGCTTTGCGGATGGCGCTGCAAACGCGCGAACAACACATTCGTCGGGAAAAAGCAACATCGAATATTTGTACCGCTCAGGTTTTGCTGGCCGTTATGGCCGGAAGTTACGCGGTTTACCACGGACCAAAGCGGCTCCGGGCCATTGCCGATCAGGTACATACCCTGACCAAAGCGTTCGCGACGGCCCTGCGCTGGAGTGCGCACGAGGTTAGTACCCAACAGTATTTCGATACCGTAACCGTTCGGGTCGACGATGTCGAATCATTGCGGAAATCGGCGCGGGCGGCTCAGATCAACCTACGGTATCTGCCCGATGGCGAACATGTGAGTGTTTCCTTCGACGAAGCCAAAACCTACCATGATCTGACCGAACTGCTGACAGTCTTCGGCGTAAAAACGGATATGGAAGCGATTCTGGAAAGTCTCGAACTGACCTGGCCCGAACAACTGGTTCGCCAGTCGGATTATCTGACACATCCCGTGTTCAATACGCACCATACCGAGCACGAGATGCTGCGTTATCTGAAGTCGCTGGAGGAAAAAGACCTGTCGCTGGTGCATTCGATGATCTCGCTGGGGAGCTGCACCATGAAACTGAACGCGACGGCCGAAATGATTCCGGTAACCTGGCCCGAATTTGGCAAGCTACATCCCTTTGCTCCAAAAGATCAGACCTTAGGCTACCAACAATTATTTTCGGATCTGAACAACTGGCTTTGTGAAATCACCGGCTTTGCGGCCATGTCTCTGCAACCGAACTCGGGGGCACAGGGTGAGTACGCGGGTCTGATGGTGATTCGGGCCTATCACGAAAGCCGCGACGACCATCACCGGAACATCGCTCTGATTCCACAATCGGCGCACGGCACGAACCCAGCCAGCGCGGTTATGGCCGGCATGAAGGTAGTCATCGTAAAATGCGATGAGCGGGGCAATATCGATGTGGCTGATCTTAAGGCAAAAGCTGAACAGTACAGCAATGACCTGTCTTGCCTGATGGTAACCTACCCGTCGACACACGGAGTTTTTGAAGAAAGCATTACGGAAATCTGTACCCTCATTCATCAGCACGGTGGCCAGGTGTACATGGATGGGGCTAACATGAATGCGCAGGTCGGCCTGACCTCACCGGCAACGATAGGGGCAGACGTGTGTCACCTGAATCTGCATAAAACCTTCTGTATTCCTCACGGCGGTGGCGGGCCGGGCATGGGGCCGATCGGCGTTGCCAAGCAGCTGGTACCGTTCTTGCCGGGTCATTCTCTGGTTCAGCTCGGCGGAGGGCAGGCCATTCACGCGGTTTCGGCAGCTCCCTATGGATCGGCCAGCATTCTGACCATTTCCTACGCTTATATCGCCATGATGGGTGGTGCGGGTTTGACCAACGCTACCAAACGCGCTATCCTAAACGCGAATTACATCAAAGCGCGGCTGGAAGGTCATTATGAAACCCTGTACGCGGGCGCTAACGGCCGGTGTGCGCACGAGATGATCATCGAATGCCGTCCGTTCAAAGCGGCTGGTGTTGAGGTCGAAGATATTGCCAAGCGCCTGATGGATTACGGCTTCCATGCACCGACGGTTTCGTTTCCAGTGGCTGGCACGCTGATGATCGAACCAACCGAGTCGGAATCCAAAGCCGAACTGGATCGCTTCTGCGAGGCCATGATTGCCATTCGTAATGAGATTCGTGAAATTGAAGCAGGGGAAGCCGACCGGGCCGACAACGTGCTGAAGCACGCACCCCATACGGCTACCGTAGTACTGAGTGATACCTGGACCCGGTCGTACAGCCGCGAAAAAGCGGTTTACCCACTGCCCCAGGTACGCGCGCGTAAATTCTGGCCCAGCGTCAGCCGGATCGATTCGGCCTATGGCGATCGAAATCTGGTATGCGCCTGCGTACCGACGGAAGCGTACGGGGAAGAGGTAGCCGAAGAAGCGGGTATGGCTCAGCAAGCGTAAGATCGACAACTATAATGCGGGTGGAAACCCGCGATTGGTAGTATCTTATTAGGAGAGCTACCAATCGCGGGTTTCCACCCGCGTTTTGTTAAATAAATCGTAATTGTATTCGTTAAAAAATAGACCCGCCTGAATTTACATTATCTTGGGCGCGAAAAAGGCTTCTGCTCAAAATTCTATGAAAAATATTACGTCGTCTGCGCTGCTGGTGGCGCTGGGATTAGCCCTTATGCTAACGGGCTGTAACTCAGCCATGCAGGCGTATAAGAAAGGCGTTCGCCATTACGATGCCGGAGAATACAATTTGGCCATTGCGCAGTTCGGAAAAGCCACTAAAGGCAACATCGATCCGGCCCGTTTGAATTATTACACTGCCGAGTCCTATCGGCTGTCGAACCGTTTCGGCGAAGCCGTACCCTTTTACCAGAAAGCCATCGAAGCCAATACAACCGAGCCCAATGCCCGCTTCAATTATGCCTATGCGCTTAAATCGCAGGGAAATTATGCCGGAGCGCTCGAACAGTTGCAGCAATTCGTGGCGAATGCGCCTAAAACCACCGCAAAAGCAACGCTCGATAAAGCGAAACGGGAAGTGGAAACCCTCAAAGCCATCGACGTCATTGCCCGAAATAAGTCGCAGATTACGCTTAAAAACCTGGGAAACCTGAACTCCACCGGAGCCGAATTTGCACCGGTAGTTCGTGGGGAGGAGCTGGTGTTTACGGCTTCGCGGAAAGACCAGGTGTATAAGAACAATGGCTTACCAATGTTGGGGCTGTATAAAACCAAGCTCCCTCAAAACCCCGATGAAACCGGCAATTCCGCTCCAACAGGTGCACCGGAGCAATTTAGCAGCAACGTCTTTCAGGGCGATGTGAACGAAGGGACCCCGGCGTTTACCAAAGATGGGAAGACAATGGTGTTTGCACGGGGCAATAATGGCAAGCGTAAAGGCGGATTAGACGTCGATCTGTACATCAGCCGCCTAGGTGATGGGGGTGTCTGGAGTCAGCCACTGCGGTTGCCTATCAGTGACTCGACGGCTTGGGATGGTTCACCTGCTTTCTCCGGTGACGGCAAAACCCTGTATTTCGCGTCGAACCGGGCGGGTGGCGCGGGTGGCATCGACTTGTACCGGACCAGCATCGATGCATCGGGACGGTTCAGCCGACCGGTGAATATGGGTCGGGATATCAATACACCCGGCGATGAAATGTTCCCCTACGTAGGGCCAAATGCCAAGCTATATTTTGCGTCGGATGGTCATCCGGGCCTGGGTAAACTGGACGTGTTTGTGGCAACCCGCTCAGGGGGTGTTACCCGGGTAGAAAACATGGGTCAGCCGATCAACTCGCCCGCCGATGATTTTGGCCTGATATATACCGACCCTGCCAAGGGCTTTTTAGCGTCGAACCGGTCGGGCGGCAAAGGCGACGATGATATTTATTTCTTCCAGGAAGGCCCTGCTCGCGATACGACCACCATTGCGCAGAACCCGCCAGGAGCCCCCAAAACAGTTCGTTACTTTATTGCCGGAACGGTATCGGCTAATGAAACGCCGATCGTGCCTCTTGATTCTGCCCGTGTCCGGATTCTGGACGACGCTACCGGTCAGCCAATCGCTGAAGTAACGACGGGTCAACCCGGCACCTTTGGGAAATACCCGATTCAGGAAGGTAAAGATTACACGATTCTGGCCGAACGAAAAGGCTATCTGACCCGGCGGGAGCAGTTCACCATGCAGGGAAAAAGTATTCCGGCAATTTTCCTGACCAAACCGCAAACGGATACGACCTTCAGCGTCGCCGTGCTGCTCGACCGGGCTACGCTGAACAGAACGTTTGTGCTGGAGAATATTTATTACGACCTGGACAAGTACAACATTCGGCCGGACGCAGCTGAAGAGCTGGATAAACTCGTAACCATTCTGAAAGACAACCCAACGCTGAAAATTGAGCTGGGGTCGCATACGGATGCGCGCGCCAGTGACGCTTACAACCAGAAACTATCGCAGAACCGGGCTAAATCGGCTGTAGAATACATCGTCTCGAAGGGCATAGCGGCAGATCGGCTAACGTATAAAGGGTATGGCGAGACGCAACTGATCGTGAAAAATGCTAAAACCGAAGAAGAGCACCAGCGCAACCGGCGAACAGAGTTCAAAATTCTGGAGCTATAACAAGCTGTAAAACAAAAATTTACCCCGTTGGTTGATACGGCTATCAACCAACGGGGTAAATTTTTTATGGCTACCGATCGGGTTCGTCAGGTGCTTGTTGTTATCAGCGTCAGTTTGCTGATCGTAATGAATTATCTCTCCAATACGGGCGTATTTGGTGGGCATACCAATCGGGATGTATCGGAGAAATACCACACCCTGATTACGCCGGCCGGTTACGCTTTTTCCATTTGGGGGCTTATTTTCCTAGGGCTACTGGGGTTTGCTATTTATCAGGCACTACCAGCGCAGCGAACAAATACAAGATTCAGGGCAGTGGGGTGGTGGGTAATCGTCAATGCGATCTGCAATGCAATCTGGAGCCCCTTGTTCAACAATGAATTAATCGGCCTGGCCCTGGTCGTAATTCTAGTGATGCTGTTTTCGCTGGTTGTTATCGAGCAGCGATTGCTGGCGCGTCCACACGTTCCGCTTTTGCCAACCGACCCAGACACTACCTTGCCCGAATCTGCCACCATACCGCCGGAAACGTGGCTGGCCCGGGTTCCCTTTTCTATCTATTTTGGCTGGCTCACCATTGCTACCATTCTGAACGTGGCCGTTTATTTGAAAGCTACCAACTTCAGTCTGATGGGATTGACCGAGCAGACCTGGGCAATTGCCATGCTTGTTACAGGCTTGCTCATCGGAGCTATTGTGTTCAACCGCTTCCGAAGTATCGCTTATATACTGGTATTTGCCTGGGCCTATGCAGCCATTGCGGCCGAGCAGACATCCTATGGCTATGTTCAACTAGTTGCGGGAACCGGCGCTGTAGTCGCCATTCTACTGGCTATCATTGGCCTGATGTCTCGCCGAACACCCGTCTATAGCTAAGTATAACGCGGCTGGCAGACCGTAATAATGGCTTATTCGCCCACTGAATGAATCAATACGGCCTGCCAGCTGCATTTTCCTATTCCTCTTCCAGTACCGTGATGCTGTTGATCTTATCACCCTGACGGATCTGATCGATGACGTCCAGACCTTCCACGACTTTACCAAAAACCGTGTGGTTCCGGTCGAGGTGCTGGGTGTTCTGGCGGTTGTGGCAGATAAAAAACTGCGAGCCACCTGTATTGCGCCCCCGGTGGGCCATAGACAATACCCCCCGATCGTGATATTGGTTATCACCCGTCAACTCACAGTCGATGGTATAACCCGGACCACCCGCACCGGTTCCGGTCGGATCGCCCCCCTGAATCATAAAGTTTGGAATGACCCGGTGAAAGGTGATACCATTGTAAAATCCTTTCTTAGCCAGTGAAATAAAATTATCAACTGTTTTTGGGGCGTCTTTCTCGTAAAATTCGATCAGCATCGTCCCTTTGTCTGTATTCATCTGTGCCTTTGGCATAACGCAAATCTATTTTTGTTGTAGAGGCAAAAGTACAATGAATTCTGCTTCAAGCGTCAATAAACTAGCCCCGGTAAGCAGATGAAGGTAGGTCGGTCACATAAACATAATTTATAGTAGAGTACACAAAGATTATATTAAATAACCGAAAAATTAATTATATAAATATTATATTACTATTATAAGGGAAAATACGTAATTTGTTCACTTGGATTATAAGTACAGATAATAGTTTTACGATACTACTAACTAAGAACGTACCTAATCGTTCTATACCGTTTTCACAGCGACAGAACCTGTCAGCACCAGGAGCATAGGGCAAGCTAAATAGTTCATCGCGCCAACTCCATAAGTGTATTTATTATGAATCAACGCAACGGAAGTATTGACGTTTTTCGCTTTGTAGCAGCTTGTCTGGTTTTTCTTTGTCACAGTATTTATTTCGAATACCCGCCAACGCTGGTGCTGCTGGATCTGTTGGCCCGGTGGGTGATTCCATTCTTTTTTCTGGTAAGTGGTTACTATTTCCAGAAAAGTTATGCTGCCAGACCGGCTCAAGCCTTCGCTAAAGCAATTAAAAACTTATTGTTTGTAACCCTGTTCGTCAATCTGTTCTACCTGCTGTTCGTGATGCTGACCGAGGAGTCTGTTCAACCGCTTATGAACTACTTTACCCTGCTGACGGGAACTTACTTTCATTTGTGGTTTCTGACGTCGATGGTGCTGGGTTACTTGGTACTTTGGTTCATAATGCAGTATAAGCTCGACAAATTCATGCTCTATCTGATTGCTGCCAGTCTGGTGGCCATTCTGGTGCTCAACCCTTATGGATATCTGCTGGGCATGCGAGCTCATCCAATTTATGCCCGCTCGTTTCTATCGATTCCGTTTCTATGCATCGGGTTTTTGATTTCCAGGCGCAACCTGGACGCCAGTGTCTCCAGAGTAGCTGCTTATGTACTGATTGCTACTGGTGTTGTCGTTCAGCTAGTGGAGGAGCGATTTGTCCCTAATTCGGCTCAGGTTAATTTTTTGGCAGGAACGTTTCTGCTCTCAGTAGGTCTATTTCTGCTATCCCTGCGCCTGTCTATTTCTCCAGACAACTGGCTGAGTTACTATGGCCGACGCTATTCGTTTCCGCTTTATCTGTATCACCCGGTTACCAATCTTTTTCTACACCGGCTCTTCGAAAAGAATATGGAAATCGGTTCAGTCGTATACTGGATCAGTCCACTGGTGGCGCTGTTAATTTGTATTCTCTTTCTGGTAAGCCTCGATAAATTTGCTCCACCCTTATTTCGTGGATTATGTGGTGACTTTAGCCGACCCCGGTACAAACTGGAAGAAAAATCAACCAGCCTGTCTTCGTAATCTTACTACAAACAGGTTTATCGGCAACCCCAAACTCCTGCGATCGATTCACCCCGGTGCGGCCATCGGGGCGAATCTCTATGTTCCTTTCTATGCAACTGCCACTCTGGTGTAGGTGAGCAATTTATTCTTTGAATAAGTCAATAACGGTGTTCGCTTTTCTAAAAAATTGCAATTAAATTGCCTGACTATAAGTTAGAAAGCCAATCGAGCGTTTATTGACGTCTTGCTTTTGTTCAATAGTACTTAACGATGACCGATCGTTAAGTACTATTACCCGGGTAAGTTTTACTACCTGCCCGGCAGGCTCTTCCAGGAATAGTCTTTTGCGATACTGTGCTGTGGAAACTCAACCGATTCCTTACTACGATAATCTGCCGGATTTTTTGAAGGCGGTTAAATCCATCGATTCGACAAACCGATGCTTCGGAATCTTTCCGTTTGAGCAGTTTGGAGGGCCGGGAGAAATAATTCCTCCCTTCCGGAGCAGTACGTATGTAGCCGCCCTGGTGACCGAAGGTAGCGGAACGATTCACCTGGATGGGGTGCCTTACTGCGTAAAGCCGGGTACCTTGTACGTACTTCGTCCCTGGACCGTCCGGGCCATTCACAAGCAAGACCAGTGGCGCGGTTACGTGATGATGTTTTCGTCGGAATTCGTCACCAAGCGCTCGGTGCTTTCCGACCCCATGCGCGACTACCCATTTTATCGGAAAGGGGCGCAGCCGCTTATTCACATTACCCCTGCTGAAGTAGCAGAACTCAACAGTCACCTTGAGTCGATCGATCGGGAATCCAACCAGCCGAACCGGTCGAAAGCCGATCGGCTCGACCTGACGTTTCATTTACTACAGGCTTTTCTGATCAAAAGCCGCCAGATTTATCGCCAGACCTTGTCGGCTATCGATTATTCGCAGCCCGTGTCGTTGGTAGAGCGCTTTCAGAGTTTGTTGCAGATGTACTATTTGCCTGATCCGGCTCAGCAAACACCCGTGCTGCTGACGGTACACGAAGCCGCCGATCGACTGCACATCCATCCGCATTACCTGAGTGATATTCTAAAGAAATATACCGGAAAAACGGCCCTTCAGCACATTCGCGAACGAACCGCTTTCGAAGCACAGAACCTGATTCGCAATACAGACCTGACCGTAGCCGAAATCGGTTATCGACTGCATTTTGAGGACCCATCGAATTTCACAAAATTCTTTAAAAGTGTGATGGGCATAACCCCGCGTGCCTACCGTGAGCAGCAGTATGCGCTGGCCGCCTGACCCGCATGAATGGTAATTTTACGGCTTCAGATTTAGGAATCTGCATTTTTTACCAGTGAATCTACCAAACCTACCTGTTCTGCTGGCTGGGCTGCCGGTAATTTTGCTGACCTACCCGACAGAGTATTCACGTACTCCGTAGGGGCCAATCATTGATAAGGCTCACCATGTGGATCGTCCGCCTAGCTTTAGAGAAGAAATACACCATCGCCGTTATGGCGCTGCTAATTATGATTATGGGTGGGTTGGCCGTCTCTCAGATGCCTACCGATATTTTTCCGCGGATCAATATTCCGGTCGTGTCGGTGCTGTGGGGCTACAACGGCCTATCGACCAACGAGATGGAGAAAATGATCACCAACTTCTCCGAAACGGCTATTATCAACAACGTGGGCGACGTTCAGCGGATCGAATCGCAGACCTACAACGGTACGTCGGTTCTGAAAATCTATTTCCAGCCAAGCGTTCGCATTGAAGAGGCTATTGCGCAGGTAACAGCTATTTCGCAGACGATTCTGGTGCGGATGCCGCCGGGTACCCAGCCTCCGCTTATTGTTCGCTACAATGCAACCGACGTTCCGGTACTGCAACTTGGGTTGTCGTCCGATAGCCTGACCGAGCCGCAAATTACCGACTACGCCCAGACGCGCGTACGACCGCAAATCTCGACCGTGCCGGGTAGTCGGCTATCGCAGGCCTTCGGAGGCAAAACCCGGCAGATTATGGTCGATCTGGAACCCGAGCAGCTATTGGCGTATAATGTAACCCCCGAAGAAGTGACGAATGCAGTTACGGCGCAAAACCTGACTCTGCCGAGCGGTTCCTTACGGCTGGGTGACAAAGAATACAACGTCCGGCTAAACTCGAAGCCTGATGTCATTACTACGCTGAACGACGTACCTATTAAAGTGCTGGGCGGTACGACGGTCCACATGCGCGACGTAGCTAATGTTCACGATGGCGCTGCCGTGCAGACAAACATCGTAAAGCAGGACGGTAGCAAAGGGGTATTGATGAGTATTGTAAAAACAGGAAATGCCTCGACCACCCAGATCGTCGACAAAATCCGCAACCAGGTGCTGCCGACGGTGCGGGCGGCTGCTCCGTCGAACCTGCGTATTCAGGAACTGTTCGATCAGTCGGTTTTTGTGCGGGCGTCCATCAAAGGGGTTGTAGTAGAAGGTATGATTGCGGCTTTGCTGACCGCTGCCCTGATCCTGCTGTTTCTGGGAAGCTGGCGTAGTACGCTTATCGTCGCCATTTCGATTCCATTGTCGATTCTGTCATCCCTGGTGATTTTGTACCTACTGGGCGAAACCCTGAATATTCAGACCCTGGGCGGGCTGGCCTTAGCGATCGGGATTCTGGTAGACGATGCGACGGTAACCATCGAGAACATTCACCGGAACGAAGAATTGGGAATGCCGCTTCGGCAGGCGATTCTGGAAGGTGCCCAGCAGATTGCCACCCCCACGCTGGTATCGACCCTGACAATCTGTATCGTATTTACCTCGGTGCTCTTTCTGGAAGGCCCGGCCCGGTTTCTGTTTGGCCCGCTGGCCGAAGCTGTGGTGTTTGCCATGCTGGCCTCGTATGTGTTGTCCCGGACGTTGGTGCCGGCGCTGGCCGACCTGATGTTACGCGGGGAGTCGCACGGGGTAGCGGGCGATGGGCATGGAGTTGTTAAGCGCCGGTCGTTTTTCGGGCGACTGTATCAGGGCTTTAACAGCGGATTTGAGCGCTTCCAGGAACGTTACATGGGCGCGCTGGAATGGGTGTTAGGTCATCGTCGAACAGTGCTGGCCGTATTTGTGGCGGTGATCGCGTTCACGGCTGTACTGACGCCCTTTGTCGGCCGCGACTTTTTCCCGAAGGTAGATGCCGGCCAGATCAAGCTGCACTTACGGGCACCGGCGGGCACCCGCCTGGAAGCGACTGAACAGGTGGCCGCCAAAACAGCGGAGATTGTTCGGGCAGTTATTCCGGACGAGGAGGTTGGCTCGATCATCAGCAACATCGGTCTGACATCGGAACGCTATAATTTTATTTTCACGGATAACTCAGCCGCTGGGCCGTCGGATGCTGAATTGCTGATCTCGCTGAACGAAGAGCGGTCGCACCCAACCGACGACTACGTACGTGAACTGCGGGCTCGGTTGCGGGAGCAGATGCCCGAGGTAACGTATTTTTTCCTGCCTGCCGATATTGTTAGTCAGATTCTGAACTTCGGTCTGACGTCGGCCATCGACGTGCAGGTGTCGGGCTTCGACCGGGCCAATAACCTGAAGGTTGCTCGCGAACTGCGGGAAAAAATCGCGCAGATACCGGGTGCCGTCGACGTACACCTGCATCAGGTACTGGATGCGCCTGAGCTATTCCTGGATATCGACCGTGAGCGGGCCGGTCAGTTTGGCCTGACCGAACAGCGGGTCGCTACGAATATGAACATCTCGCTCAGTGGTACAGGCCAAACCCGCCCGAACTTCTGGCCTGATCCGAACACCGGTTTTCCGTACCTGATTGCGGTGCAGACTCCCCCTTATAAACTGGATAGCTTCGATAAACTGCTCCGAACCCCGATTGTGCCGGGCCAGCAGGCGACCCCGCAATTACTGAGCAACGTAACGACCGTCAAACGGACGACCGCTCCGGTCATTATCAACCGCGTGAATACCCAGCCGAGCTACGACGTGTATGCATCGGTAGAGAAAACGGACCTCGGTTCGGTCGCGAAGGAACTGAACAAACTCGCGGTTGAATATAAAACCCAACTGAAGCCCGGCAACTTGATTACGATTCGCGGACAGGTCGAGAGCATGGAAAGCGCCTTTAATCGACTTGGCCTGGGCATCGTTTTTGCGGCTCTGCTGGTTTACCTGCTGATGGTCGTCAACTTTCAGTCGTTTCGCTATCCATTCATTATCATTACCGCTTTGCCGGGGGCGCTGTCGGGTATGGTCTGGATGCTTTTTCTGACGGGCACAACCTTCAGCATTCCGTCGCTGATGGGCGCTATCATGAGCGTGGGCGTTGCTACGGCGAACAGTATTCTGCTGGTCAGCTTCGCCAAAGATCACTTGCCCGAAGTTGGTAACAATGCCTACGAAGCCGCGCTCGAAGCAGGCCGGACGCGACTGCGGCCTATTCTGATGACGGCTATTGCCATGATTATTGGCATGTTGCCGATGTCGCTGGGCCTGGGCGAAGGGGGCGAGCAGAATGCCCCTCTGGGCCGGGCGGTTATCGGTGGGTTATTACTGGCGACGGTAACGACGCTGCTGTTTGTGCCGGTCGTGTTCAGTTACTTAGCCCGGACTAAGGAGAAGAAAGTGCAGGATGAACCCGAAGTTGTTTTCGAATGAACCTGATTTATCACATTGTCCAGGCTGCTGACTGGGCCAGCCAGGAAAATCAGCCCGATTACGAAGCGGCCAGTCTGCAAAGCGAAGGCTTTATCCATCTGTCGACGCAGGCGCAGGTGCCGGGTACGCTGAACCGCTATTACCAGAATGTATCCAATCTGCTGCTGTTGCATGTCGATGCGGATAAGCTCAAGCATGAATTAAGGTATGAAGCGGCCACTAACAACGACCGGTTTCCGCACTTATATGGACCACTGAATAAAGACGCTGTGGTTCGGATCGAACCTTTGAACGAAGTATCTACAAACTAGCTATATGAAAGCGTTTCGAGTCATAATTCCGCTGCTGATACTGATTGCGCTGTTTGTGTTCTTCGGCGTATTACCCCGCCTGAAAAATACGCAGGAATTGCGGGCTGCGGCCATCGAAGAAAAGAACCGGGAGCCCATCGTGAATGCGGTTCCCCTCAAACATTCGTCAGACACAACAGGGCTGATGCTGCCCGGCCAGATTCAACCGTATCGGCAAACGCCACTCTATGCCCGTACGCAGGGCTTTCTGCGCCGGTGGTACGTCGATATCGGTGCTCATGTAAAACAAGGGCAGCTGCTGGCGACGATCGATGCGCCCGAACTGGATCAGGACATTGCCCGCGCCAAAGCCGATCAGCAACTGGCGCAAACCAACCTCGATCGATTGCAGAGTGTTCAGTTACCCGGCGCGGTAGCCAAACAGGATGTCGACACGCGCCAGTCGGCGGTGACGGTGGCGCAGGCTAATCTGGGGCGGTTACAGGCGCTGAAAGAACTACAGCAAATTCGGGCACCGTTCGATGGAGTAATTACCAGCCGGACGGCCGAAAACGGTACGCTGGTATCGCCGGGCGCGGGTCAGCCGCTCTTCACGATCTCCGAATTGGGTATGCTGCGTGTCTTTGTCGACGTACCCCAGACTTATTTTCGGTATATTAAAGTTGGATTACCCGCAACGGTGGTGGTTCCGGAGCTAAAAAATCGGACCTTTACGGGAAAAGTCGTCCGTACCTCGGGTACCTTGCGGAGCGAATCCCGAACGTTATTAACCGAAGTGGCCATTCCGAATCCAAAACAGGAAATCCCGTCCGGTTTATACAGCCAGGTCAGCTTCAGCATGATTGCTGCCAATGCACCGGTCCTGATTCCTGCCAATGCCCTGCAGATAACCCCGGAAGGCCCGCGGGTCGTGGTGGTCGAGGCCGATCAGCGGGTACGGTTTGTGCCCATTACTCTGGGGCGTGATTATGGCACGACACTCGAAGCCTCCAGTGGTCTAACGGGCCAGGAACTCGTCGTGACTAATCCAAACGATCGCCTACGCGACGGCCAGAAAGTTCGGTTTCGGAAAGCAGTAGCCGAAAAATCAGTAGCTCTACGATGAATCAGTATGTAAAAAGTATTTGCCTGGTTGGTATAATCGCTATTCAGGCGAATGCCCAGGTTTCGACCACACCCTTGAATGTACCGGGCGGAGCCGCAACGGTACAGCCGGGGGCTGCATCCGCCGGAGCAACAGGTACGGTACAGCCACAAACCACTTCGGCGCCAGTGGCGGGAGTATCTTCTGGCTCGACCGCCATACCCAACTCAAATGGATCGGTGCCGGCGTTGACCATCAGCGGCTTTCGGCGGTTTGGCGATCCGACGCTCGAATCCCTGATTCAACTGGGGCTGGATAACAGCCCGAACCTGCGTTCGGCCCTGAGTCGGCTGGAAGAAGCCCGGATCCGGATAAAAGTAGCCCAGTCATTCCTGTCACCATCTCTACGCAGTTCTGCCCTGATCACCACGCAGAGCCTGTCAGAACGCCGGCCGCTTTCCGTTGCCAATCAGTCGGATCTGCTGCCGCGTTTTCAACTGAATACCTTTCAGCTGTTGCCGATCGATGCCAGCTATGAACTGGATTTGTTCAAGCGCATCCGCAGTAGTATTGCCGTGGCCGATTTACAGGCGCAGGCCAGTGAAGCCGATTACCAGTCATTTCGACTGACGCTGGCGTCGGATATTGCCCGCACCTACCTGCTGATCCGCGGCAACGATGCCGAACAGGCCGTCTTCCGCCGGAATATCCAGTCGCGCGATACAACTTTGTCTATTCTGCGCGAACGGTTTCGGGTTGGTTTGATCAACCAGATCGACGTGCAACGGGCTGAAACCGATTATGCCGGCTTACAAGTTACCCTGAAAGGATTGCAGCGGGCGCGCGTTGAACTGGTCAATGGGTTGGCTCAGCTTTGCGCACAGGACCCGGCCCAGTTCTCGGTGCCGGTCGGAGGGTTACCAACCGCTGTACCGACGTACCCATATGCAAATGTGCCGGTGGAGCAACTGGCCCGTCGCCCAGATTTATTACAATATGTGCGGCAAAATCAGATTGCAACGGCACAGGTAACACTTCAGCAGGCCAGTACACTGCCGCGGGTTACGTTGATTGGGTCCGGGGGGATTTTGTCCGGTAGAATTGGTACCTGGGTTACACCCAGCGCGGCAACCTACATCGTGGGTGTCAACGCGTCGGTGCCGCTGTACGAAGGCCATCGGGCCCGTCAGAACATTGCCCTCTCGAAGCAACAGATCCAAACTAATCAGCAAGTCTATCAGCAGGCAATTCAGCTGGCTCAGCGCGATGCCGAGACCGCTTTAGATAATCTGACCTTGCTGCGTGAACAGATTGCCCTGCAGGAGCAGACACTCACGCAGGCCCGCCGGACGGAGCAGTACAACCGTGAACTCTACGTAAGGGGGCTGGCCACTTACCTGGAAGTGCTGGATGCACAACGAACGATTCTGACGACGGAACAGCAGTTGGTTCAGCTGCGTAGTCAGGAAGTGCAATATGCCGTGTCGCTCCTGCGGGCAGTAGGTGGCGATTTTTAGGGTAGTTGGAATAATGCGGGATGGGGGTTAATTTTCGGCGCCAAACTTGTTACCAAGATTGTTCTATTGTAAATTAAACCCCATCCCGCGTTATTCGGTTAGATAGAGATAACTTTGTCGCAAATTACCCAATTATCGATGAATCATACGTATGTCATTATTATGGCAGGTGGTGTCGGAACCCGGTTCTGGCCATTCAGCCGCACAAGTTATCCCAAGCAATTCCACGATGTTCTCGGCATGGGCCGAACGCTGCTTCAGCAAACTGCCGATCGCTTCGACGGCATCTGTCCACCCGAAAATATTTTTATCGTCACCAGCTCGCTTTATAAGGACCTGTGCCAGCAGCAGCTTCCGCAATTGTCGGATGATCAGGTACTTTGCGAACCGATTGCCCGAAATACTGCACCCTGTATCGCCTATGCCTGCTATAAAATCGCGCAACGGGATCCGCAAGCCAATATCGTAGTAGCCCCGGCCGATCATATTATTCTGAAGGAGGAAGAATTCAAGCGTACGATCAGCACCGGATTGGAAGCAACCCAAAATCAGGATATTCTGGTAACACTGGGTATCAAACCGAGCCGCCCCGACACGGGTTACGGCTACATTCAGTACATTCCTGAATCAGGCGACGACGTCAAGAAAGTAAAGACATTTACCGAAAAACCGCACCTGGAACTGGCGCAGCAGTTTCTGGAAAGTGGTGAGTTTGTCTGGAACGCCGGTATTTTCGTCTGGAACGTACAGGCTATCATCAAAGCCTTCGAGGCCCATCTGCCCGAAATCGCTGAAATTTTTGCGGAAGGCAACGGGGTGTATTATACCGATCAGGAAACCGCTTTTATCGCCAAAGCCTATTCGCTCACGAAAAGCATTTCGATCGACAACGGGGTGATGGAGAAAGCCAAAAATGTGTACGTCGTATTAAGCGATTTTGGCTGGTCGGATCTGGGAACGTGGAAATCGCTTTATGAAGTATCGGACAAGAACGAAGACTTTAATGTGATCGACGGTCATATTATGCTCTACGACACGAAGAACTGCATCATTAAAACCCCCAAAGACCGGCTAGTTGTGGTCAACGGACTGGATGGGTACATCGTGGCTGAGTATGACAACGTGCTGATGATTTGCCGGAAAGAGGAAGAACAGAAGGTGAAAAATTTTGTGGCCGATGCCAAGGAGCGGGGGGCCGAGTTTGTCTAGTTAATTTTTTCGGCAGGACGAACAGGCTTACAGAAATGAAGTAAGCCTGTTCGTCCTGCCGAAAAGAACTTTCATGCGCTTAAAAAGCCGGAGGCAATGGCTTTAGCGATCTGTTCGTTACTTTTACGAACTGCCGATTAGCTTGTGAAAAAACTAGTACTTCTCCGATTGCTGACGTTTATGCTGACCAGTCTGCTGCTGGCCTGTAAAACGACTACCGATTTTTCGCCGGGCACCGCTGAGCCGCGCATTACGGGTACGTGGCGACTCTATGAACGTCGCTTTCCTAAAGATTCTTCTTTTACCATCCGCATCAAGCGGGATTCACTAGCCATCGTTCAGGATACTTCGCTGGTCAAATCCGATTCGATTTATGTCCGGCGCGACACGTCGTATATTTCCGTAAAAAAGTACAGTAGTCTTCCTTCCCAAACCCTTACCTTCGATGCCGATGGGAAGCTGGCGTATGTTGGTACAGAAATGACGTATTATGCCCCGTACAAATATTATCGCATCGATAAAACATACCCCGATAGTCTGTTCATCAATCTGGTTATTCAGACAAACGGAGCTAGTGTAAGCGTTCGGCAGGGGCTGGAGTTCCGTCGGGATACACTGCTGCTGAAGCCGAACTGCAATGATGTGCTACCTTGTTACTCCAAACTGCTCCGGGTACGTTAGGTACAGGATACGATAACCATCGATTCACAAACTAAAAAAATACGATGCTGAAAAGCAAGATGATGGGCGCTGCCCTATCGGTTGGGTACGTCCTGATGGCAGTCTCCCTGACGTCCGGACAAGCCAGACTAAGTCTGGATCAGGTCAAGCAGAAAATCAACCATGAGCTAAGCCAGCAGCCGGGTGTTTTCGCCGTTGCTTTCAAAGATCTGGCGACCGGCAGGGAATTGCTGATTCGGGAGCACGAAGAATTCCATGCAGCCAGCACTATGAAAACACCGGTCATGATTGAGGTGTATAAGCAGGTGGCTCTTCACAAACTATCGCTCTCCGATTCGATTCCGATCAAGACCGAATTTAAGAGCATAGTCGATGGGAGCCCTTATCAGTTACACCCTACCGAAGACAGCGACACCACCATTTATAAGCAGGCAGGTACCAAACGCACCCTGGCGTCGCTCGTGTACGATATGATTATCTGGAGCAGCAACCTGGCTACGAATCTGGTCATCGAGCGGGTCGATGCACGAAACGTTACTCAAACCATGCGTGAGCTGGGGGCCAGCGACATTCAGGTTCGGCGGGGGGTAGAAGACAGCAAAGCGTTTGCGCAGGGGCTGAACAATACCACCACCGCCTACGATCTTATGGTGATTTTCGATAAGATCGCGACGGGAAAAGCCGTAAATCCTGAAGCGTCAAAGAAAATGATTACGACGCTCATGGACCAGAAATTCAATAGCGCTATTCCGGCCAAACTACCAAAGTCAGTCCGGGTAGCTCATAAAACCGGCGCCATCAAGGGTGTCCGTCATGATTCCGGGATTGTTTTCCTGCCCGACGGTCGCCAGTATGTACTAGTTCTTCTGTCTAGGGATATCCTCGACGATGCAGTTGCATCCAATACCATGGCGACCATCTCGGAGTGGCTTTACCAGTACGAAATACAGAAGTAGTCTGCTTAGTTCATGCCCCAGCCCTGCGCCCGGATAGGCGTTTGCTGCCCGGCTTTGGTGGCGAGTACGATCTGCTCCGGATGGTCGGTCAGATAGCCGATCGCAGTAATGCGGGCATTGGTAGATAACTTCTCAAATGCCTGCGGCCGAACGGTGAACAGTAGTTCATAATCCTCACCACCATTGAGTGCGGCCGTTATGGGACTGATCCTGAACTCGTCGGCGGCTAAATGTGTCTGATCGTCGATGGGCAGATTTTCGTCAAAAATAACCGCTCCCTTACCCGATTGATGACACACATGCAATAAGCCCGACGCGAGCCCATCGGAGAGATCGATCATGGCAGTTGGCCGAATGCCCAGATCACGCAGCTCATGAACAATGTCGGTGCGGGCATCGGGTCTTAACTGTCGCTGGACCAGGTAAGCGCGCTCTTCCGACAGGTTGGGCTGCATGTTCGGATCGGCCAGAAATACCTGTTTTTCGCGCTCCAGCAGTTGCAGGCCGAGGTAGGCCGCGCCCAAATCGCCCGTAACGCAGACGACATCATTAGCTTGGGCTGTGTTGCGGTACGTAATCAAATCTTTCGGTACTTTACCCAGAACCGACACGGAAAGGATCAGGCCGGAGCGCGAAGCCGTTGTATCTCCGCCCACCAGATCGACCTTATACGCTTCACAGGCCGCTCGGATGCCTTCGTAAAGTTCGTCTACGGCTTCTGCCGGAAACCGGCTGCTCAATCCGACACCGACGGTCACCTGAACGGGTAAGCCATTCATGGCCGCAATATCCGATACGCCGAATGTAACGGCCTTATATCCGAGGTGTTTCAGTGGAACGTAGGTCAGGTCGAAATGGATGCCTTCTACGAGCAGGTCGGTAGCCAGCAGGCCGTAGTCTTCGCCCCAGTCGAACACTGCTGCGTCATCGCCAATCCCCCGGATCGTTTCAGCATGTGTAGGAGCCGGGGTAGCCTGACGAATTCGGTCGATCAGGCCCGTTTCGCCCAGTTTGTTTAAGTCAGTCATACTGCAAATGAATAAGAAGCGCTGAATACTGCTGGATGGCGACGGAGAAACAGACTGGCTTTGCCCATCCGTTAGTAGTACTCATTAAAAAAAGCCGCTCCGGTTAGCTTACGGAACGGCTTCTTCAGGTAATTAGTTTATGAAACCCTACGGACTTGTCAGAGTATAGACGTTGATGGTACCACCCGTTTTCAGGTTGTTCGAAGTGCCCGTAATTTTTAAATTATTGTCATCGATTGAGTTAATCGTGAATTCAACTGTACCGACGGGGTTAGATCCAGATGGGGGTGGATTCAGATTGCTAAGTACCAGTTTGTTATCTGAAGGGACGGTATATTGGCCGACGAATGTGGTTTTTTCGTATTCAGTGTAGCTAACGGATGGTGATTTGCTGAGGTCGAGTTTAAAATTCGAATAATCACGAATCTGGCTGGTTGCACCCCGTGTGTAAACAGTTACGTTGTTCTCTTCCACTTTACTCGCTGTCCAGACTTTGGCAATGAGTTCCGAGACGGGTGGTGTTGAGGTTTTTTTGCACCCCGCGAATAAACCGACCAGGACGATTGCCGAGAGCAACGTAGTGACGGAAGTCTTTCTCATGGTAAATTGTTGCATATAAACAGAAGTGGCTAAAGTTACGCTAATTTTGTGCTCACTCGCAAAATAGCCTTGTCAAATTCATTTTTTTAATTCAGTAGTATCATGTCGGCCAGCTCCGGTTCTGTTAAGGTGTATACCCGCTCGCAACTGGCCTTACGCAATGGGCAGGATCGGGAGGAAATCTGGTGTGCCTACGACGGCCTCATTTATGACCTGACCGCTTCCCGACTCTGGCGCAACGGTAAGCATTACGAACACTGGGCGGGCCAGGATCTGACCGATGAACTGGCGGATGCACCCCATACGAATCAGGTCTTTGACCGGTTCCCGCTTATTGGTCAGTTGATTTAACGATTCATCTTTACATTCGGGCAGCGCCCCGACTCTTTCGATTCCATGCTTCTCATTGCCGATAGCGGCTCAACGAAAACAGACTGGCGACTGGTTGCCAATGGCCGTAGTCTCGTTATACAAACGGACGGATTCAACCCGTATTATCAAACCGTCGATCAGATGGTCGTTACGTTGCAGACGCAGCTACTGCCACATCTACCAGCCGATTCCATTACCGATGCGTTCTTCTATGGAACCGGCTGCACGGGCCCATCGGTAAATCATCTGGTTGCTGACGCATTAGGCACTGTATTGCCAAATCTGCGCGTCGTCGACGTCAATAGCGACATGCTGGGCGCGGCCAGGGCAGCCGCGGGCCATCAACCAGGTATCGTCTGCATTCTGGGTACAGGATCGAATGCCTGCTGTTACGATGGAAAGCAGATTACGCGTGGAATACAATCGCTGGGCTTTTGGCTGGGCGACGAAGGCGGTGGTGGGTATCTGGGAAAGACACTGGTCCGCGATTTTTTCCAGGAACGGCTACCCGCCGATTTACAGGACGCTTTTCAGGAAAAGTACGCGCTCGACCGACCTACCCTGCTCGACAATGCCTACCGGAAGCCGTTTCCGAACCGCTACTTTGCTGCCTTTACTCCCTTTTTAAGCGAACGTAGCACGCATCCATACGTACATCAGCTCGTAGTCGATGCCTTTACGTTGTTCCTGACCACCTATGTGAAGCGTTTTCCGGAAGCGGCTCAGTGGGAAGTTCATTTCGTCGGTTCCATTGCTCATTATTTCAGCAAACAGTTGCAGGAGGCTGTGCAACAAGCCGCATTGATCATGGGCACGATCCTCAAGGCACCGGCCGGACGCTTAGTCCAGTTTCATGACCATGCGTAGTTCCGGTCGTTCACCGTACCTTTGCATGACGGTTAAATGAATCAATCAACGGAATGTGCGGAGAAATCGTTAACCGGTTCTCTTGACAACCTGACAATAATGGCCAATCGATATTTTTTAAAAGTAAAAGACGTCGTTCAGGAAACGCCTGACGCCGTGACGATCAGTTTCTGGCATCCTATCAACGAGGAGATTCGCTATCAGCCCGGTCAGTTTCTGACTTTTCTGTTAACAGTCAATGGAGAAAAATTACGCCGGTCTTACTCAATGGCTTCCTCGCCCCACGTGGACGTGTCGCTGTCCGTTTCGGTAAAGCGGGTTCCGGGTGGTCAGGCTTCGAATTACCTCTGCGACCAAATCAAGTCCGGCGATATCCTGGAAACGCTGGAGCCCATGGGTACGTTTACGCCCAAACTTGATCCACAAAATCGACGGACGGTTATTTTAATTGGGGCGGGGAGTGGGATTACTCCTTTGTTCTCGATGGCTAAATCCGTACTGCATGTAGAACCCAACAGCCGTATCTGGCTTATTTACGGCAACCGGAACCAGCAATCGATTATTTACAAAGCGCATCTCGATGCTATGGAGCAGGCCTACGGCCGATCGCGTTTTCAGGTAACCCATGTACTAAGCCAGCCCAGTTTTGGCTGGACCGGTGCCGAAGGTCGTCTGAATCAGCACACACTGACTCGTTTACTCGAACAATTGCCCGCTGCCGAACGGCAGAACGCCAGCGTTTACCTCTGTGGCCCCGATGGCATGATGGCCGAAGCACGCTCGGCCTTGACTTTGGTAGGCGTATCGAGTGAGCGAGTTCATAAAGAGAGTTTCGCCCATGCGCCCGTGGCCGCTGGTGACGTAGTGGAAGAACCCCTTACAGCCGGTAACAGTGGCTCGCCCGAGGTGACGATTCTGTATGAAGGCAGCGAATATAAATTTGCCGTAGCTCCGCATCAGACCATTCTGGAAGCCGCACTGGATCTGGATATCGACTTGCCGTATTCCTGCCAGGCCGGTATGTGTACGGCCTGTATGGGGCGCTGTTTATCTGGTAAGGTGAAGCTTGATGAAGAAGATGGCCTGTCGGAGTCGGAGCTGAAAGCCGGGTACGTACTGACCTGCGTAGCTCACCCCGTCGGAACTGACGTTGTGATCGAGATCGAATAGCAGTAACCAACAAGAGCTGCCTTCCGGAAGGCAGCTCTTGTTGGTTAGTTAACTAGTTAGACCGTTTTGCCTTCCTGGCAGGCTTATTCGGAATATCGGGTTGTTCAGAAAATGGTGCCAAAGCTGGTTTGGGGGCAGCACTGGGCGCTGGTGGCGCAGCGGGTATCTCAACGTTTACTCGTGGCGAGGGGCGTGCTGGAACCGGTGCGGTCACGTCTGGTACCATGGGCGCTATTGCCGGCGTCACAGCTTTAGGAGCAACCGGCGACTTAGCCGGGCGTCTGGGGCGACGAACATCTGTATTTACATTGACGTCTACGTCCAGGTTCGATAAGTCAGGTACGGTGAGTTCCAGTTCGGCACCATGCTTTTCCATCTCTTCGGATAGCTTCTCCAACTGGGCATCGAGCTGTTCAGACTCCCGTCCCAACTTCTGCATAGGCTGCTTCAGCTCATCCTGCCGGGCATTGATCTGTTCAAATTGCCGGTTCAAGTCCTCCATACTTCCCTCGAGCTTTTTGATTTCGGGCTCCAGAGCGGCCAACTGTTTCTCGATTTCCGCCTGGCTCAATTTCTGTTTTCCTTCATTAGCCAATAGCCGCTGATGGTTTTCAATAAGGGCTTCACGTTGCTGTAAAAGCTTATTTTTGCGCCATTGCAGTACATCGCTGTTCCGATTGACTTCTTCGATGGGAAACCGGAGCTTTTCCATCTGCAATCGCAACGCTTCAGCCTGCTTCGACTGCTGGGCCATCAGTTGACTTAAGCTGTCGATTTGCCGCTGATGATACGTACGCAACTGGCCGAGCGAGTCGGTTAGCGGAAGTACGGTCGATAACGAGGCCATCGCATCGTGGATGATGCCACTGTAATCCACTTTGGTTAAGCCTTCTACGGTACCATCGGGGCTGAGCGGAACATTCTGAAGCGCCGACGCAACAATATTGCTGTAATCGATGTGCGTCAGTCCTTCGGCCAGCCCTTTCATGCTTGCTTCGAATGAAGAATTTGTCTCGATAATGGTCAGCAAAATATCCCGGTCCGACTTTGGTACGGTGTCCAGAGATACCTTCCCCGCCATAACCTGATCGAGTAACTGTTGTAAGTGAGCCACGCGTCGGGCTGGTAATTTCTGCCCCTTCCAAATAATGTGATCCACCTTTTTACTGTCTGTAATGGTGAACTCAGTTCCGTTTCCAGTTCTATGTCGCCGTGAAGTGTGCGAAGGATGAGGTTGGGAAGCGGGCGGCTTCGGTTTCTCCTCCTGCATGGCGTAGACCGATGCGCTCATCAGTAAAATGGTTGCCAGGGTCAATCCCGCCAGGCTACCGTTCGAAACAAAAGGCTGTGTAGGAACCCCCAACATTCGCCGGACACGGTGTAGCAGATGCTGCCGTTTCGACGCAAAAGCCATTGCCAGCACAGGCGTCGGGCCATTTTGTACCAGTCGTAATTCTTCCACACGCGCAAGAGCCTGCGCCAGAATATACCCATCGCCCCCGCATACCTGAACGGCCAGATCGTCGCAGCAGTGTTCACGTTCTTCACGCACCCGCGCTGACAGCCACCATAAGGCCGGATGGAAAAAATAAAGCACTTCGACAACCGACTGGAGCAGGTTGACAGCGTAGTCCTGGCGTTTCACATGGGCTAACTCATGCGCCAGCACAGCCTCAATTTCACGGATAGTCAGGTGGGTAGCCAGGCTGATGGGTAAAAGCAGCATGGGTTTGAGCACGCCGACTACCATTGGCACCGCAATTCGGGCCGACTCCCGAACCTCAACCACAGCCCGGATGTGTAACGATGACCGGAGTTTATCGGTCAGATGAGTCCAGGCTACGGTGGTAGGCCGAAGAGCCGTTTGGCGCAACCGCTGTAAATAAACCCAGCCACCGACCAACCGCAACCCGAAAAGGGCTACGCCAATTAGGTAAGTCAATACAAACTGGCTTAGATGGGCCTCCAGAAAGTACTGCACCTGCTGATGCCAGGGCAACGTCTGCGCAAACGTCTGCCAGCGGATCGGCATGACCTCTGCCGATTTGAGCACGGCCGATAGGGGCAAAGCCTTGACGGTTGGCTCATAATACCAGATAAACGTTGCCGTCGACGCCAATAGCTGAACCAACAGTGCCAGCACTCCGACCCGATATCGTAACACACTCGAGCGATGCTGTAGAATATGCAATAGGACCGCTACGGGCACTACTACCGCAAAGCCCTGCCATATCGTATGAAGCAGCGTCCAGCCCAGAGCCTCAGCGACCGGATTTGTTAGAAAACGGAGCGTATTCATGAGTTATAGGAATATTTTAGTTGACAAAAAATCTGCTGACTACGTCAAATAGTAGTCTACTCCGTTGTATCCCGGTTCAGGTTGTTCAACAGGGCTTTAATCTCATCCAGCTCCTGACGGGAGGCTTTGTGCTGGCCTAAAACCTGCATAACTAGTTTCGAGGCTGATCCGCGAAAGGCTGTTTCGACAAAGCGATCGACCAGGTTCCGTTGGGTATCTTCTTCGCTCACCAGCGCCGTATAGGTATGCGAACGGCCGTCTTCCTCGCGGGAAAGCAATCCTTTTTCGTGCATAATCTGCATTAATTTTAGAGCGGTTGTATAGCCGATATCCCGACTTAGGCTTAGCTTCTCGTGTACCTGCCGTACGGTGCTGGGACCAGCGGCCCAGAGTACGTGAAGAATTTCCAATTCGGCGTCTGTTGGCTTCATGATCTATCTACGAATGCTTTCGTAGCAAACATATACGAAGATTTTCGTAGATGCAAGTGCATAAACAAAAAAGTTTTGGAAGTACTTATTGTAAGGGTGCTGAAAAGCCGCTTACTTGCCAGCCAGAATTTAGCCAATGAGTTGGCGGACTGAACTCCGCTTAACCAATATTTTACGGTATGACGTCAAACGAAACACTCCATTTACCTACTCGGCCAGCCCGATCATTTATTGGAGAAGACATTACTTTACAGAGCTGGGACGATGTTAAACCTCTTTACCAAGAACTGCAGCAGCGTCCTATCGACAGTGTGGATGAACTAAAACAGTGGCTGCTCGACCGGAGCCAGCTGGAATCGTATCTCTCCGAAAATTTTGCCTGGCGGTATATCCGGATGACCTGCGATACGGCCAATGAAGAACTGGTCAATCAGCTGAATTTTTTTATTGCTGATATTCAGCCCTTTATGACGGCACTGGGGAATGACCTTGACCTCAAAGCCGTGAATAGCCCTTACTTAAGCCAGCTTACCGACGAGGGCTACGACGTAATGGTGCGTGGCATGAAAAAAGCCATCGATATTTTTCAGGAAGCGAATATTCCCCTGCAAACTGAGTTGCAGACCGAAGAACGTAAATACGGAGCTATAGTAGGAGCCATGACCGTGACGATCGACGGGCGTGAAATGACCCTGCCCGAAGCCAGCGACCGGCTTCAGTCTACCGACCGGGCGGTGCGGGAAGAGGCCTGGCGGAAAATCTGGGAACGGCGCTATCAGGATCATAATGCCCTCGATCAACTCTTCGACCGATTACATACATTACGCCATCAAATAGCGACGAATGCAGGCTTTGCTAACTTCCGGGATTACTCATTTGCCGCTCTGGGGCGTTTTGACTATACTCCTCAGGATTGTTTCGATTTTCATCAGTCGGTGGCGCAGTCGGTGGTGCCGCTGCTGAATGAACTGGCTAAAGAGCGGAAAAAAAAATTGAACGTAGAGCCATTGCGGCCCTGGGATGCGAAAGTAGACGTCGAAGGACGGCCGCCCCTGAAACCGTTCGCGACCGGTAGCGAACTGCTGGAAAAAGCCATTACCTGCTTCGACCGACTCGATCGGGAACTGGGCGACGATCTGCGGATTATGCGGGCCATGGGGCACCTCGATCTGGAGTCGCGGAAGGGCAAGGCACCTGGTGGCTACAATTACCCGCTCGAAGAAATCGGAGTGCCGTTTATTTTTATGAACGCGACCTCCAGTTTGCGCGATCTGGTCACGATGGTACACGAGGGTGGACATGCCGTGCATTCGTTCCTGACCCGCGATTTGCCGCTGAAAGCCTTCCGGAATCCACCGATGGAAGTAGCGGAGCTGGCTTCCATGAGCATGGAGCTTCTATCAATGGACCACTGGGATGTATTCTTCGACAATCCTGCCGACCTGCGCCGGGCGAAGCTGCAGCATCTGGAGTCGATTATTGAAACCCTACCCTGGGTAGCTACAATCGATAAGTTTCAGCACTGGATTTACGAAAATCCACAACACACGGATGCTGACCGACGCGAAAACTGGCTCCGGATTTACACACAGTTTACCGACTCTGTCACTAACTGGAATGGATTTGCTTTTTATCAGGAATACATCTGGCAGCGGCAACTGCATTTGTACGAGGTGCCATTTTATTACATTGAGTACGGAATCGCTCAGCTCGGGGCAATTGGCGTATGGCGTAACTACCGGCGTGATCCGGAAGCGGGTCTGGCTGGTTATAAAAAAGCGTTGAGTTTGGGATATAAAGCGCCCCTGCGTGACATCTATGCGGCTGCTAACGTGCCTTTCGATTTTTCGAGCGAACACATCCAGGAACTGATGAGTTTTGTTGGGGAGGAAATCAAAAAACTGAACCAGTGATACATCAGCAGCTTATACTCGGTATAAACAACAAAAAAACTGGCGATCAATGACTGTTGCCTAACGACTCTTTGCTTATTTTTGCGGAATCAATTCGTAATCAAGTGGCTATGAAACGCGTATTAACTATTGGTTTGTTGGCTGTAGCGGTCGTATCGCTGGCGTCCTGCGATTACCAGAAATACAACACAATCCGGCAGGCCGATTATCGGGCTGATGACTATAACCCCAACTATCGGGCCGGTGATCCTGAAGTATATGGAGCGGGTAAAGATTCGGTGGCTGTACAGACTAAATACAAGTATACCCCCAATCCTCAACTGGATGCGAAAGCCGAACAGATCCGGAAAAAACTGTATGCGCCGGGTAACACCACACAAAGCTTATAAAATTACTTGCTAGTGAGTCTAAAAGCGATAAATCCAGGCCCAGGCCTGGATTTATCGCTTTTATTTTGCCAAACCGCTTGATAATAAGCAACCCATATTTACTGGAGGGTATGGGTGAAAAGCAACGGAAATGTAATTTTTTGCGTTACTTTGTCCGGCTAACCTTTCTAACAAAAGAGTATTTTTTTTGTAGGTTACGCCCTCTCAGTCCATATAACGCCATGAAGATTGCATTAATTACAGGCTCGGCTGGATTAATCGGCAGCGAGGCAGTTGCCTTTTTCTCCGACAAGTTCGACCTCGTTGTGGGTATAGATAACAATATGCGGCAATATTTCTTTGGAGCCGATGGCTCTACAGAATGGAACCGCAATCGGCTGTCAGAAACGTACACCAATTACGAACACCGCCCGGCTGACATTCGTGAAGTAAGTCAGCTGGAACCAATTTTTCAGGAGTATGGCACCGATATCAAGCTGGTGTTGCATACAGCGGCTCAACCAAGCCATGACTGGGCCGCTCGTGAGCCATTTACCGACTTTGGCGTGAACGCCGTCGGTACGCTCAACATGCTTGAAATGACACGGCTTCATGCGCCCGAAGCCGTGTTTATTTTTACCTCGACGAACAAAGTGTACGGCGACAATCCGAACTTTCTGCCACTCGTCGAGACGGAAACCCGCTGGGAAATCGACCAGAATCACGAGTATTTCAAGAATGGTATCGACGAGAAAATGAGCCTCGACCATACCAAACACTCGGTTTTTGGCGCGTCGAAAGTGGCTGCCGATATCATGGTGCAGGAATATGGTCGTTATTTTGGCATGAAAACCGGCGTCTTCCGGGGGGGGTGCCTGACAGGGCCGAATCATTCGGGTGCGCAACTGCACGGGTTCTTATCTTATTTGATGAAGTGTGCCATCACAGGAAATCAATACACTATTTTCGGGTACAAAGGCAAGCAGGTTCGGGATAATATCCATAGTTGGGACCTGGTCAATATGTTCTGGCATTTCTATCAGAATCCTCGGGCCGGTGAGGTATACAATGCGGGTGGGGGCCGCTACGCCAACTGCTCGATGCTCGAAGCGATTGCCCTCTGCGAGGAAATCTCGGGCAACAAAATGAACTACCAGTATTCGGAAACTAACCGCAGCGGTGATCATATCTGGTACATTTCCGATCTGACGAAATTCAAGCAGCATTATCCTGGCTGGAATTGGACGTTCGACCTGAAAGAAACAATGACGCAGATTCACGACAGCATGGCCGCCCGGCTACTGCTTCAAAAATAAGCTATGCTCTTCGGCAAACGGCCTGACCAGACTCCCGGACGCGTGGTCAGGCCGTTTGCCGATGGCATTACAGGACCAGCCCGGCCGCCATCAGGCATTACGCACTCCTGCTCCCCTGTTATTTTTCGACGTATGGATCAGAAGTATTATTGATAGATCTGCCATGAATTTTTTACAATCTTCCCTTTTCTGGGAAGTAGGAGGATGGCTCGCTTTTCTGATTGTAGGAGGTTTATGCATCAGAGAAGATTTTCTGCATCGGACGTCGCACCGACAGCAAGTCGGACTAGCGTTTTTACTGGTCGGGCTGCTTTGTTTCAATCGCCTGCCTATTCTTTTCATAAACTGGGAGTTAAATCCTGACGAAAGTCAATTGCTTTCGCAGGCGCTTACCCTCCGGCATCATCCTGTTTACTGGAAATACGTCGATGGAGCCACGATGGGGCCACTTAGTTCCTACTACGTGGCCATACCAGGGTATTTTGGCGTGCCACTGAACTACGTAGTGCTTCGCTGGACAGCCTTTTTCTGTCTGTTAGTGAGTGTCGTCAGTGGCTATTTCACACTAGAAAATTTTTTCAACGCGCGCGTTGCCCGGCTGGCTCTTTTACCCGCCATCGCTTTTCTGGCGTTTACCACGGATTTTAATTTCCTGCACGCGACCAACGAGCAACTTTCCTTGGCGCTTACCGGCTTGGCCATCTGGCAATATTCCCGGCTCTGGCGTCGGTCGGCTTTCGATTCGCCCAGTGGCCTATTCTGGTTGAGTTTTCTGAGTAGTCTGGTGCCATTTGCCAAGTTGCAGGGTACACCGACGGTGCTGGTGCTGGTTGTTGCCGCTTTGATCGGGCTAATCAGGCAGTATTCGCGGCTGGCAAAAGCTACATTCTGGCGGGCGTTAATAAGCCTGGCGGTTGGTGGGCTTGTTTTTCCCCTCGGTGTTGTTTTGTTCACTCTGGGCTTCGGCGTATTCTCTGACTTAATTCAATTCTACATCGTCGGAAATTTTGCCTATGGAGCCGAAGCCAGCTTCTGGCATTTCCTGGGGCGCTTCCCCACTTTTGTCGGACGTACCCACGATTTTCTGGTCTTTTTGATTCCTACATTTGGTCTGATAATCAGCTGGATCGTTTGGCGATCACGGTTAGAAAAGGGCTCCAGTCTTCTGGTTTTTATACTTGCATTGTTAATCGCCAGCGGGTACGCTGTCATTAAGCCCGGTAATGAGTTTACGCATTATCTGCTTTACCTGATGTTTCCCGTCTGTCTGCTGAATGCCTGGCTGATTAATCATTTTCGGGCACCGCTTCATACCGTACTCTGGGTAATGCTTGTTGTGGTCTCTGTTGGAATAAACACGTTCATTTCTTCCCGAAAGGAGAAAACCGATGACTATAGTGCGTATCGGAAAGCCCCCTTCGCCTTTCGCCATTTTCATTTATCGCCAACCGCACTGGCCGTTCGGAAGTTTGCTCAGGCGGGCGAAGATCTGGTGGTATGGGGCTGGGCTCCGCAATACAATGTGCAGACTCAAATGCCGCAGGGTGTTTGTGACAACCACACAATTCGTTGCGTGATGGGGTCTAATCAGCCGGTACACCGGGCTCGTTATATCCGGAATATTCAGGCATCCCGCCCGCCGGTCTTTATCGATGCTGTCGGACCAAGTTCGAGCTGGCTTTACGACCGTGCTACCTATGGGTATGAGACGTTTCCGGAGCTGAAAGCCTTTGTCGATGCCAATTATCGCCTGGTTGGTGAGTTCGAAAAGAACCGTGTATTCGTGCGGACTGACCGCCTGAACTAGCTAATTACCTTAAACCGTATGTGGACAAAAAAAGGACTCATTTATAAACCCGATGGCTCACAGTCGTTCAGCCGTACGCATGCGCAGGTGCCCTTTGGGTATCCGCTGGAAGATAAGCTTCGGGTGTATTTCTCTACTCGTGATGAGAGTATTTCATCGGCGGTTTCTTTCGTCGAGCTAAATCCCAAAAATTTATCCGAAGTAATATACGTACACGACAAGGCCTGCCTGAGTAAAGGCGCCGTCGGTATGTTCGACGAAGCGGGTACGATGCCATCGTGGTTTTTGCCCGTAGGCGACGAGATCTGGCTTTATTATACAGGTTGGAACAAGAGCGAAACCGCCAGTTATCGCCTGGGTATCGGTCTGGCCATCAGCCGCGACGGTGGCCTGACTTTCGAACGGAAATATACGGGACCGTTGCTCGACCGGTCGATTTATGATCAGGTATGGGTAGCTCAGCCCTGTGTGATCCGTGAAGAACAACCCGATGGCTCAATATGCTGGCGGATGTGGTATCTGTCCTGCACGAAAATAGAAGTAATCAATGGTCATCCGGAGCCTTTCTATGACGTTAAATACGCCGAATCGACCGATGGGATTAACTGGGAACGGACCGGCCACGTTTGTGTCGGTTATGACGAATTTACGGATGCCATCGGGCGGCCGACGGTTTATAAAGACGGGAATTTGTACAAAATGTATTTTTCGTATCGCAACGCGACGAATTACCGAACGGACGTACAACGTAGTTATCGGATCGGGTATGCCGAATCGGTCGATGGAATCAACTGGGTGCGTAAGGATGAGCTGGCGGGCATCGAGCGATCAGCAGATGGCTGGGATTCACTGATGATGGATTACTGCCACATTTTTCCTTACCAGAATCAGTGGGTCATGTTTTATAACGGAAATGGTTTTGGAGCTTCCGGATTTGGGTATGCTACCCAGCCGTTTGCTGACTAAAATCAGGTTGTCGGAATTTGGATTTTACATAGACAGCCGCCTATTTTGTACTAAATCAGTACGCGAAACACGATGAAAGAAGTAGCAAAATACCTGATAAAAGTTGAGGCCGAACTCAAAGACGGTCAGATCGTTCCCGAAATTCCATACGAAGAAGTGATGCGGTTGGTGAACGAACCCAATATCGTGATCATTAAAACGGGTATTCCGGAGAGTACGCTTCGGAACATTATCGATACAACCCGCGCCTGGGCCGACAAAACGCCACTGGCCGAAGGCCCCGATACCTTCGACAACAACCAGCACAAGCAGCGGCTGCATATCGCCAAAATTCAGAAAGCCCCTCAGTTATTTCACGATCATACCTTCGACGCCATCCTCGACCTCGATGAGCCAACCCGCCAGTCGTTGCTGAATGTCTTCGATCCAATGCGTCGGTTCTGGAATAACCTGACGGGTAATCAGGAAGAATACGGGATTCGGAAAGGCCAGCCTTATTTTCATCCGCAGGTGACCCATTATCCTTTGGGAGGGAGCTTTTTCGGACGCCACTGGCACCCGCTCAATCCGCAGAAAGTAGGAACGATTCTGGCCCTCAACCAGTATGGTAAAGATTACAACTCAGGCGGTACGGGCTATGTGATCAATGACCATATCGTCGAAACAGAAGGTTTTCAGGATATCGGCGACATGATTTTGTTCCGTTACGATCTGCCGCACTGGGTAAGTCCGTCGAGTTTTGCAGATCGCTTCAGTTGGGACGATCCGGCCGGGCGCTGGGTCGCTATTCTGCCGTTTTATGATCCCTGGGGGACGCCAGCCGAAAAAGATGAACCGCAAGGCTGGAAAACCCAGATTCAGTCTGCCAAAAATGCGTCGTCTGCCGCTGCCGTTTAGTCAGAAAATTACCCACAAATTCACCAGAACAGGCGTCTGGTCTTATCTTTGTGTCGCTAACCAAGAGACCCGGTCTTCACGCCCCGCACGTTGCGTTCAGACCGGGTTTATTTTTCGGGTATGATCAAAGTCAGTGTTCTGATTATTACGTACAACCAGCATAAATTCATTCGTAAGGCGATCGATAGTGCGCTCATGCAGCAGACGACCTTCCCGATCGAGATTTTAGTTGGCGATGACTTTTCGAGTGATGGTACGCGGGAGATCATTCAGGAGTATGAACAAAAGCATCCTGGCCTGGTAATTGGCGTGTTGCATCCGCGCAACATGGGTAAAAACGGGGGAATCAATTTTCTGGAAACCCTCAAACTGGCTAAGGGCGAGTATTATGCATTGATGGATGGCGATGACTACTGGACAGACCCGCTGAAGCTCCAGAAGCAGAGTGATTTTTTAGATACCCATCCCGATTATTCGACAGTATTCAGCAATGCGCTTATTACATACGAAGATGGCGCTCCTTCGCACCTGCTGAACGGCCCCGATATGAAACCTTTCTACACCGTCGATGATCTGATCGGTGAAAGCGAAATCTGGTTCATGGCTACGTCGAGTACGTTATACAGAAATAACATCAAAGAGTATCCTGCCTGGTTCCGGGAATCGTCGAGTGGCGATATTCCGCGGCTGATCCTGAAAGCGAAGCTCGGAAAAATTGGCTATATTCCAGATGTAATGTCGGTGTATCGGAAAAACCGGGCGGGTGCCAGCTTTCATGATAATGAGAAAGACGAAACGTTTTTACGAAATCGTATCCGAATGTACAGCGACATCAATCGTGAGCTGGACTATCAGTACGATGCCTTACTGCGTCGGAACATTGCCCGGTATTATCGGATGATGCTCGATGCTAAACAGTATGAGGGCAGTTATTTCCGGCGAGTGCGATTGGCCCTCAAATATCTTTACTTAGGAAAGCCAGGCTGGGAAAAAACAAAAGATATCATTCGGGATTACATCGTGCCGGGACCAGTCGCGAAATTGTATAGCACGCTCCGGCTTCTACCGCATCGCTGAGAAAATGTATTAAATTGGAAGTACCTTTTATTAGATAAATCACCGTCTGAAAAATGGACTAACAAGAGTATCGTCTATGAAATTAAGCGTAGTTATTCCGGCCTATAATGAAGAGGAGTCACTGCCACCCACGCTCCGGTCTTTGTATCAGACACTGGCCAAACATAGTATTCCACACGAAATATGCGTAACGAACGATAACTCCAAAGACAACACGCTGCGGGTGCTGGAGCAGTTGGCGGCTACCGAAATACCGACGCTGGTTTGTTACACCAACCTTGGCCCGAATGGGTTCGGCTACGCTGTCCGCTACGGGCTGGAGCGGTTCACGGGCGATTGTGTGGCCGTATTCATGGCCGACTTATCCGATGATCCTGAAGATCTGGTGAAGTTTTATATGAAGATGCTCGAAACCGACGTCGATGCCGTTTTCGGGTCCAGATGGGGAAAAGACGGAAAAGTGATCGATTATCCAGCGCTTAAAAAATTCATCAATCGCGTCGCCAATTTCATTGTACGCGTGGTGATGGGCATTAAATACAACGATACGACCAATGCCTTCAAGCTCTATAAACGGGAAACCATCGAAGGAATTAAGCCCTTTTTGTCACCTCACTTCAATTTGACCGTTGAATTACCACTGAAAGCAATTGTTCGGGGATACAGTTACGCTGTGGTGCCCAATAGCTGGACCAATCGGAAATACGGTGAATCGAAACTGAAGATCAAAGAGATGGGAAGCCGCTATTTTTTCATTCTGCTGTACTGCCTGATCGAAAAGTACTTTGCTCAGGGTGACTATCATAAGAAGCCGGTCTCGTCTGCTGGACAGACCGTGAGCCGGTAAAACACGGCTGTACTACGCGAATATGCCTTTCAGCCCCGGAATCTGGTAGATCGCCAGCGTTTGTATCATAGCCCAGGAAACTCCGCTGATGAGCATGTAAAGCAGAAGCGGTCCTCGTTTTACACCGAACGAAATAGCCAGTACGGTTCCTCCGATAGGCGTCAGAATCACGGGCGTGAGCAAAGCGATGCCTGCCAAACCAAACCGTTGCCAAATGCGTATTGCCAGACGGGTTCGTCTTGTGAAGCGTTTAGGCGTCCGGGGCCAGTACTGCTGAAGCAGTGCCTGAATTGCTGTTCCGATATACGAAATAATAAGTACGCTTAGCATCATGCCCATGGTTGTACAGATGGCCGTTTCCAGCCAGGTTAGCCCTAGTGCAGCACCCGAAAGCGGACCGCCAATAAACTTAATCGTACTGGCAATAAGAACGGATAAATATTTCGTGAAGAGCATGGCGGTGGTGTATCCTGAAACAACGCCGTAAAAGTATCCGTTGTTTGATTAATATGCCGCTCATTCGTTCTGCTTATTCAGGTCCACCAACTTACCAGTTCAACGGACATCTGCAAACAATTATTCCCAGCCTGATCCGTAAAGTCGTTGGCGTAACCTACGAACGAGAGCGCTTGACGCTTTCGGACGGTGATTTTATTGATCTGGACTGGATCGAAGCTGGGCGAAGCCGCCTGGTAATACTGACGCATGGCCTCGAAGGCGATAGTAATCGGCAGTATATCCGTGGAACGGCTAAACTGTTTGCTCAACATGAATACGATGTACTGGCCTGGAATTGCCGCTCATGCAGTGGCGAAATGAACCAGGCATTCCGGCTGTATAACCACGGGGAAATAGGCGATTTGGGTGAAGTCATTCAGCATGCGTTACAAACAAAGGATTATCATGAAGTTGTCCTGGTCGGTTACAGCATGGGCGGTAACATTACCCTTAAATACCTCGGTGTTCATGGAAAATCGATTCCTGACGTGATTAAAAGCGGTATTGCCATTTCTTCCCCGACGGACTTGGGAGCTAGTGCCAGGCTGCTGGACTGGCCATCGAACCGTTTTTATCGCGACCGATTTATGAAAAAACTGGTCGTTAAGCTGAACCAGAAAGCCGAGCGGTTTCCCGGCCGATTGGATATGACCCGATTGCAGGAGGTAAAACAGTGGCGGGATTTTGACGAATTTTTCTCCGCTCCAGTCAACAGTTACCGTAACGCCGACGACTTTTATACCCAGGCCTCAGCTGTCAACTTTATGGCCGATACTGCCGTACCGACGCTGTTGCTGAATGCTCAGAACGATCCGCTGCTATCGCCCGAATGTTCGCCGGAATGGATGGCAGAAAAACACCCGTACGTTTTTCTGGAAACGCCCCGCAATGGTGGTCATGTAGGCTTTCAAAAAGCAGGGGATATACATACGTATGCCGAACGGCGAGCCCTGGCGTTTGCGCAACACATGCACTGATGGCCAGAATTACCGGCTCGCTACCTGTATCAGATCGCTAATCTGATTGATAATCATGGCGTTATCCGGAATAATAATGTCCTGTCCGATTACCTGATAACCCGTCAGCAGTAGGTGTGCTTCCGGAAAAGTCTTTGCCAGCCGATTGACATACGGCTGCACTTCATGATTGGCCGGAACAGTCGTCAAGGCAGTAAAAATGTAGTCTGGCCGACATTTTTTGTAAACGAATACCAGCTCATCGAAAGGCAGGCTCTGACCTAGATAAATAACCTTGTTTGATCGCGCCCGCAGCACAAAATGGGCAAATAGCAAATTGATTTCATGAAACTCTCCTTCGGGTAAGAACAGTACGAATGTCTTGCTGTTTGGCCCTGGCTTGGCGGCCTGACTATCGATGGCCGAGATCAGCTTCTGCCGAATTAGATTGGTAATAAAATGCTCCTGCGCCGATCCGATCGATCCTGTCAGCCATAATACGCCAATACGGCTCAGGAACGGATAAATGATGCTAACGATCGTTGTTTCGAAGCCGAACTGAGCCACGTTGGTGCTGACAATCTGCTCAAAGCGCTCTTCATTCATATCGATCATAGCAAGTGTTAATGCCTGAATCTGATCGGTATAATTGAGTGGCTTGGCAGAAATTTTCAATACCTCTTCGCTCATATCCTCCGGGGTCAATCGGGCTATTTCCGAAATTTTATACCCGTGGTCTTTGAGCAATGAAATATTTAGCACGAGCTTCAGATCATGATCATCATACGTGCGAATGTTTGTGTCCGTACGCCTGGGAGCAATAATGTCGTAGCGTTGTTCCCATATTCGTAAGGTATGCGCCTTAATACCCGAAAGCTGTTCCAGGTCTTTGATCGAATAACTACTCATAAAAACGGTTGCTGCAAATAATCAATACATTTCAGAGCCTGACTGCCAGCGGTCTGACAGACAATTCTCCGAACTCAGGCAGGGTTATAGGCTAGGGAGAATTGATATATGAAGAACCGGAAATTTGAAATTTTGTTTAAGCTTTTCTATAAAATCATCAACAAGAAATATGAGCTATTCAAACTAGCTTGGTAACTAATTAAGGAGGAAATCAGAAGCGTATAAAATAAAAAAGCCCTGACTTAGCAGGGCTTTTCTCTGGGTGAAAGACGGGGCTCGAACCCGCGACCTTCGGAACCACAATCCGACGCTCTAACCGACTGAGCTACAATCACCGTTTTAGGATGGCAAAAGTAAGCATTTATTGATAATGTACAATGAACAATAGGCCAAAAGATTTATTATTCACTGTACACTATCAATCTTACGAGACTAGGCTTGTTTAGCCTGCTGGTACCGCTTTTCAGCTGCATTCCAGTCGACGACGTTAAAATAGGCAGCAATATAGTCGGGGCGACGGTTTTGGTATTTCAGGTAATAGGCATGTTCCCAGACGTCGAGACCGATGATTGGAAAGCCTTTCACTTCGGCGATATCCATAAGTGGATTGTCCTGATTCGGTGAAGACGTAATGGCTAGCTCACCGTCGGGGCTTAAAATCAACCAGGCCCAACCCGAACCAAATCGAGTCGTGGCTGCTTTAGTGAATTCTTCTTTGAACGCATCAAAAGAACCGAACTTCTGGTTGATGGCATCTGCCAAAGCGCCCGTAGGCTGGCCACCACCACTACCCGAAATTGTGTTCCAGAATAAGGTGTGATTATAATGACCACCTCCGTTATTGCGAACAGCTATTGGAGCCTGGCTTACGCCGGCCAGCAGGTCTTCAATGGATTTATTCTCCAGGTCGGTTCCCGCAATGGCGTTGTTCAGGTTTGTCACGTAAGCGTTGTGGTGCTTACCGTGGTGAATTTCCATCGTCTGCTTGTCGATATTCGGCTCAAGTGAATCGCTTGGATAGGGAAGAGGGTCTAATACAAAAGCCATCTTATTGTTTTGTTAAAATGAATGATTATTCGCTTGGGTTAACAAGGCGACAGGAAATTATGTTCTTAAGCGCTTAAAAAACTTCGTCAGCAGCAGTTCACTGTCTTCAGCAAGAACGCCTGTTTCCAGTCGGGTTTTTGGATGCAAAATGGCTGGTTGAACGCGGCTATACCCGCGTTTCGGGTCACTGGCACCAATAACCAGCCGACCGAGTTGCGCCCAGAACAACGCACCTGCGCACATGACGCAGGGTTCCAGAGTGACATACATGGTGCAGTCCGTTAAATACTTACCACCAAGGTACTCACTGGCGGCCGTAATGGCCATCAACTCCGCGTGAGCTGTTACGTCGGTTAGTTGCTCGGTTTGGTTGCGGGCTTTTGCAATGAGCCGGTTCCGACAGACCACGACAGCCCCAACCGGTATCTCGCCATCATCACCCGCTTCCTCTGCCAAACCGAGCGCAATATCCATAAAATATTCGTCAGGCATAGATCAGCAGTCGTACCTCGATGGGTAAAAGTACCATCGGGGTACGGCCGGTTTTATTGTTTGAGTATTTTACGGACTGTCTGTCGGTCGCCCACCTGAATGCGTAGTAAGTAAAGGCCATTCGGTTGGGCAGCCACATCCAGTTCATACGTTTTGTTGCGTGTTGTCGCCGACATTATCGGTCGGCCACTCATGTCTGTCAAAGACAGAATTGCTGGAGTGCGGGAAAGCGGCAGATCGAGCTCAATGGTCAGCAGCGAGGTGGCTGGAACGGGATACGTTTTTACCAATAGGTCGAGTGGATCGTCTACCGCAAGTAGCGGTACGACCGTAACCGTTGCCGAGCCCGACCCCGGAACGGTACCGCAGCCGTTGCTAACGCTAACCAGCTGATACGTCGTAGTCCGAGTGGGGCGCACTTCGGCTAAATACGGACTGGCCGTTACGGTGGCCGAATAACTACGTACGCTGTCGGCGTAAACTACAGTCCATGGGCTGTCGCCCCCAAGCGTGAGCGTCAGATTGGCTGGATAGCCCACATAAATATTCTGGTTCCCTGTCAGGCTAGCCGAAGGCTGCGGACGCACTGTAAGCACGCTCGGACTGTTACTGCCCGTAATCGCAATTTCTGGGTTATCGGCTTTCACACGGACGTAATATTGACCGCCTACCAGTGTCATCGGCAACGGAGCCGTCACAGGCGAGGCCGTAGCGGTTGCCGAAACGGCGTATTTCTTAGTCGTGTCAGCCGTGCTGACCAGCTCGATGCTGAATAAATTTCCCTGATTGAATTCGCCGGTGGTTGTGAAAGGAACACTAATCGATGTTCCGGCGCATAAAGTCGATGAGGTCAGCGCGCTGGTCGTAACGGTTGGAACCCGTACGGTAATCGTTGCCGTGGCCGGATTGCCTGGCAGGCCGACACCGCAACTATTTTTGACGCTGATTACCTGATAGGTCGTCGTAGCGCGAGGAAGTATCGAGATAGTCGTATCTGGCCGGTTGACTACCCCAGCGTACCCACCCGTGAGTGTATAGCTGTAAGGAGCCGAACTGGTAAACTTCAGTTGCATAGGTACCCGTTGCCCCAGATTGACGTTTGTGGTAGCCGGAATCAGCGACAGCGTTGGCAGCGCATTGACAAGTACTTTGATGATAGCCCGCTCACTGTAGCAACCATTCTGACCAACCTGATACACGTAGAACGGATCGCCATCCGGCTTAATGCTCGTATTCAGGGTATAAGGGGTCGGGGCCTGATTCGTCACGTTGTTATAAGGGTCGACCCAGCGCAGGCTACCACCGGTTTCAGCCGTGGCTTCCAGCGGAACGGCCTTGTCGTTGATACAATACGTAACGAGTGTTTTAGCAACTGTGGGTGAAGCGGTTGTCCCTACGGTTACAAGAAGAGTGTTTTTTCCCCCTTCACAGCCGTTGTATGTCTGGCTGACGGTATAAGACTGGACACCAACCGAATTGATCGAAGGCGTTGGCGCAACCGTTGTGTAACTACCATCTGTTCGGTACCATTTCAGTTCGGTTCCAAAGGCAGTCAAAGGCTGCACATTCTGTGCTGGCTGATCTGTCGTAGGCAGACAGTAATTCAGGTTCGTTACTCCCGGTGGTTGCGGCAGCGGCTTGATCGTAACCGTCAGGGTAGCTCTAGGCCCTTCGCAACTTTCGACGGTTTGCGACACTTTGAAAATCTGATCACCTACCGCTCCGGTACCAGGCGTTGGAGCGCCACCGAGCAGATTGTCCGACGCATCATACCACTTTATATTTTGACCGTTTGCTGTCAATGGAGAAGAAGGTCCATTATTACAGAAACCTATGGCCGCTACACCCGGTGCTGAAGGGAGTGCTTTCACCCGTACGCTTAGGCTAGTCCGCCCGCCCTCGCATCCATTCAGTGTCTGGCTGACGTAATACAGCGTTGTTCCCGGAGTAGTGTTGGAAGGTATCGGGGCCGTAGCAGAGGCTGTTCCACCCGTTTGGCTAGTACCGTACCAGTTAGGCGTAGCACCAGAAACTAAAGTAGCCGCTAAAACAGGTGGATTCGATCCCTGACAAAATTCAACGGCCGACACACTTGGAGCACCCGGTGTTGGCTTAACCGTTACGGCAATTCCGATACGTGCACTCTCACAGCCGTTGACGGTCTGCGTAACATAATAGTTGATTGTGCCGGGAGTACTCGTGCTGGGTATCGTAGGCGTAGGCGAAGATGTACCGCCTGTCGCATTGGGGCCATACCAGAGTAGCCCCGTCCCAGTCGCTGAAAGTGAAGTTGCGCCTGTTCCCTGACAGTATGGAGCAGGTGTAATGCCTACAGGAGCAGCGGGCAGCGGTTTAATGGTGACAGTCAGTGTCGCTTTAGCTCCTTCACAGCTTTCGACGGTTTGAGACACTTTGAAGATTTGATCACCAACTGTACCAGTGTTTGGGGTTGGCGTACCACTCAACAGGTTGTCCGACGCATCGTACCACTTCAGGCCCGAACCGTTGGCTGTGAGTTGTGCCGATGGACCGTTATTACAAAAACTAATGGCGGTTACGCCCGGAGCGGCTGGAAGTGCTTTTACGCGTACACTTAGGCTAGCCCGATCGCTTTCGCAACCGTCTAAGATTTGGCTGACGTAATACAGCGTTGTTCCGGCGGTGGCATTGGACGGGGTAGGCGCTGTAGCGGAAGCTGTTCCGCCTGTTGCATTCGTCCCGTACCAGTTCGGTGTTGCACTGGCTACCACACTAGCGGTCAGAGTGGGGGGCGTTGCGCCCTGACAAAACTCAACTCCTGCCGTACCCGGTACGCTGGGCTTTGGCTTTACTGTTACAGCAATAGCGGCTCGGGGACTTTCACAACCATTTACCGTTTGCGTAACATAATAGGTTGTCGTACCTGCTGCTCCTGTACCAGGCACCGTTGGAGCGGATGAAGGGGTTCCGCCCGTTGCATTAGGACCATACCAGAGAAGTCCGGTTCCGGTAGCTGAAAGGGCAGCTGCTCCTGTCCCCTGACAATATGGAGCGGGTGTGTTGCCAACAGGGGCGGCCGGGAGGCTCGTTACCGTTACTGCTATGCTGGTCCGTGGGCCTTCGCAGCCGTTTACAGACTGACTGACATAATACAGGGTTGTTCCAGGGGTAGTTGCTACAGGCGTTGGAGCCGTCGCTGAAGGCGTACCACCGGTTGCGCTGGTGCCGTACCAGTTGAGTACGGCTCCGGGTGCAGGAGTAGCTGATAAGGGACCGGATGTACTATTTTGACAGAGCGTTAAAGAGGACACACCTGGTGAGCCTGGCTTTGAGTTAACGGTTACCGGAATAGAAGCTCTTGAACTCTCACAATTGTTTATTGTCTGGCTCACATAGTACGTAAATACACCTGCCTGGCTAGTGCTTGGCGTCGGAGCTGTAGGAGAGGCTGTTCCGCCGGTTTGGTTAAGGCCATACCAATTAAGCGTACCGCCTGTTGAAGCTGTCGCTATTAAAGCTGAGGCCACATCATTCTGGCAATAAGGCGACGGAGTGGTTACGGAGGGAGGGGTAGCTGCGCTAATTGTCAGCGTCGCTGCACTGGTACTACCGACTTTGGCGGGATTATCCGAAACGACCCGAATCTTGTAGGTGCCCACGGGTATGGCGGCTAGAACAGTAGCGCTGATTGAACCGGCAACGGCGCTTTTAAGCGTACCGATGACCGGCGGAGTAGCGGCAAAGGTACCCGTCGCATCCGATAGCTCGGCCGCAAAGGTATTGCTGGTTGAAAAGGTACCAGTTATCGTAAAGGGGATCGTAACTGTTCCTCCTGCCCCCGAGCAGAGGCTGTTGGGCGTAAACGAACCGGTTGTAATGGTCTGCGCCAGACTGTAGGTACTGAGGCTGATACTAACTAACCAGATAACTAAGAAAGAGTAAAAGTTACGTCCATTCATATAGTTAAGCAATGAAATAATTACAGGCTTAAAGTTAACTCATTTATAGATCATCTTAAGAAAGTGAAAGGCTTCAGACGATAAGGTAAAGCTATATTCATGATTATTTCTCTTATAAAGCGCTGATAAACAGCTATCTAACTGGTTATAAAGACTTTTGCGCATAAAAAGAAACCAGCCTGGCCGAACAGAAAAAAGCCACCGCATTTAAGTGGTGGCTTTCAATAGTTTACTGAAGTATACGAGTGCCGTTGTCAACACAACTCTTACTGTTGAATGGCGCTATAGATCAACTCATGAATTCGTCGGCGAAGCTTTGTGGTGTTGATGGAGTTATTACCCGCGGTGGGGTAGATGCGATTAGACAGAAACACAAACACCAACTCCTCATCCGGATCTACCCAAACGACATTACCCGTAAACCCAGTGTGACCAAACGAACGGGGCGAAGCCTGCTGAGCCATGTATACACTGCTGGTACTTTCCGGATTGGGTTTGTCCCAGCCCAGCGACCGGTGACTACGATTACTGAGCGTTTGGGTAAAATAAGGCACCGTCATTGGGCTCAGAATCCGTTGATCGCCGTAAACGCCTTTCTGCAGGTTCATTTGCAGTAAGGTCGCAATGTCATGGGCGTTTCCAAACAAACCGGCATGGCCCGATACTCCTCCCTGGACAGCCGCCATCTGGTCATGTACCGTGCCTACCAACAACTGATTGCGGTAATACGTATCCTGTTCGGTAGGCGCGCATTGTGGATGCGGAAGCCGTTGCAAAGGGGTAAAACCCAGTTGGTGAAGACCAAGCGGCTTATATACGTTCTCTGTGACAAATTTGTCCAGAGGCTCTTTGCTCACGCGCTCGACAATTTTTTGCAGCGTCAGGAAGTTCAGATCACTATAGACGTAAGCCGGTTTCCCACTTTCGTCGGTCTTCCTCGACATAGGCGAATGAACGACCCATTTCCAGACAGAATCTTTCAGGGCCGGAACTCCCCAGAGCGTCGGAGCAATCTGAAGCGTATGCAGGCTATCGTGGGTGGCTGAATAATACTCGGCTTTTAATCCACCACCGGGTAGCCGGGTCCGATCCCAGGTCGATGGGTAATACGAAACCATACCCGACTGGTGCCAGAGAAGATCCTGAAGCGTAATATTCTGTTTATTGGTATTGCGCAATTCGGGCAGATAGAACGATGCTTTCTGCATCAGATCGATCTGCTTACGGTCGTAGAGCACCATGACCGACTGCAAAGTTGCCAGCACTTTTGTCAGCGAAGCCAAGTCGTAGAGCGTTTCGTCCGTCACTTTTTCGGCACCGGGTGCGTATGTCAGGGCCCCGAAGTTTTTAGAGTACACGATCTTGCCTTTGCGCGCCACCAGAACCTCACAACCGGGCACTACGTGGTTTTTGACAGCGCCCTGCACGATCGCGTCGATCTGATTCAGAACCGCCGATTTCATGCCGACACTTTCCGGAGCACCAGCCGACAGCCGACCTTCGGGATTGACGGTTAAACCAGTTCCTACTTTCAGATCACCCGTCGAAATAGGCAGCATGCCGCGAGCACCCAGGCCGCCGAACAGTATTTGTGGTACGACCCGCTGCATATCGTCGAGTTCCTGATAGGCGCATACCAGCGCATCGGCACTCGTAAACTGAGTCAGGCTATATGGCGACCCGAAAGCCGTAACGATTACCTTCATCCCTCGCTGTTTCATGCGGCTGATCAGATCCAGTGAAGGCTTGGTAATGCCGTATTTCCGGGCGGCCGACTCGCTCATGCGATGGAAGCTCACAACGACCGTGTTGGCATCTCCAACCTGGGCCATAATGTTGGCCACATCGATCTCCGAAGCGGGTTTCTCCGTCACCGCAACGGTCTGAAAAGGCGCATATTGATTCAGGGTTTTCTGAAAAACATTGCCCAGCTCGGCTCCGATGGCTACGGAAGCCAGTCGGAGGGTATCTAAACGATTGAAGGGCAGGAGGTTATTTTGGTTGTCGGCTACCGTAACAGACTGTTCACAAAGCTCCTGCTTCAGCAACTTCGCTTCGGTTGAGTTTAGGTCGCCCGCCAGCCCATTGAGCTCGATCGGCTTGTATTTGCTTAGGCCTGCCCAGTATTTGGCCCGCAGAATTTTCTTGACTTTTTCGTCGATAAACTCCTGCGATATCGTCCCCTGCTGAATGGCATTCAGAATGTTGGTCGTAGCTTCACGAACGTTTTCCGGGTAGAGAAGAATATCGTTTCCCGCCATCAGGGCCCGTAGGTTGACGTCCATCTGTTTGGGCGATCGGCTGATACCGGCCATGTTCAGGGCGTCGGTGAAGACCAGCCCCCGGAAGCCCAGCTCTTTCTTGAGCAACTCGGTGACGATTTTTTCGGAAAGAGTAGCTGCCAGCGCGGGGGTATTATCCATCACCGGAACGTGCAGGTGGCCCGTAACAACCCCCATCAGGCTGTCGGCAATGAGTTTCCGAAACGGATACAAATCAATTTCGCGCATCTGTTCCGACGAACGGCTGATGGTCGGTAGGGTATGGTGAGAATCGGCATTCGTGTCGCCGTGACCAGGAAAATGCTTGGCTGTGGCGATGACGTGTGTTTGCTGTAGCCCGCGCATATAAGCCGACGCTTTCAGGGCTACGTTCTCTTTCGATTCGCCGAAGGACCGTACACCGATGACCGGATTGGCGGGGTTGCTGTTGATATCCGAAACAGGGGCAAAGTTGATGTGAATACCCAGTCGCTGACATTGCCGACCGATTTCAGCACCCATTCGATAGATCACCTCGTTGTCTCGAATAGCCCCCAGCGCCATTTGCTTCGGGAAATCCATCGCACTGTCCAGGCGCATTCCCAGTCCCCATTCGCCGTCGATACCGATTAGCAGTGGAACTTTCGATTCAGCCTGGTACCGGTTGGTCAGGATGGCCTGCCGATAGGGGCCTCCCTGAAAGAAAATCAGCCCACCAATGTGATTGGTCTGAATCAGATGGTCGATGTACTGGTAATGGTTCTCGTGGCGATTGGAGAACGTCGCTACCATAAAGAACTGGCCGATTTTCTGCTCGGCCGTCAGTGTCTGAAAAACACTGTCGACCCACTGACGGCCGCTATCGGGCAGGTTAAACACCTCGACAGGCTGTGCGGCCGGGCCGAACTTATAAGATTCGATGGCAACTGGACGAGCTTCTACCCGCTTGATTTTTGCCCGATGAGCCGCTTTATGAGAAAGCCGGGCCCACATGTTGCGGCCTGGTTTCATCAGGCCGAACGCAGTTAACAAACTGACGAACAGTAGTCCGACAAGCAAAATGGGTCGTACGACGGTGTTCCGCATGGGCACTCGGTAAGTAATGGTTACGGTTCGCTACCAGCAGTGATTTTGGGCTAAACCATAAAAATAGATAAAGCCGGTCTAAATCAATAGCGAATCATTGAATTATCTAAATTTTTAACGAAATAATGTAGCTAAAAAGTTTTTGTCAGTGGATTAATACAAAATTAAAACTACAGGAAAGCAGAAATGGATTGATAGACAGCACACTAACAAATGCTGCGGGAGAGATAAAAAAGCAGGTAGAAGAGTAATGTAGCTTTTTTGCTACATCAACTATAAGCGTATCAGGAAAGAACAGACTGGACGTGCAGGAGGAAGAAAGATGGGAGCGGGTAAAATACCACTCAGAGGTGTCCTATAGAGGTTCTGTTCTTTAAAGAATAAGCTGTAAAGCCGAACTGTAAGCTCTTGTTGCGAATAGAGCGAGGGTATACGGAATTATTCCCGAAAGTTCTTAATAAGGACGGGCCGGACGTATGCTGGATAAAGCCACCAGTACCCGTTCGCTGAAGCCAGGCTTGGAAACCTGTACTGCATGCTGCCAGTTTGCTGACGCTGACGTTAGTTTGGGTTTAACTACACAAGCCGATGCTTTGGCCCGCAGTTGCTTACGTGCGGCAAACATATTGTGAGGGTGGCCCATACTCAGTGCCTGCCCGCTTATGCCTGTCAATAAGATGCCGAGAATTAAGATCGTCTTCATAAGCTTTACGTTCAATAACATTGCAAAGATATATGCTTAAGTTGGTATCTTGCAATACATAGTACTATATTTTTTCAAATATTTTTTTTGTGGTTTGCCGATGAGGAAGTCAGTGATGAGTTATTCGTCCGTGCTAAATTCCTCATCGGCAGATCGTTAGTCGACAACGATTCGTTTTACGGCACCATCTTCATTCTGAGTAACGGTAATGAAGTAAGTACCCTGCGATTTTTTACCGAGGTCAATCTGACCCACAAATTCACCCGAAAAATCCTTGATGTCACGTCTGGCTACTTCTTTACCCTTTGGATTAGTAACAACGATGCTTACGTCGCCCTTCGAAGGAGCCGTGAAACGAACGGTCAACTGATCGCGGTCCGGGTTATTGGGAAAGGCGTCCAAGCTTCGGATACTGGAAGGTTTTCCGCTGATCGTCCGTGCCCAGTCTTCGAAGGGACGGGCAATCTGCCGATCGAAATCCCTGGGAAACTGATATCGGAACTGATTCAATTTATCTACCATCGAATCCGTCTGCCCGTGAAAATCACGTTGCCAGGTTTGATTATTCCAGAAATCGGGATTGATTTTCTGCAAACGGCCCCGTTGAGCATACACATCGGCCGGCGCTCCTTTTTTACGGGGAGTAATTCGCTGACGGGTTACGGTCCGGTCGCCATCGTTATCTTCGACAATGATTGTCATCTGGCGTCGTCCACTGCCTTTTCGGGTTGCTTTCAGGGAGTCGACCAGTTTCATCACCAGTTTATCTCGGTCGGGGTCTTTCATTCCATTCAGCTTATAGGTGCGCTCGACTTCCCGAACCTCGTCGCCAGTCCGTTCGATGACCCGGACGTTTACCTCATCCGTTTGCGACTTTGACGACGATTCCGATTTCTGGGCCATTGTTACCCCACAGGCAGTACCGGTAAGCAGCAGGGCCAGAGCGAACCGGTATCCTGCAAAAACTGTTTTTTTCATAGCACGAAAGAATTGGAAACGAAGGAACAATAAGTTGCCAAACCAATTGATACAGGCGTTGTTAAAGTTTGTTAACGGGTCAATGAGTTGGTAGCTGGGTTCGTACTTTTACTGAGCTCCCGGCTAGTGTTCAATAGATAAATAAAATCAGCCGGGGGTTGCATGAGCGAGTAAAAAAATGTCGAAACAACGCATACGCTGGATAGTCATACTGATGGCCGTCGGACTCTTAGGGTTGGTCGGTCTGCAATTATACTGGATTAACAGCGCGCTGAATTTACAGAAAGAGCAGTTCGCTTATAAGGTGACCGATGCCCTGCAGGAAGTTGTCCGGACGCTGGAACGGCAGGAAATCGTTTACCTGACGAAGCAGCGCGTGCAGGCCCGCGACCAGCAAAGCCAGTTGATGTCGATTGCTAAAAAAGAGAACCATCCGGCCAGTACTAAACCGGTGGATGCGCGGAAAGCTAAACCGAAGCCTGAAGTAATTGCCGAAAGCAAAGGAATCAACCGGGATTTGCACCCACAATCGGCTACCCTGCAACTTACGCTGGGGACAAACCCTACCGCTGCGGTAGTGGTTCAGTCGGATATTCTGCATCCGATCGTACGCCCGCTATCGCCCGAGCAGATGGCGGTCGTTGAAGAGTTTTACCGCCAGCAAACCGAACTGATGGCCGTAGGCGACTGGCAGACGCAGTTGGTGCAACAGCATCAATTTGACCGATGGGCAGAAAACGTACTGGCGAACGAGCTAAATCAGATCAACAGCGCGCTCAACCGGAAGGATTCGATTGAGCGCGCTGTAAAACGGCGCAACCGCCTGGCTCAGCAACGAAAAGCCGGACAATCGACCCTTGCCAGTGCCACGCAGACAAGCGCAATTACCCGGCCAGCCAGTATGAGCCAGCACCGGGCCGAAGAACAGTCACACCGGATCAAGGATGTGCTGAAAGGGCTGCTCCTGGCCGACCGGCCCATCGAAGATCGGGTCAACCGGCTGGCATTGGATACGCTGTTGCGTCAGGCCCTTACGGAGCGGGGAATCAACATTCCTTTTGCCTATGCGGTCCGGACGCACCATCGTCCGCAGTTTCTGTTTGCGTCACTCGACATGAGCGCACAGGCATTCGACGCTGACGGGTACAAAGCTGCTTTGTTTCCGAACAACATGCTCGAAACCGGTAACTACGTTTACGTTCATTTTCCAACCCAGCAACAGTTTATTCTTGGTCGGCTGGGCTTTACATTCGCGGCATCGGCCGTTCTGATTTTAGTCATTCTGGCTTGTTTTTATATCGCAATCAGTACTATCGTCCGGCAGAAAAAGTTGGCTGATATCAAGAACGACTTCATCAATAACATGACGCACGAGTTCAAGACGCCGATTTCGACGATTTCGCTGGCTGTCGAGATGGCGCAGGAACAGCTGCGTTCGGAGGCCTTGTCGGCCAGTACTACAACCGGCCTGGCCGAACCGGCCAGCGGACACGATTTCCGGCTGTCGCGTTACATGGGCATTATCCGGGATGAGACCCGGCGGCTCGGTTCGCACGTGGAAAAAGTACTGCAAATGGCCCTGCTCGACCGGGGGGAGATCAAGCTAAACTTTTCGCCGGTTAACGTACACGACGTAATCGAAAAAGTTCTGAATAACCTGGGGCTGCAGATCGAGCAGCGTGGGGGCGAAGTCGATCTGCATTTCGATGCTGATCAGGAAGTAGTGGAAGCGGACGAGGTGCACCTGACCAATATTGTTTATAACCTGCTGGATAACGCGCTCAAGTACTCACCCGACAGCCCGCACATCACGCTCATTACCCGCAGCCTGCCCGAAGGGGTAAGCATTACTGTACAGGATGAAGGGCTGGGTATGACGAAAGACCAGACCAGTCGTATTTTCGAAAAATTCTATCGAGTACCCACTGGAAACCGGCACGATGTAAAAGGATTCGGCCTTGGCCTGAGCTATGTGAAGAAAATGGTCGACGAACACCACGGCCAGATTCAGGTCGAAAGCCAGCTGGGTAAAGGAAGTTCATTCGACGTGATTTTACCCTATAAACAAGAAAGCCAATAGGAGTCGGTGGGTATTCGGTAGCCAACAGGCTGCTAACCATCCACTGGCTACTGTTCACTGACCACTCATTTTCATGCCTACCATTCTATTAGTTGAGGATGACCCGAATCTGGGGCAACTGGTGCAGGAATACCTGACCATGAAAGGCTACGCTACCGACCGCGCGACGGATGGAAACCAGGGCCTGCAAAAATTCATGGGCGGGAACTACGACCTTTGCATTTTCGATGTGATGATGCCGAAGAAAGACGGCTTTACGCTGGCTAAAGAGGTCCGCATGGGCAACCGCGCCGTACCGATCATCTTTCTAACGGCTAAATCCATGCAGGAAGACACCATCCAGGGGTTTAAGGTCGGAGCCGACGATTATATGACCAAACCCTTCAGCATGGAAGAACTGCTGTTGCGCATACAGGCGATTCTTCGGCGTTCGCAACGGTCGGCCGATTCGTCGGAGCCGACAACCTATCAGATCGGTAGCTTCGCCTTCGATTATCAGCATCAATTATTGACGCAGAATGGTAGTGCCCAGAAACTAACCAGTAAGGAATCGGAGTTATTAAAACTACTGGCACAGAACCTGAATCAGCCCGTCAGTCGTAGTTTTGCCTTAAAAATGGTTTGGGGCGACGACTCGTACTTCAACGCTCGGAGCATGGACGTGTACGTGACGAAACTACGCAAATACCTTAAAGAAGACCCGGCGGTTCAGCTGGTCAATGTGCACGGGGAAGGATTTAAATTAATCGTATAAAATAGAGTTATTAGCGGCTAGTCGTCGGTTGTAAATAAAATGCTCTGACGAGGATGACCAGGGCCTGATGACTCAGAATGGCTTATGAACTTAATTCGTCGTCCGCGTCGAAACCGTCAATCGGCGGTTATTCGCGACATGGTGCAGGAAACCCGTTTGTCGGTTACTGATTTTATTCTGCCCGTATTCATCATGGAAGGGCAAAACGTCCGTTCGGAAGTAGCATCGATGCCCGGTATTTACCGTTTATCGCAGGATTTGCTACTGGACGAGATTCAGGAGTGCGTAGACCTGGGTATTCAGACCTTCGATTTATTTCCGAACCTTCCTGAATCGAAAAAAGACAAATACGCTACGGAGAGCTACAATCCCGACGGGCTGTATCTGCAAACCATCCGATCCATTAAAGACCGATTTCCGGACGTGGTCGTCATGACCGACGTAGCTATGGACCCTTACAGTTCCGACGGGCACGATGGCATTGTCGAAAATGGGAAGATTCTGAATGACCCGACCCTGGAAGTGCTGGGAAAAATGGCTCTAGCGCAGGCGCAGGCCGGCGCCACCATCGTTGGCCCTTCCGATATGATGGACGGCCGGGTGGGGTATCTGCGTCAGGTGCTCGATGCAGGTGGCTTTCACGACGTGGCTATCATGTCGTATGCCGCCAAATACGCCAGTGCCTTCTACGGACCCTTCCGCGATGCGCTGGATTCGGCCCCTAAGTTCGGCGATAAAAAAACCTACCAGATGAACCCGGCCAACAGCCGGGAAGCGCTGATCGAAGCGCAGCTCGATTTTGAAGAAGGAGCGGATTTTCTGATGGTGAAACCAGCCATGGCTTATCTGGATATCATCAAGCTGCTCAACGATAATTTTCATTTGCCCATCGCGGCTTATAATGTCAGCGGTGAGTATGCGATGATCAAAGCAGCCGCGCAAAAAGGATGGCTCGATGGCGAACGGGCGATGATGGAGTCGCTCATGGCGATCAAACGAGCCGGTGCTAACGTCATTTTAACGTATTTCGCTAAAGAAGCCGCCCGACTCTTATGAGCAAACTGCTGATACGCAACGCTCGGATAGTGAACGAAGGGCGAATTGTTGAGTCGGACGTACGAGTAGAGGACGGCTTTATTACCCAGATTCAGTCGGGACTATCGGAGATCAGTGGTGAGCTGGTTATCGATGCCCAGGGCCAGTACCTGCTGCCCGGTGTTATCGACGATCAGGTACATTTTCGCGAGCCAGGCCTGACCCATAAAGCGACCATCGGATCGGAGTCCCGGGCGGCCGTGGCCGGTGGGGTCACGAGCTTTATGGAGATGCCTAACACCGTTCCCAACGCGCTGACGCAGGAGCTGCTGGCGCAAAAGTATGCCATTGCCGCGCGAACGTCCCCAGCGAATTACTCGTTTTTCATGGGGGCCTCGAACGATAACCTCGACGAGGTATTACGAACGGACCCCGCCACGGTTTGCGGCATCAAGGTGTTTATGGGCTCTTCGACCGGAAACATGCTGGTCGATAACGAACGGGTGCTGGACGGGCTGTTCCGGCAAAGTCCCATGCTCATTGCCACTCACTGCGAGGATGAAGCGACGGTTCGCGCCAACACAGAATACTACAAAGCGAAGTACGGCGACAGTGCTACGGCGGAGTTGCATCCGTTGATCCGGAACGAAGAAGCCTGTCTGAAGTCATCGTCGCTGGCGGTCGAACTGGCTCGTCAGCACAACGCCCGGCTACACATTCTGCATATTTCGACTGCCGACGAGCTGAGTCTGTTTGACAATAAGCTGCCGCTGGCCGAAAAGCGAATTACGGCTGAAGTCTGCGTACACCACCTCTGGTTCGATAGCCGCGATTACGCAACCCTGGGGAATCTGATTAAATGCAATCCGGCGATAAAAGCACCGCACCATAAAGAAGCGCTACTGGCCGCTTTGCTGGACGACCGGCTGGATATCATCGCTACCGATCACGCTCCGCACACCTGGGATGAAAAGCAACAAGCTTACTGGCAGGCACCATCGGGATTGCCTTTAGTGCAACATCCGTTGCTGCTCATGCTTGATTTTGTCAAACAAGGTAAACTATCGATCGAAACGGTGGTCCGGAAAATGTGCCATGCCCCGGCTGACTGTTTTCAGATCGACCGGCGGGGCTATATCCGCGAAGGGTACTGGGCCGACCTGGTCCTGGTCGATGCTAACCAGCCGACAACCGTCTCAAAACCAGAGATTCTGTATCAATGTGGATGGTCACCGCTGGAAGGACATCGCTTCGGCTCGACAGTGACGCATACGATCGTATCGGGTAAGTTAGCGTATGCAAACGGCCAATTTGTGTCGGATATGCCCGGCGAACGACTGTTATTTAATCGGTAGGCGAATAAATTTTCTAGAAAAGTACTTGCAAAAAAGGCGTCTGACATCCTATCTTTGCAATCCCAACACGGGGAAACGTACTGCCGAAGTGGTGAAATTGGTAGACACGCACGTTTCAGGGGCGTGTGTCTTTACGGACATGCGAGTTCGAGTCTCGCCTTCGGCACACCATAAAGCCGCGATCAATTGTTAATCAGTTGATTGCGGCTTTTAGTTTAAACAATTTCTACAAACTAAAGTCTCTTCTGTAAAGACTTGATTGTTAGAGCCTTTAATTAACCAAAGCAAACAGGCAAGCCAAGATACATAATAACTTGGCTTACCATCTGTTTTAAAGTGTAGGGGCAATCTACTATTAAATGTTTCTTTCGTTAGCTTCTTTGTACACTCTCGATCTCAGAGCGATCATAGGTTCTACAGAAACATTTAAATCCGTACATGACGTGGCTGTTTCCTCTAAGTTAGCTTTGGTGAATGCTGGCGAAGCTGATTGTTCCTCGCACTGGTAACAAAGGCTCGACGCCTGAATCACCAAGGCAACCGGAAGAAGAGAAGCAGGTCTGATAAAATTTCTGAGTAGTAAAATTACCCCGAGTAGAATGGCGGGTATACTCAGGAGTTGCCCCATGTTAAGGCTCATATTGTCTTCAAACGTAACCTGGTTTTCTTTTAGAAATTCCCAGACGAAGCGCAGGCCAAACACCCAAACCAAAGCGATTCCTAATAGAGTCCCCGGGGCCGCCCGGTTGCGGTAATTTTTCCAATACCAGAACAGACCAATCGCTAAAATCAGGTAAGACAGGGACTCATAGAGTTGGGTGGGATGGCGCGGTACCTGACTAAACTCATGATCTCTCAGGAAGATGAAAGCCCAGGGTACATCGGTCGGTTTACCCAGAATTTCGGAGTTCATCAGATTGCCAAAGCGGATAAAGGCCCCGGCTAAAGCGCCCACAATGCAAATCCGATCGCTAACCCACAAAAACGTTTGGCCACTGGTTCGACTTGACTGGCGACGGGAATAAAGCCAAAGACCGATGATGATGCCCAGGATTCCCCCATGGCTGGCCAATCCACCGAAAGGGGGTGTTATGATGTATAACGGATCCTCAATGAACATATACGGTTCATAAAACAAGAAGTGTCCTAGTCTGGCCCCCAAAATTGTCGAGATAACCATTGTTATCAGTAAGGAATCCGTATCGGAAAGAGGCTTCTTCTCGGTTCTGAAAATGTAGGTCATAACCTGAAACCCGATCAGAAACCCAGTAGCGAACAGCAGGCCATACCATCTGACGGGCCAGGAGCCAATACGGAAGAGTTCAGGATCAACATTCCAGATAATGTATTGAAGCATATTTTCTGATGTGTTTAGTATCTACTAAAGAAGCGACAAGGTATTATGTAAACGACAGATTATCTATGTCCGGGCGAAACTAACCCAGGTTACAGATAGCAGTCTTTATTTCTGTTCATCATTCATTCTCATCCTACCATATTCCTGGAACAATCCACTCGGTTTGAAAGTAAAAGGGTATGAACCAACTATTTTAGCCGATGTCTATTGTAGAATCCACTCAGGGATCAACCGATTTTCGGCACAGCCAGGTTGTGGTGGAAGGGGTATCCATCCACGTTGTCACGGTCGGTCAGGCTGACCGGCCTGCTGTGCTGTTTCTTCACGGATTTCCGGAAAACTGGCAGGCTTTTGAAAAAGTTATGGCTGGGCTTGGTCCTGATTTTTATTTAGTTACCATTGATTTGCCTGGCGTAGGAGAATCTGGAAAAATACCTGCCAACGACAAACGGACGATCGCCCGGTATGTGCATGGAGTCGTTCATTCCCTGCAACTGACCAATGTAACCCTGGTGGGGCACGATGTGGGGGGTATGGTCACCTACGCTTACCTGCACGACTATCCGACAGAGCTGACGAAAGCAGTCATCATGAACGTAGCTGTTCCGAGTGTCGATCCCTGGGCGAAGGTTCGGCAGAATCCGCAGATCTGGCACTTTACGTTTCACTCGATCCCTGAGTTGCCGGAAGCGTTGATCATGGGAAAGCAACGGGTGTATTTCGATTACTATTTCAATACCATAGCCGCAAAACCCGATCAGATTGACGAGCAGGCCAGAGATCGGTACGCTCAGGCTTACGCCAGCCCGGACGCGCTGCATACGGGCATCGAGTGGTATCGTACGTTCCCGCAGGACGAAAAAGAGAATGAAAGTACGAAGGGTCAGTTGGTTCAGATGCCGGTACTGTATATTCGGGGTGGGCGCGAATATGGTGATATCGACGAATATCTGGATGGCTTTCGTCGGAGTGGCCTGGTGAATATTCAGGGGGAAATTATTCCTGGCAGTGGTCATTATGCCCCCGAAGAAGCACCCGGCGAAGTCGTACAGCTTCTGAAGGAATTTATATAAACGTCTCAGTAAATTGAGCGATTCACTAACTTCTCTCCAACCAATACATTTGTCCAGGGTTGTATCTTAAAACGGGTGTAGCGCTGGCACAGAGCCGCCTGTCCGCTTATTTGCTGCATGAATCTTTTATATAAACGGGCGTTACTCCTTGGTCTTTTATACGCCTATGTGCTCACTGGTTTTGGGCAACATCCGTATGAGGTTAAGGTCACGTCGGAAAATGACAATTATTGTCTCCAGTTTCATGACGGTTATTATACGAATGGCTTGTTTCTGACCGTCAATTACTTACCCAACCGGCTGAATAACCGCATTCGTGAAGGGGATAAGCTCACTAAAATTACGGCCAGCTACCAATTGGGGCAAATGATCTTTACCCCCGGAATCATTTCCGATAAAATTACCATCGATCTGATCGACCGGCCATATGCAGGGTATTTATTCCTGGAAAAAAGCATGTCTTTCTTTTACAAAAGAGGCCATGTTCTGAAAACGTCGCTTGCCGTTGGCACGACCGGACGAAATGCCCTGGGGCAGCAGACGCAGTTATTTATTCACAGACTCTTCGATCTGGTCAGGCCAAGTGGCTGGGGATACCAGGTTAAAAATGAAGTTGGTGTTAACGCCCAGGCTCAATACTGGCATAAACTCATCCGGGCTGATCAGGGTAAAAAATGGTTTGACGTTCACGCTGCTACTCAACTAACCGTTGGCAATACGTTTACGAATGCATCGGCCGGGCTCTTGTTTCAGATCGGGCGGTTTGCGCCCGCACATCAGTCGGCCTTCTTCGACGCCCGCATCGACCGGAGACCGTCGGCTGCGCAACCAGCTACCGAGTTCTTCTTCTTTTTTCAACCAGCCTGTCAGTATCAGTTATATAACGCGACCGTAGAAGGTGGCTTTTTTAACGATAACAGAGGGTCGGTAGTAGCCGGGATCAATCACTGGCTGTATAGAAACGAGGCAGGGGTTGTCTTTTCGCAGCCCAGATGGACGTTTCAACTAACATACACCTTCAAACAGCGGGAAGCGGTGAGTATGAAACAGGCTGAGCAATACGCTGGCTTGAGTGCTGCGTATCGATTCGGTCAATGAGCTAAAGAACTTTTCAGCCATCGCAAAAGGCGCAACGGTAAAAAGTCCTGTAAACATCGAAAGACAGGCCGTTAATGCACCGTTAGGAATTTGGGACATGATCAGTCGTCGGCGCGGGCTTTCGATACCGGAAATCAGGACCGGAGTAAAACAGCTAATACCGAAACCCTAAATCGGATACAACCGCCAATGGCCAGCAGGCTCACGATTATGGTGAATACGAAAGTAGTCCCCTGAATCGGATTGCTGGATGTATATGGCCGAAAACGTGGCCTTTTTCTCAAAGCACGTTTCGACGATGTAGGCGATTGACGTCTTCAGCGTCCAGCCAAAATTGGCAGAAGAAAAAAATCCCCACGGTTTTGTCGCGGGGATTTTTTTTCTTCTGATAGCCAACAGATTAGGCGGCTACTTCTTCGCTGCCAACCAGGCTGTGTTTCAGTAGATATTCAGCAATTTGCACGGCATTAGTAGCGGCTCCTTTTCGCAGGTTATCGGCTACGATCCACATGTTCAGTGTTTTGGGCTGACTTTCATCACGCCGGATACGACCGACGAACACCTCATCTTTACCATGAGCCGTTAAGGGCATCGGATAGATTTTGTTTTGTGGATCGTCCTGAACAACAACACCTTCGGCATTTTTCAGTAGTTCGACTACGTCGTTCAGTTCAAATTCGTTCTCGAATTCAATGTTGACTGCCTCCGAGTGCCCACCGATCGTCGGGATACGCACGGTCGTAGCTGTCACCTGAATCGAGTCGTCGCCCATGATTTTCTTGGTCTCGTTCACCATTTTCATCTCCTCTTTCGTATACCCGTTGTCGAGAAAGACGTCGATATGGGGCAGCACGTTCAGATCGATGGGGTGCGGGTATACCTTGGGGGCATCCTGACTGCCCGACCGTTCGGCAAAAAGCTGGTCAACAGCCGCTTTTCCGGTACCGGTCACTGACTGATAAGTCGAAACGACGACCCGTTTAACCTTGTACCGATCGTGCAGAGGTTTCAGCGCAACGACCATCTGGATCGTTGAACAGTTTGGGTTAGCGATAATTTTATCTTCGGGTGTCAGTGTATCCGCGTTAATTTCCGGAACAACCAGTTTTTTGGTCGGGTCCATCCGCCAGGCCGACGAATTATCGACAACGGTGATGCCCGCTTCGGCAAACTTGGGGGCCAGCGCCAGCGACGTTCCGCCACCGGCCGAAAAAATCGCAACGGCAGGTTTAGCAGCAATGGCATCCTCGAAGCTAACAACCTTATACGGTTTACCCTTAAACTCCACCTGTTTACCTACCGACCGCTCGGAAGCAACGGGAATGAGTTCAGAGACGGGGAAGTTACGTTCTTCCAGCACCTTCAGGATTTCGCCACCGACAAGGCCCGTGGCGCCAACGACTGCGATTTTCATTTGACTGATTCGGATGACCAGGCTGATGATCACCCTTGTTTAAGTGATTAATAACTAGCGGGTTTTGATCCGCGATCCAATTTGGAGTGCAAAAATACGGCAAAACTTTGACGCACAGGCACTATCCCCTAAAAAAGTTAAAAGTGCCCGATTACGCCAAGTCCCGAATTACCGAAGGTGGCGTAGGGTGATACGTGCCAGGATATTCCCTGTTGCTTTAGCGAGCGATTATAATATTGTACTGCCCGACGAAAATGCTGGCCCGGCAAATGCATTCCCCAGCCGACACCCGCCATAATAACTCCGCCCAGGAGGGTAGCACCTCCGGCACCAAAGGCGTTTTGACGACGTGTATCGGTTACGGTCTGATAACCCGCAATCTGCCCGCCGTACACCAACGTTCCGGCGGTAGCATTGCCTCCGCATGCGTATCCTGTCGGGCACACATAGGGTTGCTGCATGGTAAACTTACCATCGCTGCCCGGACCATTCGATCCCATAATAATTCCACCAACTATGGCTGTTACGACCCCGCCGGCGATAAGCCAGTTACCTGTCTGGCGGCTGTTCAGGTATTTATTCAACTCACCGATGGCGTTTGGATCGCCAGAAGCAAGAATGTAGGGAGCCAGATCTTTAGGATGCCGCACATCAAGCCCGTCATATATATACTGGGTCCTGGCCGACCCACCGTACCGGCTATAGCTATGGCCAGGAATGAACTCACTTTCAATAGGTTTAAGCGTTTGCGGACGGATAACGTGGGTTGTATCAATCTGTGCCCAGAGCGTAAGTGGGTAAACGAAAAAAATAGTGAGTAGAGTTTTCATAGTTCCGTTCGTGAGTTACCGAAAGATAGATACGGAACCATAAAATCAGGTTAAAAGATAACTAAATCTTAATTAAAAACTATTCAAAACGGTATGTCTGAGTTGGAGTAATACATAGGTCCAAGCGTATGTCCGTCGAGGCAATAGCATCTATCTGCATGACAGGGTCGGCTAAAGAGAGGCCAATTTTCAGACAGTCCGGCCGGCATTCGGCTAGAAAACGATCGTAATATCCTCCTCCATACCCAACGCGGTGACCCTGCTGGTCGAACACCAGCAACGGCACAAGTACCAGACTGAAATCGCCAGGCTGTTTGAGATGTCGGTGGGCCAACGAAGGTTCGGGAATGCCCCAGCGATTTAGCGCAAGCGGTGTTTCAGAAAATAATAGAGAATGGCTTAATGTGTTTTTAGATGAATCGGTGATGGGTACCGCTACGCTTATGTGTGGATAGGATTGCCACAAACGGTTGATTATCTGCCAGGTATCCACTTCGTTCTGACGCCTGATAGGCAGGAAGGTATGAATAATGGCTGACGTATCGGTAGGCTGGCTTCCAGCCAGGAAATCGAAGAAACGATCGGCAATCAACTGGCTACGCCGTTCCGCTTCGCCAGGCGAAAGCGCTTTTCGTTCAGCCAGATACCGGCAACGTAATTCTTCTTTTGTCATGCTGCCGCTCGGTTGCTTTTAGGACAGACACAACTGCATCCGGAAATCGAAAGGATCGAAAACCGCCAGCATGTTTTGAAGAAAAGCCCGGTCGTTGAGGTAGAACGTGAGGAAGTTTTCACTACGTTCCTGCAAACCACCGTTCGGAAAAAGCTCGTTTTTAATAGCGAGCAGTTGTCGGACACCGGTCTCCTGATTCCGCTCTTCGGCACGTCGCATTTTCTTCTCGAGCCGGGCAACCGCGTTGGCAAACCGCTTGGTTTCGGCCAGAACAGCTTTCTCCAGGGTTGGATCGACCATCTGTGCTTTATGAAGTATAGCATCCAGCGCCTTGTTGACGGTTTTGTTCTCGTTGTCGAACTTGAGTGTGTGTCGGGTGTGATGATCGATGAACTCCCGTTTCAACGTCAGCGTATCCTGAAAAAGCTCTTCGGGAGTCAGGCCGAGTTTGCCGATGCGCTGCGCACTCACCGAGGGCACGTACATGGCAAAATTACGGGGCATCAGCATCGGAAAAGGAGTCTGGAAATGATCGAAAACGCTTTTCAGCTGCAGCCAGTAAGGCACTTCAGACGGCCCGCCGATATAAGCCAGATTAGGTAATATGGTTTCCTGATACAAGGGCCGCAGCACGACATTCGGACTGAACTTTTCGGGGTGCTTATCCAACAGATCCAGGATTTCGCTTTCCGAAAAAGTAAGTTTGGTATGCAGCACCCGATAGGTGCCATCCTCTTTTCGTTCGATCCGTTCGCGGAGCTGGTTGTCGAGGTAAAACAGATTTATATCGCGTGGAGTGATAACGGTTTTGTAGCCCAGTTTTTCGAGCTTCGCGGTCTGTTGATGTACTAGTTCACCTGATTTTTGCTGAGTTAACTCATCGTGCATGACAGGCGAAAAAATACGCTTCAGTTCGGCGTCGTCAGCGTCCAGACAGATCAGACCTTCTGCCCCAAACAGCTCGTTGACGTAGTGCCGGGTAGCATCTGCCAGCGTATCGTGATTCAGATAAGCCTGTTCAAATAAGGTTAACTTTTCGGGTATCTGATCGAAAAGAGCTTTCAGTTCCTTTGGATTCATGCGCCCGACGGCGCCACGCTGCTCCGTTTGCCAGCTATAGGCATTGCCGAAAATACGGACATGATTGATTTCCGCGAAGTCATGGTCTTCGGTGGCCATCCAGTAAACGGGCACAAAAGTATATTCCGGATAAGCCGCTTTTAGCCGTCGCGCCAGATTGATAGTCGTGATAAGCTTATAAACGATATAAAGCGGACCCGTGAAAATATTCAGCTGATGCCCCGTAGTAACCGTAAATGTGTTGGGCTGGAGAAGAACCGAAAAATCAGGCCTGGTGGTAACAGACTCATATTGCCGCTCCAGTGTACTGACAAGCACCCGTCGTTTAGCATCGTCGAAGGTTTTTTCTTCAATCTGCTTCCGAAAGGCGGTTATCTCCGGAAAGTGGTTGTAGAAGGATTTAAGCGAATCTTTTTGCGAGATGTAATCGAGAAAGAGTGGTGAAAACTGGCCCGTTGAGGCAAGTGACAGGTACTGACAGTCCATGCAGGTTGCAGGTTGGGATTTATTCGGCTCAACAACAGAAAAACCCGCAAGGTTCGGTTACGAGTAGGCTTGCGGGTTCACAGAGAAATTAAGCGATTACCTCTCCGTATAAATCAAAATCCTCCGCACGGCTGATCCGGACGTGGGCAAAATCGCCGAGTCGAACGTATTGTGAAGCCGGTACCAGTACTTCATTGTCGACCTCGGGCGAATCCGCTTCCATACGACCGATGAAATAACCGCCCTCTTTTCGGTCAAACAGCACCTTATAGGTTTTACCAACTTTCTGCTGGTTCAGCTCATGAGAAATTCCCTGCTGCAGTTCCATCAGTTCGTCAGCGCGTTCCTGCTTCACATCGGCCGGAATATCGTCGGGAATGGAGAAAGAATGCGTATTTTCTTCGTGCGAGTACGTAAAGACACCCATCCGGTCGAAGCGCATCCGTTCAACAAAATCGTAGGTTTCCTCGAACATAGCGTCGGTTTCGCCCGGATGCCCCACAATGAGTGTCGTACGTAGGGTAATGTCGGGAACCTTCTGCCGAATCGTATCGATCAGGTTCTCGGTCTTCTCCCGCGTGATACCCCGACGCATGATTTTTAGCAATTCGGTCGAGCCAGTCTGCAAGGGCATGTCCAGGTAGTGGCAAACGTTGGGCCGGTTGCGCATGACATCGAGTATTTCCAGCGGAAAACCAGACGGGTAAGCGTATTGTAAGCGTATCCAGTCGATCCCCTCAACATCCGCTAACTGGTCGACCAGATCGGCCAGGTTTCGCTTTTTGTACAAATCCAGGCCGTAGTAGGTCAGGTCCTGTGCGATCAGAATCAGCTCTTTCGTTCCCCGACGGGCCAGCGATTTGGCCTCGATGACTAATTCGTCGATCGAGCGGGACACATGCTTACCCCGCATGAGTGGAATGGCGCAGAATGAGCAGGGACGGTCGCAGCCTTCGGCAATCTTAAGATATGCATAGTGGCTGGGTGTGGTCAGGAGTCGCTCACCCACGAGCTCGTGTTTATAATCGGCCCGAAGCGTTTTTAGCAGGCGGGGCATCTCATTGGTCCCGAACCAGGCATCGACAGTCGGAATCTCAACTTCGAGCTCGTCTTTATAACGGTGCGACAGGCAACCCGTTACGTAGACTTTATCTACCACGCCCGCATCTTTGGCATCGACGTAGCGCAGGATGGTATTGATGGATTCTTCTTTGGCATTATCGATAAAACCGCACGTATTGATAACGACGATGTTCGCATCGTCTTTCTTCGATTCGTGGGTTACGTCCATACCATTGCCTCTGAGTTGTGTAAACAGCACCTCCGAATCGACCAGGTTCTTCGAGCAGCCGAGCGTAACGATATTGATTTTATTTGTGCGTACTCCTTTGGTTTTCATACAAGTAAGGCGGGCCGAAACCCGCTTGAATAAACGACCGCGGGCTTTTCCCCGCGTTACTTAAAATACGGCCTGATGAGAAATCTCGAATTTTATGTCAGACTGTTGGTTTTTCCGGACAGTAACCGGAAAAATATTATTCTGCGTGTCGGACAGGTTGGCATACAGCCCTTTAGGCTCCCGAACCAGTAGCGAATATTGGCCAACTGGTAGTGTCACGCAGAACTTGCCATTCTTATCTGATTTTACCGTTTTAACAGGTTTGGCGTCTTTCACGGAGTTGATAAAGCCATTTTCACCGGCGTCTACCTGACTCATGTTCAGCAACGGAAAAATAAGCACTTCCCGTTCGGCGGGCTGTCCGGTTGGAGCCGGTCGGTCGGGACTGGGCATGAAATTGCCGCGCTTCACGACAATCATGCCGCAAATGCCTTGAAATTTAATGGGCTTCGCTGGTTGAATACGGGTCTTTTTTTGGGCGTAGGACCCCTGAGAGAAGATTAGTGCCAATCCTATTAGGATCAGTATAGAACCAGGAAAAACACGCCAAATTTTCATAAACCCAGCTCTTTTTGTACGTCTTCCAAAGTATGCCAGGTTGTAGTGTCATTTTTTACGTTCAAGGCGTGGATGTAATCCACAAAGTCCTCAAGGCTGTCAAAAGAGGATAGGCTTTGTTGAAGAGCCTGGTATTCCTCAAAAGGAATGACTGCAAACGTAGGCTTGCCCTCGGACTGAATAATTTGAGCGTTCAGTGTCATTCGTAAATATCCTTTCGGTGTCCAAGTTCAATAACAGCAATAATGCGAACAGCATCGTGCCGATCATACAAAACACGATAATTACCTACTCGTAATCTGAAAATAGCCTCCGGATGATTATTAAGCCTTTTTACGTTCGTCTTACTGTCAGGATCTTTGGCCAATTCTTCAAGCGCAGCAATAATTCGTTCAGTATCAGGCTTAGAAATTCGCTTCAGACTCTTAAGGGCTCTGTCTGAAAATATCAGCTGATAAGCCATTCGGTTACTTCTTGAAGAACGAATCCACAAACTCCATCTTGTTGAAGGTCTGCAGGTCGTCTATTTTTTCGCCGACACCGATGTATTTGACCGGGATTTTAAACTGATCCGAAATACCGATCACCACACCCCCTTTAGCCGTACCGTCCAGCTTCGTAATAGCCAGCGCCGTAACCTCCGTCACTTTCGTAAATTCCGTAGCCTGAATAAACGCGTTCTGGCCGGTCGACCCATCGAGCACCAGAAGCACTTCGTGGGGAGCGTCGGGAGTGAATTTCTGCATGACCCGCTTGATCTTGGCCAACTCATTCATCAGGTTCACTTTCGTGTGCAACCGGCCGGCGGTATCGATAATCACGACATCGGCTCCCGTTTCCGTAGCTTTTTTTACTGCGTCGAAGGCAACCGCCGAAGGGTCGGTATTCATCCCGTGCGAAATGACCGGTACACCCACACGCTCGCCCCAAAGCTTGAGCTGATCGACGGCCGCAGCCCGGAACGTATCGCCTGCACCCAACACCACGTTCTTTCCCCGCTTGTGAAATTGAGCCGCCAGTTTGCCAATCGTCGTCGTTTTCCCTACGCCGTTGACCCCTACGACCATGATCACGTATGGTTTTTTGTTGGCGGGCAAGGCAAAGTCATCACCGACGTCGGTCGTGTTATTGTCGGAGAGCAAAGCTGCTATTTCCTCCCGCAGAATCCGGTCTAGTTCATCCGTGCCCATGTACTTGTCGCGGGCGACCCGATTTTCGATCCGCTGGATAATTTTGACGGTAGTTTCAACGCCTACATCGGACGAAACCAATATGTTCTCAACCTCATCCAGTACTTCTTCGTCAACCGTCGATTTACCGACGACGGCCCGGCCAAGTTTGGAGAAAAAACTATCTTTTGTTTTCTCCAGTCCTTTGTCGAGTGTTTCTTTTTTTTCTTTCGAGAATAAACCAAATAAAGCCATAGTGTCGATAGTCGCTTGTCGTTAGCAATAAGTCGTCGGCTTGGAATAGATGTCTACCGACTATCGACTCATGACCAGACAATCGGTTTAACAAAACTACCATAAAAAAAGTCCCACAAAGCCGTTAGGGCTGTGGGACCTTGTTCGTGAGTCGATGCACGTTTAGGCTTTTAAAGCGGCCTGCACTTCATCAACCGGGACCATTTCTTCTTTGAAGGTGTACGCGCCGGTTTTAGGCGACTTAACGGCTTTGATAATCTTGGCGAATGCCTTGCCGTTATCCTTCGTTTTCAGGGTTGCAACTACCTTTTTTGCCATTGTCTTAGTCGTTCATGGTTAGTCAACAATCGTTAGCTATAGCAGGATATTACCCCGGCAGCTACCAACCGTGGGCTAACGAGGCTTATTTAATTTCTTTGTGCAACGTTACTTTCTTGAGGAACGGATTGTATTTCTTCCGTTCGATACGAGCCGGCGTATTTTTCCGGTTTTTCGTGGTGATGTACCGGGACATACCGGGAACACCGCTGTCTTTTTGCTCGGTGCATTCCAGAATAACCTGGATTCTATTGGCGCCTTTCTTTGCCATTGCTAAAGTCTGTTTTCTCGATAAGGAGCGCAAAGGTACGAAATCCGTTCGATTCTGCCAATAGCTATCCTAGAAAAAGTAATGATTTGTAGTTAGTTAAAGCCAGAAAGCCATAAGTTTCTTGCCAATCGGGCGCTGAGTTACGACCTTTGGAACCAGTATGACGACGCAAACCATCCAATACGAATATGCCCCCGGCCATTTTCGAGCCTCTGATCCTGGTTTCTACCGGTCCGACATGCTGGATGAGGGCGAAATGATTCTGAACATGGGACCGCAACACCCGTCGACGCACGGGGTACTGCGACTCGAAGTGGTTACCGACGGCGAAATTGTGGTAGACGTGGTGCCGCATGTGGGTTATCTGCACCGCTGCTTCGATAAACACGCTCAGGAACTGCCCTTCAATCAGACCATTCCGTTCGTCGATCGGCTCGATTACCTGGCCGCCATGAACTCCGAGCATGCCTTCGTGATGGGTGTTGAGCGGATGTTGGGAATTGAGCATGACATTCCTAAACGAACCGAATACATCCGGGTATTGGTTGCAGAACTTAATCGCATTGCGGCTCATTTCGTCGGCATTGGTACGTATGCGCTCGACATCGGTGCTTATACGCCATTTTTGTGGCTAATGCGCGACCGAGAGCATATTCAGCGTCTGCTCGAGTGGGTAAGTGGGGCCCGTATGCTGTATAATTACATCTGGGTCGGTGGCTTATTCTATGATCTGCCCGTCGGTTTTGAAGAGCGCTGTCAGGAGTTTATCACCTACCTAAAACCTAAATTGCTCGAATTGCAGCAGTTAGTCATCGAAAACGAAATTTTTATAAAACGAACAGCCAACGTTGGTGTACTACCTTTACCTGTCGCGATCAACTACGGTTGTACTGGTCCGATGCTGCGCGGATCGGGCCTGCGGTACGATCTTCGTCGGGTAGATGGCTATTCGGTTTATCCTGAACTGGACTTCGATATTCCGATTGGAGAAGGAAAAATGGGGACCGTCGGCGATTGCTGGGATCGCAACAATGTTCGGGTGCGGGAGTGCTACGAATCTATCCGTATTATCGAACAGTGCCTCCATAAACTCACTACCGATTATCGGCGCACCCGCGAGTACGACCCACAAGCCGTCGTTCCGAAGAAAATTCGACCGAAGGCGATGGACTTTTATATACGGGCAGAGAGCGCTAAAGGGGAACTGGGCTTCTTTTTTCGCACCGATGGCCGTTCCGACGTGCCTGTACGCTGCCACTGCCGGTCGTGTTGTTTTCACAATCTCTCAGTCATCGGTGAAATTAGCAAAGGAGCGATGCTGGCCGATCTGGTAGCCATCATCGGTTCGATTGACGTGGTGATGGGTGAAGTCGATCGCTAGTTATTCAGAACCAGGATATCCGCCGTATTGCGGCCTAATCCGTCATAATCCAGCCCGTACCCTAACACGAAGCGATTCTCAATCTCAAAACCGACATAGTGTAAATCCAGCGATGTTTGCAGGGCCTGGGGCTTAAAAAGTAGGGTTGCAATAGCAATGGACGACGGTTTCTGAACAGCCAACTGCTGGTAGATATCCTGGAGAGTTTTTCCAGTATCGACAATATCTTCGATCAGGATCAGATCGCGCCCTGCGATCGATTCGGCCAGCCCAAGAATCTCTTTCACCTGACCAGTCGACTGAAGCCCCTGGTAGGAAGATACCCGGATAAAGGTGATTTCGCAGGGAATCGTCAGGTGTTTGGCCAGATCGGCCGCAAACAGAAAGGCTCCGTTCAGCACCACAACGAGCAGGGGTTGTTTAGCCGCGTACTCCTGATTGATTTGCTCCGCTATTTCCCGAATTCGGGCCTGGATGGTATCGGCGGTAATGAAAGGGACGAACGTTTTGTCTTTAACAGTCAGCATATCGGCATCGGCAAAGGTCAAAGATACGGGGATGCCCGAAACGTGGGCAAAAAATGAACGAAAAATAAGTATCTGCAAACGGACTGCCAGTCATTTGCGTTGATATACTAATAAAGCTCTTGCAGACAAATGAAGAAACTAGTGTTGACGGTGTGGCTGATGGGATTGGCCGTTTTCGCGCAGGCCCAGTTATACGATCCGTCGGCGTTCGATAAAAAATACGATGGTCTTCTAAAGCATCCCGGCGTACAGATCGAGTCGGCAGAGGCTATCAATATGATGTACAATTACAAATTCTACGACGCTGACAAAGAGTTCCGGTGGTTGCGGGTGCGGTATCCTAAGCATCCTATGCCGTACTTTTTGATGGGCCTGGCCGAATGGTGGAAAATTGTGCCGAATACGGATGTAACCGACTACGACGACCGTTGTCTGGCCTTGATGGACACGACCATTACCCTGGCCGACAAATTGTACGACGACAGCGATAACAAATTAGAACCCGCTTTCTTTTTGGCCGCTGCCTATGCTTTTAAAAGTAGACTGTATTCCGAGCGGAAGAAGTGGACCAAAGCCACCTTTGCCGGTAAAAATGCATTGAAGTATTTTGAAAAGTGCAAAGGCAATGCCGATTTCAGCCCGGAACTCCTCTTCGGAGATGGCATGTATGATTATTATGCTCAATGGATTCCGGAGAACTATCCGTTGCTGAAGCCTATCCTGATGTTTTTTCCTAAGGGAAATAAAGTGACGGGAATCAAAGAGCTGGAGAAAACAGCTAATACGGCCTTTTACACCCGCGTAGAGGCTCGATACTTTCTGGTTCAGATTTATAGCATGGAGAACCAGTACGATAAGGCTTATGAAATGTCGAAATACATGCATGAGCAGTATCCCGATAATCCGTTTTTCGAGCGATACTATGCCCGATCGGCCTTTGTAACGGGTCGGCTGAACGACGCAGAACGGATCTCCAAAGATATTCTGGCAAAAGTAGAGCGGACGCAGTCGGGGTACGAGGGCGTTAGCGGGCGTACGGCCGCTTATATTCTGGCCTATGTCAATCACCTGTTTTATAAGAATATCCCGGAGGCCAGGAAATACTACCAGCAAGCCGTCGATTATGCCAAACAAACCAATTCTACGAACGCAGGCTATTATTGGTCGTCGGTGCTGGGGCTAGCGAAAATCGCCACGGAGGAGAAAAACTACGACCTGGCGCAGACGTATTTCAAAGAGGTGATGGATAAAGCCGAGCGGAAGTCCAGCCAATATAAAGAAGCCAAAAAAGCCCTGGACGACGCCAAGAAATCACGGCGGGAAGAACGCCGGAAGCGTAGAGAATGAAGCCATGAATACTGGTCAATGTATCATGAATAATGAGTGACTAACTGACATTATCCATGATACATTGACCGGTATTCATTAAGGAATTGGCAACACTTTACTTTCCTTGAAGGTAGACATGATAACCATGGTCTGCGTGTTGGCTACCTCATCAATTTCGTTGATGACATCGAGCATCAGGGCCTGATAGGAGGCAATGTCTTTCGAAATGACTTTCAGCAGGAAATCTCCTGAACCGGTAATGTGGTGGCATTCGATGATTTCGGGAATCTGATTGACTCTATCCACGAAAGACATAGTCGTGTCTTTTTTATGACCCACCAGCGTAACCATGACGAAAGTAGTTACGCCCAGCCCGATTTTCTCCCGGTTCAGCTGAGCATGATAACTTTGAATGATACCCGACGTTTCGAGTTTTTTTACGCGTTCGAGCGTGGGAGCGGGCGAAAGGCCAATTTCTTTAGAAAGCTGAGCGTTTGTAATTTTGGCGTTTGCCTGCAGAATTTCTAATACGTTGCGATCTATCTGATCTAGTTTGTGGCTCGACATAAAGAAAGATATGCTGTTAAAATTTATTTGTTGTGGATGCAAATCTACTACCTTTTGCAATAGAAAATTCTTAATTAATGATGAAATTTTACAAAAAGCAGAACAAACATTGCTGATCAGCCTTTTATACGGCACAATATTAAGTAAATTCTGGCAGTAGCCAAATCACCTTTTTAGCGTTCGGTTATTCCATCAAGTTTACAATCTAACCAATGAATAGTGTAAGAGGTCGTAATTTTTAAGGGATGGTAACCACAAATGGCGCCACTATAAGCGGTTTTGCACGTATGAATCGGATATAATGAAAATGCGTAAAAAGTCTGACCTGCCCATAAAAGACTGCCCTGTTTGCAAGCGGCCATTCAGTTGGCGTAAGAAATGGGCACGTGACTGGGAGCAGGTCATTTATTGCAGCGATGCCTGTAGAAAGGCCAGCAAACAGCAACGGACTCTTCCGGAGCCGACGGAAGAATGATGAACTATACTTAATTTTGTTGATTAACCGATTCGTTTGCCATGCGCCCACTCGCGTATCTGTTTCTGTTGTTAGCCGCTGTCTGGAGCAACAGCTGCCGCTACAACCAGCCTGCTGCAACCAGTAGAGTTCCTCCGAAGCCCAGGCAATCGGTACCGGTTACCCCTGTACCTACAAAACCACCCGTTGCAAAAGTTACTCCACAAAAACCGCCGATGCCTCCTGCGGTTACCTTGCCTGTTGATACCCTTCCTTACGATGAAGTGATTGAGCTAACCCCGCCCCCGCCTAAACGCGAGTTTCGGGCTGTCTGGATCGCTACGATCGATAATCTCGACTGGCCAAGCAAAAAGGGGTTACCGGTCGCGGAGCAACAGCGCGAAATGGTAGCTATGTTCGATCAGTATCAGGATACAGGACTGAATGCTGTAGTCGTTCAGGTTCGGGCGGCAGCGGATGCGTTTTACGCAAAAAGTTCAGAGCCCTGGTCCGAGTGGTTGACCGGCCAGCAGGGACTGGCACCTCAACCGTTTTATGATCCGCTGGAGTTCATGATCGACCAGGCTCACCAGCGTGGTCTGGAGTTTCATGCCTGGTTTAATCTGGACCGGGCCACCTTCAGTAAATCGGCTAGTATCGCGCCGACCAATATTATCTACCGTAAACCAGGCTGGATGCTGAGCTACGGTGGGCGTAAGTTGTTCAACCTGGGCTTGCCGGCAGTTCGATCCTATATTGCCGGCCTTGTGGCCAACGTCGTTCGTGAATATGACGTAGATGGTATCCACTTCGATGATTATTTTTATCCGTATGCCGAAGCAGGGCAGACGTTGCGCGATGACAGCACCTACCGGGCCAACTTCAACGGTATGACGAAAGGCGACTGGCGCCGGGACAATGTCAATAAACTGGTTGTCGAACTGCGCGATTCGATTCGGGCCAATAAGCCCTGGGTCAAATTTGGGATCAGTCCATTTGGCATCTGGAAAAATAAAACGAGCGATCCGGAAGGGTCGGCCACCAACGGCGGACAGTCTTATTATGACATTTACGCCGACACCCGAAAATGGGTGCGCGAAGGGTTAATCGACTACATCGTCCCGCAGGTTTATTTCAGTTCTGAGTTTAGCCGAGTGCCCTATAAGACTGTTGTGGATTGGTGGACGCGCACCTGTAGTGCCAGCAATTGCCATTTATATATTGGTCACGGGGCTTACCGGGTTGGCCGCGGGTCCGAGCGCGATCCGGGCTGGTGGCGACCCACCGAATTCCCGAATCAAATGCGGTATAATCGCCAGCAGCCGTTAGTTTTGGGCAGCGTGTTTTTCAGCGCCCGGAATTTGCAGAACAATCCACTCGCTATTCGGGATTCGCTTCAGAACAATTTCTATCGCCACCTGGCGCTCACTCCAACCATGCCGTGGCTGGATAGCATTCCGCCCCTGCCCCCGCGTGACCTTAAAGCTGCCACGACACCCAATGGGACGGAGTTAGTCTGGCAACCATCGGCAGAAGCGGAGGATGGAGATGGGGCCAACGTTTACCTGGTTTACCGCTTCGAAGGGCAGCGGCCACGCATCCGCCTGAATGATCCGCGCTGTATTGTTGCGAAATGCATTGGCGAGTCAACGACTCGCTTTGTAGACAAAACCGCTAACCCCAACAAGAAGTATGTGTATGCCGTTACAGCCGTAGATCGGCTCCAGAACGAAAGCCGGGAAGTAACCGCAAAAGTGAAATAAAGAAAATCGGGCTACACATTTCGAGCAGATCTTCGCCTGAGCTGCTTAATTCATCACCTCGGCTAGCACTGCATCGACCGGACGGGCGTCGGGGAAAAAGCTGACGAGTTTGAGCAGAATCCCCTCGACGACAGCGTCGGGGCAGGACGCGCCACAGGTGAGCAGTAGGGTTACCGGCGAATTGGCTGGAATGAAATCTGCCGTTACAATCTCTTTCTTTTGATGGCCGTCAAAGTGCTGAATTAAGTTTTCAGACAAAATTTTCTGCTCCGATTCGATAAAATAGGTCGGTAATTTTTCTTCACAAAGTTCAACGATGTGAGACGTATTGGACGAGTTGTACCCGCCCGCTACAATCGCAAAATCGGCCGGGTACGTCAGCAGCGCATAGGTAGCATCCTGGTTATCGTTCGTGGCGTAACAGAGGGTATCCCGGGTATTGGCGAAGTATGTTTCGGTAGATTCATCAGCCAGTGCATATTTCTCACTCATCACCTGCTTCAGGTAATCGGCAATGCCCTGGGTATCGGAAGCCAGCATGGTCGTCTGATTCACCACGCCTATTCGCTGTAAATCGCGGTCGGGGTCGAAACCGGTGGAATATTGCCCCGCAAATTCCGTATAAAACTCGTCGGGGGGTAGCTCACCGGTGATGTATTTGGCCAACCGTTGCGCCTGGGCCATATCCTTCACTACCACCGTCGGAGCCGCTTCTTTACTGTGCGAGAAGGTGGCCCTCGTCTCTTCGTGGCTGGGTTTGCCATGGACAACGACGGTGTAATTTTTTTGCCCGATTTGCCCCGCTTTGTTCCAGACTTTCTCGACAAATGGGCAGGTCGTATCATACCGGGCTACATCCAGCCCCAGGTTTGCCAGCTGGCTCTGGGTTTCGAGCGTCGTACCGAAAGCGGGAATAATCACCACATCCTCGGGCTTTAGATCGGTCCAGGGAATAAGCTGTTGCCCTTTAGTATCCATAATGAAGCGTACACCACGTTCCTGCAGATCGGCATTGACATCCGGGTTATGGATCATTTCGCTGAGCAGGAAAATACGCTTGTCCGGGTTCTCGGAAATGGCTTTGTAAGCAATCTCGACCGCATTTTCGACTCCGTAGCAGAACCCGAAGTGCCGGGCAAGCAGCAAGCGTACCGGCCCAAAATCGAGCAGGGTCGGTGTAAAATCACGCTTTAATTTATCCCGCTTCCGGCGGAATTCTTTCAGCGGAGTGATGATACTGCTGCGGTAATACTCGGGGATATCGAAAGACTTCATGAATTATTGACGGGCAAGAGGGAATTTTTCGGCTCTCACGTTGACTACTCGGACGCTATACCAGAAGAACAGAAGGTATTAGCGCTTCGTTCGGCACAAAATTAACGCGGTGTTACGAAACGTTGGCACAAGTGCGGCTAGAATAAGGGTTGGCCATTTGACTCTATAAAATCGAGTCTTTCAAATTAGCCGCGCCGAATTATCTTTGACTAGACCAAGTATGATCCTCTCTTAACCAATAAACTACGTTATGGTAACGACCGCCCAATCGACCGACCAGTGGACCTGGTGGCAGAAAGTCCTGTTTCGGTTTAGCTGCATCTACCTGCTGCTGTATATAGCCCCCTGGACCTGGCTTAGTGATTTACCCGTACTGGGTTTGATCGGCGAGTATTATGACCTGGCACAAACCTCGCTCGTTCAACTGACCAATACGCACATCCTGCACATGAACGCGGTACGAATGCCGCCGAACGGGAGTGGGGACACGACCTATGATTATGCTCATGTGCGTTTTCTGATCCTGGTAGCAACCGTAGGGTCATTGGTCTGGTCTGCTGTTGACAAACGGAAGAATTATAATTTGGCTTACTATTGGCTGCTGATCGTTGTCCGGTATTTCGTCGCTATGCAGGCTATATTCTATGGAATTATCAAGCTGTTTACGCAGCAGATGATTTTTCCGCCACTCAGTGCACTGGCGACTCCGCTGGGTGATTTGCTGCCCATGCGGTTGTCGTGGTATTTTATTGGCTACTCCGCACCGTATCAAATGTTCTCGGGAGCCGTCGAGTTTCTGGCGGGTATTTTATTGCTCTTCCGGCGTACCAGCACGTTGGGGGCCTTTGTTGCCGCGAGTGTCTTTCTGAATGTAATGATGCTAAATCTGTGCTACGACATTCCGGTGAAGCTATTTTCTATTCACCTGTTTTTGTTCAGCAACTTTCTGTTGCTGAGCGATGTACGGAGGCTGCTCAACTTTTTTGTTTTCAACAAAATTACCCAACCCACCCAACCGATCGTACTACCCAAAAAGTGGATGCGCATTGGCCAGACGGCGTTGAAGATTGCGTTTATTGGCTTATTTCTGCTAATGCCGTTGTACCAGTTCGTTTCCAGAAGCGAAGGCCCTGCACCGGCGAAGCTGACCACCGGCGTTTTTACGGTCGATAAGTTTCAGGGAAATGTGGCTGATAGCTTACGCTGGAAGGATGTTGTGTTCGAAGCCAATACATCGGGTAGTATTCAAACGGCCGATACGCTGTTTCGCCAGCGCTACCGGCGAGGCTATTTCAACTATAAGTTCGATACGCTGAACCGAACCATTTCTTTCAAAAAGCTCGCTTCAGATACGGCGTTTTTGTTTACAATGGCGTATAGCATGCCCGATACCAACCATATTCTGTTGAAGGGAACGATCCGAAACGACTCGGTGGCTGTTGCCCTGACGCGGCAAAACCGGCGCTTTCAACTGGCCGAGCGGCAGTTTCACTGGCTGTCGGAAGCCAACCGGTAAAAAATTTCGTTGAGCCGTTAAAATTCGAGTGCCTGGCCCAGGATGTCGTCCAGGTATTCCCGCGAGTTGGCCAGCCGCGGTACTTTATGCTGGCCACCCAATTTACCGCGCTGTTTCATCCAGGCATAGAACGTGCCGGGCGGAACGCTGTGAATGCGGGGGCGTTTCAACACCATGTCGTTATAACGCTTGGCATCGTAGTCGGAGTTGGTTTGCCGCAGGGTTTCGTCCAGTACCTGATTGAATCGCTGCTGGCTATCGGGCTCCTGCGCAAACTCGATGATCCATTCGTGGCAGCCATTCATGCCATTGCTCATGTAGATTGGGCCGGCGGTATACTCGGTGATTACAGCGCCCGTGGCTTCGCAGGCCCGTGTAATGGCCGTTTCGGCGTTTTCGACAATGACTTCCTCCCCAAAGGCATTGATAAAATGCTTGGTTCGGCCACTGACTTTTAGCCGGTGTGGATAAAGTGAAGTAAATCGAACTGTATCGCCGACCTTATAACGCCACAAGCCACCGTTGGTTGAAACGACCAGCGCGTAGTTTTTCCCCAGTTCGACTTCGTCGATGGTCAGGGCTTTAGGAAACGGCTGGTCTGCTTCCTGAATAGGAACAAATTCGTAGAAAATGCCATAATCGAGCATCAGCAGCATTTCGCCCACCCGGCTCAAGTCGTCCTGAATGGCAAAGAAACCTTCGGAAGCATTATAAATCTCCTGGTACCGAACCGTTTTTGATGGAAAAACCTGTTGCTGAAACAACTCCCGATACGGCTGGAAATTGACCGCGCCATGGATCAGTACCTCAAAGTTCGGCCAGACTTCCAGAATATTCGACTTACCGGTATGGGTCAGAATTTTGTCGATCAGCACAAGCCCCCAGGTTGGCGTTCCCAGAATGCTCGTAACGTTCTCCTGAGCCGTAATCTCTGCCATACGCTCCAGCTTCGTTTCCCACTCATCCATCAGGGCGATCGGGAGCGACGGCGTACGAATATACTGTGCCCAACTGGGCAAGTTTTTCATGACCACCGCCGACACATCGCCAGCGGCACTGTTGGTACTGTAGCTATTGGGATGCAGGCTTCCGCCAATCGAAAGTCCCTTTCCCTCAAACGTCCGGCTGTCGGGGTTGTTGGCAATGTATAGTGCCATCATGTCCTTGCCGCCTTTAAAATGGCTTTCGTCCAGCGACTCGGTCGTAACAGGGATAAACTTACTACGGGCGTTGGTCGTACCCGATGATTTGGCAAACCAGCGTACCGGCGAAGGCCAGAGTACCTTGTTTTCCCCTTTCAGCACCCGCTCTATGTACGGGAAGAGGTCTTCGTAGCTGGAAACAGGAACCTGACGTTGAAAATCGCTGACGCGCTGAATGGATTTATACGCATACTGGCGTCCCCACTCGGTTCGTCGGCCCGATCGGATAAGCTGATTAAAGACCGTCTGCTGCACCGCCCCCGGGTGTTGCATCATTGCCTCAATACGCGGCAACCGTCGTTGCAGGAGCCATTTAAGCGTGGTATTAAGCAAGGTCATAAGGCACCGATACGCATAACCCAATCAGGTCGAATTGGTTAGTTCTGCAAACTTACGAAAGTAGTAATTAGTTTTTAAATACCGCTTGCCCGATCCGGATAGTCCGTAATTATCCCGTCGACGCCCCATTCTTTCAGGCGTTTCATGTCACGGAGGTTATTGACCGTCCAGGGAATAACCAGAATTCCCCGCGTATGCAGCTGGTCTAACCTTCTCTTACTTAACAGGTGGAAATTAGGACTATAGATGTCGGGTCTGAACCCCAATTGGGCTATGTTCTTCTCCGGGCTGCGTAAATTTTGTACCAGCGCGGAAACCCTGATGTCGGGGTAGTGGCCCAGGTTGGCTTGTTGTTTCCAATACCTGAGGGTGTTAAAATCGAAGCTTTGAATGATGATACGGTCCGTGCTGATTCGTCCGAGCTGAATTTGATTTTTTAAGACCGCCTGAACCAGATTGCAGAAAGTCGCCGGGTCAGGTTGACTTTTCGCGTATTCGTCCGGATCGCTTTTAATTTCAATATTATACGAGAAGGTCGGCAAGTTTTTTATCTTCCGGTAGGCTTCAGCCTGTTCGATTACTTCGCTCAGCAACGGCTTATACGTCCTGACTTTTTGCTGTTGCGGATAAGCCGGATTCCCGTTGGCCCCGACATCGTACTGCCTTATATCGGTATAGGACATCTGGTAAAGCTGCAGTTTTTTCTGATCTTTTTTTGTGACGGGTTTTCCCGTAGGATCGACGCTGTAGGCCGCACTAAAATAGGGTTCGTGCGAAACCACGACCTGATGGTCCTGGCTAATAACCACATCCATTTCTAACGTTGTTACGCCCAAATCGAGCGCTTTTAGAAAAGCGGATAATGTATTTTCGGGCCTAAGCCCCCGACAACCCCGATGCCCCTGCAGATCGAAAGCGGGTTTCGGATGGCCTAAATTGATTAGAAAAGAGAACCAGAGTATAAAGCACATGGTAGATAGAAGGCTCATTTTTCAAAAATACGGCTTCTGTTTCTCAGATCGGCAGTAGTTCGCACCGTAGACCGTGTGGCTCCTGCCTGCGCGGTTAAATTACAGAAACACCCTGGCGGCTAAGGTAGCCGCCTGAAATCGAAAAAGATTTTCCAGGCAGCCCGATTCTGTATCATTTCATAGAGACAAAATGATAAACTTGCAGCCATGAAGTTGGCAGAACTTCTCATTCTCCATTATGCGCTACACGAAAGCTATTTTTGTTTCATTACTCACGCTGGGCTTAATCTGGGCATTGAACCGTCCGTGGGGAGCCGTTCCTGCATTTGGGCCGCTGATGAGTCCGTTTGTCGGTTTCTGGCAGAATGCCGAATCCATCGATCCGACCAATGAGGAGGTCGCCATAAACGGTACAAAAGCGCCCGTGACCGTTCTGTTCGATGACCTGGCGGTACCGCACGTATTTGCCCAAAACGACTATGACCTTTACTTCGCTCAGGGCTATCTGACGGCCCGCGACCGGCTTTGGCAGATGGAGTTTCAGACACACGCAGCGGCCGGACGGCTCTCCGAAATCGTTGGGGATAAAGCGCTGGAACTGGATCGGTTCAACCGGCATCTGGGCATGGGCTACGGAGCCGAGCAGACACTGCAGGGCATGCAAAGCGATCCGACAACGCGCGAAATTCTCGATGCCTACACGGCTGGTGTCAATGCCTGGATTAAGCAGCTTAGCCCGACGAAATATCCAATCGAATACAAACTGCTGGGCTACGCCCCCGAACCCTGGACACCCCTCAAATGCGCTTTATTACTGAAGCAGATGAGCAACACGCTCGCGGGAGGGGCCGATGATCTACTGATGACTAATATTCTGCGTAAATACGGCGCTGCGGTTACCGCCGATCTGTTCCCGGATTATCCAACTCGCGAAGACCCGATCATTCCGGTAGGTACCCACTGGGATTTCAAGCCACTACCGGTTCCATCGCCACCCAAAGACAGCGCGCTGACGAATCTGATCGCCCTGTCGGCTCCCGGCTTCGGTACGCCACCCGGTCGGGCCAATCCCGAAATCGGCTCCAATAACTGGGCTGTAGGAGCGCAGAAATCGGCGAGTGGCTATCCTATTCTGGCGAACGATCCGCACCTGACGCTCAGTCTGCCGTCCATCTGGTATCAGATTCAGTTGGTTTCTCCGACGGTCAATGTATATGGCGCATCGCTGCCGGGCTCACCCAACGTTATTATCGGCTTCAACAAGAACGTAGCCTGGGGTGTAACAAACGTGGGGGCAGATGTGCTCGACTTTTATGCCATCCGCTTCCGGGATGCCTCACGTCGGGAGTATTGGCATGATAATCAGTGGAAGCCCGTCAATCGTCGGATTGAAACCATTCGGGTAAAGGGTAAAGCCGACGTAGTCGACACGGTCTATTATACGCACCACGGACCTTTGGTATATGAACCGGGAGCAAAACCGTTCCGGGCCAGTATTCCGACGGGGTACGCAGCACGTTGGGTGGCTCATGAAAAATCGGATGAATTGCAGTGTTTCTATCAGTTGAACCGGGCTAAAAATTTCGAGGATTACCGAAAAGCGCTGGCGTATTATGCAGCTCCAGCCCAGAATTTTGTCTTTGCCGATAATAAGAAAGATATCGCAATCTCGCCTAATGGTCGTTTCCCGCTCAAGTGGAAAGATCAGGGTAAGTTTCTGTTGGATGGCACCAATCCGGCTAATGACTGGCATGGCTACATCCCGGCCGCCCAGAATCCGCTGGTAAAAAACCCGCCCCGTGGTTTCGTTAGTTCAGCCAATCAGTTTTCGACCGATCCAACTTATCCGTATTACATAAACTGGCAGTTTGCCCCGTATGAGCGCGGCCGACGCATCAATCAGCGGCTAACAATCATGCAGCGGGCCACGATAGACAGTCTGCGCCAGCTTCAGAACGATACCTACAATATCAGAGCTGAGGTTACCCTCCCCACTATTCTGCCGATGTTGTCAGAAAAAGGGATGAGTGCGGAGCAACGAAAAGCGCTTCAACTGCTTCGGCAGTGGGGGCGTAACAACAATGCAGACGAAGCCGGGCCGACGATTTTTACGGAATGGACCGCGCAATTAACAAAAGCGATTTGGTCCGACGAGTTCGACGCCGGCGATACGATTCCTATGCGGTTTCCGTCGTTCGACCGGACACTGACGCTCATGCAACGCGACACGGGTGCCCGCTGGTTCGATAATACCAAAACGCCTGTGCGCGAACGTCTGTCTGATCTGATCAACCAAAGTTTCCGCTCTACCTGCGATACATTGGCCAAAAAACACGGCCCAGTTGGGCCCAACTGGGCCTGGGGGCCACACAAGGGCACTGATATTCGTCACCTGATTCCTGGTATTGATGCCTTCAGCGTGCTCGACTTGAATGTGGGTGGTGGCGCAGTCGTAGTCAATGCGACCAACGAACGAACGGGGCCTTCGTGGCGGATGGTTGTAGCACTAGGACCGGAGCCAGTAGCTTATGGCGTGTATCCGGGCGGGCAGTCGGGCAATCCGGGAAGCCCTTACTATCAGGACATGATCGGAACCTGGGCGAAAGGGCAACTGAATGAACTGCTTTATTTAGCGTCGGCACAAGTCAGTAATCCCAGAATCAAGCGGAAAATGATGTTGAAAGCTAAGTAGCAATTGATCATCTGATTACAGTTCATTCAAGATTATTACACCATGATTCAAATACTTCTTATTGCCGTTCTTAGTCTGCTTGTTCAGCTGATACTGCCCTGGTGGAGTTTAGCCATTGTCGCTTTTTTAGTTTGTTTATGGCGCAGCCCAGCGGCAGCCACCGCGTTTTTATATGGTTTTACAGGAATCGCTCTGGTCTGGCTGGGATATGCGCTACTGATTCATTTGAAAACAGCGGGCATCCTGACCGGGCGAATGAGCGAGTTGATCGCCAAGACCCATAGTGATCTAATCCCGCTGCTAATTACGACTATACTGGGTGGTGTGGTGGGAGGACTCGCTGGTTTATCCGGTTTCTTGGTGCGACAGGCTTTTCAAAACCAGGCGACGAACTGACCCAAGGGTATCTTCTTAATTCGATAAATCCCTCTACCTTTGTAGGATAAACTTGTCACTAACCAATCTGTTTCCTGTGAAGAATGCCTCGTTGATTTTAAATGTCATCCTGACCATTGCCGTAGCCGTTCTCTATTACCTACATTTTAAGGATCGTCAGCCCGAAGCGGCTTCTGAAATAAAAGCGCCCGTCGAAGCGAAAGGAAGAGCCATCGTGTATGTGAACGTAGACTCGCTGCTGACCAAGTACGATTATTTTAAGGATACCCAAAAAGTGCTGGAAAGCAAGCGGTTTCAACTGGAAAACGACCTGGCATCTAAAGGCCGGAATCTTCAGAACAAAGTGGCTTTCTTCCAGCAACGTGCCGCCACCATGACACAGGAGCAGGGCCGGGCTACGGAAGCTTCGCTTCAAAAAGAACAGCAGGATATCCTGGCTTACCGCGAACGGGCCGCGCAAAATCTGGCTGTTGAGGAGCAGAATAAAAACAAGGAACTGTACGATCAGATCTACGATTACCTGAAAAAGATCAACGCGCAGAACAAATACGAGTTTGTGCTTGGCTATACCAAGGGAGGAGGAATTCTGTTTGCTGATCCATCGGCCGACCGGACAAAAGTGATTCTCGACGGGCTCAATAAAGAATACCAGGGGAAACAAACGAAAAAATAAAAGCGCCCGCCTGCGTAGTTGGCAACGCTTGAATCCGGCCTGGTGAACACTGCTGTTTGCCAGGCCGGATTCGTTACGTTCATGCGGATATTTCTTTAGACAATGTAAACCTCTCTTTCATTTCCGGTGTTGTTTGTCTTACTCAACTGCCTTAATCTAACGTAACTACCGAGGCTCGATACCAGATTGTATTGACATCAGCCTCAATTATATCAGGACATGGCTTCCGCTTCTATTGTCAAACAAGTTGATGTTCGTAATCGTCGGGCATCTTTTGAATACTCATTTCTGGAAACGTATACGGCGGGTATTGTCCTGACCGGCACCGAAATAAAATCGATCCGGCAGGGAAAAGTGAATCTACAGGATGCGTATTGCCTGATTCATAACGAGGAACTGTTTATCCGCCAGATGAGCATTTCAACTTACACCGAAGGAACGCATTACAATCATGAGCCACTCCGCGACCGTAAACTACTCGTGACAAAGCGCGAAATTCGTCGGCTTACCGAAAAATTGAAAGACCAGGGCCTGACCATCGTACCCGTACGGCTCTTCACGAACGAGCGCGGGTTTGCCAAAGTCGAAATTGCGCTGGCTAAAGGGAAAAAACTTTACGACAAGCGCGATAGCATCAAAGAGCGTGATGTCGCTCGAGATTTGCAACGGGAACGGTACTGACAGGAAGTAAGAGCCCATAGCCGATAGCGGCTAAGAATGTCCCGTTATTGACCGACGACTAAATTTTCCGCAACTATTGCCGTTATGTGGATAACTCTGTAACTTGCTACCGTACAGAGGCATTTAAACGTGTATGGGTAGGAAAGTATTAGTCTTAAATCAAGATTACAGTGCCCTCAGCATCTGCTCCGTTCCCAAAGCATTTCTGCTGGTTTATTTAGACAAGGCTGAACTCATCGCTGAATCGGACCAGTTTATGCTCCGAACCGTCTCGGCCGAGTTCCCGATGCCGTCGGTCATTCGACTACATCGGTACGTAAATCTTCCTTACAAGGGTGTAATGCTTACGCGGCAGAACATTTTTAAGCGAGATGGGCACCATTGCCAATATTGCGGCACAACAGAAGATCTAACACTCGATCACGTTTTGCCCAAATCACGGGGCGGAAAAACCAGTTGGGATAACCTCGCCACCGCCTGCAAGCGCTGTAATTCCCGTAAAGGTGATTTTACTCCGGAAGAAGCGAATCTGCAATTACGTCAGAAGCCATTCAAGCCTACTTTTCTGGTTTTTCTTCGAGAGTTTTCGGGTTCTATCGAACAAAGCTGGATGCCCTTCCTGAGTAAAAAAGAAAAGGCGTTCCGGTAAAACCGCTGCTGAGTAATCAGCTAGGTGACACTTGATCGAATAGGCTTATGCGCTACGATCAACGGCTACCTGGCTGATTTTTCTTTTTTTTACGCTTTCTCGCTCTATTTCAAACAGTTTTGCCGTAATAGAAACTTTTTTAAGATAGCAATTGCTATCTTTGCAGTCCTTTTTCGGAAGAAAATAATTTTGTAACTAAAAGTTAGTCCTCATTGACCTACGGACTAATGTACTGAGCGGGTCAGGAAACATTTTTTTATGAGCAAAACGCAGCAACGCGAACTGCCGGCATTTGATTGGGACCGGGCAGACAACAAAGGATTTGGAAGTGGGTATTCGGATGTCGAGCGCAACCGGATGTTGGAACTGTACGACAATACCTTGTCGGAAGTTAAGGAGAAAGAAGTAGTAATGGGAACCGTCGTTGGGATAACAGACCGGGAAGTATTACTCAACATCGGCTTCAAGTCGGACGGCTTGGTACCTGCTTCTGAATTCCGGGATATGCCGGAACTGAAGATGGGGGATGAAATAGAAGTTTACGTAGAAAATCAGGAAGACCCCAACGGCCAGCTGGTGCTGTCGCGCAAAAAGGCGAAAGTGATCACCGCCTGGCAGAAAATTCAGAAGGCGCTGGACGAAGATCTCGTGATCGATGGCTTCGTAAAACGCCGGACGAAAGGTGGTCTGATCGTCGATATTTTCAGCATTGAAGCGTTCTTGCCAGGTTCGCAGATCGACGTGAAGCCGATTCGCGACTTCGATATTTTCGTAGGCAAGAAAATGGAGGTCAAAGTCGTCAAGATCAATTATGCCAACGATAACGTCGTTGTTTCGCATAAAGTCCTGATCGAGAAAGACCTTGAAGCACAACGGGCACAAATCCTGAACAACCTGGAAAAAGGTCAGGTGCTGGAAGGTGTGATCAAGAACATGACCAATTTCGGGGTGTTCATCGATCTGGGTGGCGTAGACGGTCTGTTGCACATCACGGATATTTCGTGGGGTCGCATCAGCCATCCGTCGGAAGTACTGCACCTCGACCAGAAGGTCAACGTGGTGGTACTCGACTTCGACGAAGACAAGAAGCGGATTTCGCTGGGCATGAAGCAACTTCAGGCTCACCCATGGGATGCGCTGCCTACCGATATCGAAGTGGGCTCGAAAGTGAAAGGTAAGATTGTGAACGTAGCTGACTACGGCGCATTCCTCGAAATCATGCCGGGTGTCGAAGGGCTGATCCACGTATCGGAGATGTCGTGGTCGCAGCATCTGCGTAATCCACAGGAGTTCCTGAAAGTGGGCGACGAAGTAGAAGCGGTAGTGCTGACACTGGATCGTAACGATCGGAAAATGTCGTTAGGTATCAAACAACTGACCGAAGACCCCTGGACTCGTCCGGAACTGCGCGCCAAGTATGCGGTTGGTACCAAGCACAAAGGCGTAGTCCGTAACCTAACTAATTTCGGTTTGTTCCTCGAACTGGAAGAAGGCATCGACGGGCTGGTACACGTATCGGATTTGTCGTGGACGAAAAAAATCAAACACCCATCGGATTTCATCAAGGTTGGTGAAGAGCTGGAAGTTGTTGTTCTGGAACTGGACGTCGATAACCGTCGTCTGGCATTAGGCCACAAACAACTTGAAGAGAACCCATGGGATACGTTTGAGACGGTCTTCGCCGTCGGTACGGTTCACCGTTGCACCATTATCAGCAAAAATGATAAGATGGCCACGCTCGAGCTGCCGTACGGTATCGAAGGTTTCTCCTCGCTGAAAAATCTGGCGAAAGAAGACGGCACGTTCGCCGAAGTAGGTGAAACGCTGGACTTCCGGGTAACCGAGTTTTCGAAGGATGAAAAGCGGATCATGCTTTCGCATACGAAAACATGGCAGGAGAAAAACGAACCTGTTAAAGAACAAAAGGCCGCTAAATCGGCTCCGGCGAAAGCCTCTGCACCAGCTCAGGCTGAGCGGGGGGCTACTTTAGGTGACCTCGATGCATTAGCTGCTCTGAAAGAGCAACTCGAAGGCCGCAACTAATTAGTTATCGTTTTGAATTGTAAAAGCTCCGGACCTTGGTGGTTCCGGAGCTTTTTTTTAAGCCCATATTCTAGACTGACGGATAAAGTCGTATATTTGCACTCCCGAAGCGAAACCAGGCGAAACTTCGGGGAATATAGGGTTCCGTGGCCGAGTGGCTAGGCAGAGGTCTGCAAAACCTCGTACAGCGGTTCGAATCCGCTCGGAACCTCTCATTAAAATGTCATTATACAGCCTTTGCCACTTTATCAATGCTCCGTTTCGGATCTTGATAAAGTGGCATTTTTTATAATAAACAACATAACATACAAGCGGTTATGTGCTAATGACAACGAATCTGGAAGTGGCTTACTTAGAAACAATATAAATAAAAAAGGTGCTTCAAATAACTAAACACCAATTTTTGCCTATACAGTAATCGTGTCGTACTTTTGGACGCTAATAAAAAAGCAGTGGTGATTATGTTGATTCACTCAGTTAATATAGTTCATAAAATGAGTCATTTATACAAGCTCTGCGGAGCTGTAGCTTTATCCCTGATGCTGTTGTTTGCCAACGGTCAGGTACAGGCACAGGACGCAGCAGCCGGTGGTGCGCCTGCTGCGGCCGCTGCGGGTGGCGGTGGTGATGCAGAAAAAGGAAAAACCCTGTTTACTAACAACTGTGCTCAGTGTCACTCTGTAACGAGTGAGAAAGTAGTTGGCCCTGGATTGCAGGGAATCGAGAGCCGGGCTCCTAGTAAAGACTGGTTACACAAGTGGATCAGAAACTCGTCGGCTGTCATTGCTTCCGGTGACGCTTATGCCAACCAGGTTTTCAATGCCAATGGTAAGGTACAGATGTCGAGCTTTCCGAGCTTATCCGACGCTGACATCGATGGCATTCTGGCTTACATCGACCAGGCTGGCAAACCGCAGGCGGCAGCATCTGTAGCGGGTGAGAAGGATTCCAAGAATGCAGGTGGGGCAGGCGGTGCCGGCCCTTCGACAGGTGGCCCTTCAGAACTGTTTACCTTTGTACTGGTCGCTTTGCTTATTGTAATGCTACTGGTATTAGGCGTTCTATTAGCCATCGTAACGATCCTGTCGAAAGCGGTATCGCCCGTTACGACTCTCGAAGGGACACAGATTCCATCGACATTTGGCCAACGACTAAAGACCGGCTTATCGAGTGCATTCAATAACTCGACTCTGCGTTCGATCGTTATTTGGCTTTTTCTATTGGTCGCTTTTAAAGAAACCGTCGATGGCGCTTACAGCATCGGTATTCAGCAGGGCTATGCGCCGAAACAGCCGATCGCTTACTCACACAAGCTGCACGCCGGTCAGTACAAAATCGACTGTAATTACTGCCACGTCGGTGCTCAAAAAGGAAAGAATGCAACCATTCCGGCTGCTAACATCTGTATGAACTGCCATGGCGTCATCAAAAAAGAATCGCCGGAAATTCAGAAGATCTATACCGCAATCGAAGAAAATCGCCCCATCGAATGGATTCGGGTGCATAACCTTCCCGACCTGGCTTACTTCAACCACGCACAGCACGTAAACGTGGGTAACGTAGCTTGCCAGACTTGCCACGGTGAAATTGAAAAAATGGAAGTCGTAGAAGCCCGCTCTTCACTCACGATGGGTTGGTGTATCGACTGTCACCGTCGGACGGAAGTTAATACGAAGGATAACGCCTATTACGACAAACTCGTCGCTCTTCACCGGAAGGAAAGTAAAGAACCGCTTAAGGTAGCTAATATCGGCGGTCTGGAATGTTCTAAATGTCACTATTAATACTTAATGTATAATGGCTAATGAATAATGTACGATGAGTACGACAGACATTGTTCATACTACATTTTACATTTCATAACCACTGCTGCATACAACACGCATGGAAAATACATCTAAACGGTATTGGAAAGGGGTTGAAGAGTTACGCAATGATGCTACATTCGTTAAAAACGCCAATAGTGAATTTGCTAACCCTGATCTGAGTGAATCTTCAGATGACCTGGATGGTCTGCTTGGCGGTTCAAACACCCAACGCCGTGACTTTCTTAAAGTAATGGGCTTCGGTATGGCTGCTGTATCGCTGGCCGCCTGCGAAACGCCGGTTCATAAAGCCATTCCTTACATCAATAAGCCGGAATTTACATTTCCTTCTATATCTGATTATTACGCGTCTACATACAGTGAAAACGGTGATTATACAGCTATATTGGTAGAAACCCGGGAAGGTAGACCCATCAAAATAGAAGGCAACCCAACATCGAGTGTATCGAAAGGCGCTACCACCGCCCGTACGCAAGCCTCGGTTTTGTCGTTATATGATATCGATAAACTGAAAGGGCCTCAGCGGGGTGGTTCGGCCATCGATTGGTCTGTTGCTGACCGTGAGATCATTAGTCAGCTTAATTCCGTGGCGGCCCGAAACGGCGCTATCCGCATCGTTACATCGACTATTCTGAGTCCGGCAACGAAAGCAGTTATTGCTGACTTTACGGCTAAATATCCTACCACACGTCATATCATGTATGACGCCAACTCGGTGTTTGGTCTTGTTCAGGCCAATCAGGCATCGTTTGGTAAAGCCGTCATTCCATCGTACGATTTCAGTAAAGCACAAACGATCGTTAGCGTCGGTGCCGACTTTTTGGGAACGTGGATTGCCCCGATCGAATACATGGGAGCTTACGCAAAAACCCGCAAGATTGGCGCAATCGGTGGTGGCAAGAAATCCATGTCACGGCATTATCAGTTCGAAACCGGGCTGTCTATGACGGGCGCCAATGCAGATTACCGCACAGCCATAAAGCCTTCTCAGGAAGGACTGGTAGTGGCGGCTCTTTATAATAAAGTGGCGGCTAAACTGGGTGGTACCCCAATCAGCGCACCATCGGTTACGGTCGATCATCTGGATAAAGCGGCTACCGATCTGGCCAATTCCCGTGGACGGGCTTTGGTCGTATCCGGATCGAATGATCCCAATGTTCAGATTGTTGTCAATGCCCTAAATAACCTGCTGGGTAGCTATACGTCAACGATCGACATCAATACGCCGGTTAATTACCGTCAGGGTAACGACCAGCAGATGAATGCGTTCATCAATGAAGCAAAAGCAGGGCAAGTTGGTGCGGTATTCTTCTTCAGTTCGAACCCGGTGTATGATCATCCACGAGGAGCCGAACTCGCCGAAGCATTACCTAAAATTGCTTTATCTGTATCCTTTGCCGATCGGGCCGATGAAACCGCTTCATTGGCCAAGTACATTACACCCGCTCCACATTATCTCGAAAGCTGGAACGATGCAGAGCCTAAGCAAGGTTACTTTAGCCTGGTACAGCCCGCTATTACGCTGATTTATAAAACTCGTCAGTTTCAATCGAGTCTGCTGACCTGGATCGGTGGCCGATCAAATGATTACCAGACTTACCTGAAAAATTACTGGCGTACCACCCATTATCCGCAGGTTACTGGGTTTAGTTCATTTGATGCGTTCTGGGTCAAGTGCCTCAACGATGGCGTATTCGAGCCGAATGCAACACCAACGACAACCGGTGGAGCTGTATTTGCCGGAAATGTTGCTCAGGCGGCAGCCGGTATTGCGCAACGCTATAAGCCAACGACGGGTATTGAGCTGGCACTTTATGAAAAAGTAAGCGTTGGTACCGGAGCTATGGCGAACAATCCATGGCTACAGGAGCTGCCCGACCCCGTGTCGAAAGCTTGCTGGGACAATTATGCAGCTATTTCGCAGAAAACGGCGAAAAGCCTGGGGGTCGCTCAGAATGATTTGGTAACGGTATCTGTAAATGGTAAGTCGGTAGAATTACCGGTGATGGTTCAGCCCGGCCAGGCAGACGATACAGTATCGATAGCTATCGGTTACGGCCGTGAAAAAGCTGGTAAATCAGCTAATGGAGTCGGTAAAAATGCTTATCCGTTCGTTACTATCTCGAATGGTTATGCAACCTATGCTGCCTTTGCGGCTAAAATAGATAAAGCCAGCGGTAGTCATGAAATTGCGCAGACGCAAACGCATGATACGGTAATGGGGCGGAAGGCAGTTCTGCAGGAATCAATCCTGGCGAGCTACCAGAAAAACCCTAAGGCTGGTCGGTACGAACCCGAAGTGCAAACCTCGAAAGGACCAACGAATCCGGTTGATATTACCCTATGGAACGGCTACGGTAAACCGAACCATTCATGGGGAATGGTAATTGACCTGAATTCCTGCATTGGATGTGGAACGTGCATAGTCGCCTGTAATGCAGAAAACAATATCCAGGTTGTAGGTCGGAAGGAAGTACTCAGACGACGCGAAATGCACTGGATGCGAATAGACCGCTATTACAGCAGTGATGCCGAACCAGAAGATTACTCTGCATTGGAAATCGCTTCTGCAAATCCAGAAGTTACGTTCCAGCCCATGCTATGTCAGCATTGCAGTAATGCCCCCTGCGAAACGGTTTGTCCGGTACTAGCCACGACTCACAGCACCGAGGGTTTGAACCAGATGACTTACAACCGTTGTATCGGTACTCGTTATTGCGCAAACAACTGCCCGTATAAAGTACGCCGGTTCAACTGGTTCAAATACTTCGACAATGATAATTTTGATTACCATTTTAACAATGACCTTGGTAAGATGGTAATCAATCCAGACGTGACGGTTCGGTCGCGGGGTGTCATCGAGAAATGCTCTTTCTGCGTACAGCGTATTCAGGAAAGTAAACTGACCGCCAAGAAAGAGCGTCGCCGATTAGCGCCGGATGAAGTACAAACGGCTTGTGCCCAGTCTTGCCCGACTACGGCCATTGTATTTGGGGATATGAACAATCCGGAAAGTACGGTTTCTAAAATACTGGCTGTAGAAATGGAAGGCCGCGCTTTCCGCGTAATTGAAGAAATCAATACAAGACCAGCGGTATCGTATCTGACTAAAATTCGCAATAAAGACGAAGAACCTAAGCAAAAAGCCACTCAGGAGGCACACGCTTAAATAAACTGTGAGCGATGAGCAACAGGACAATAGTTAGACTGTCAGGTCTGTGGTTCATAACTCACTTATAGTAAATTTTACATCATAAATCAGTAAGATATATGTCGCATGTTACATCAGCCGTAAGAACTCCCCTTGTCACCGGTGGCAAAACCTACGCCGACGTGACGGAGGATATCAGCAAGCAGGTTGAGGGCAACCCTACCCGCGAGTGGACCATTGCCTTTACCATTGCGGTGGTTGTGCTCATTTACGGTACTGCCTGTCTGTTCTGGACGTGGTGGGAAGGTCTGGGCGTTTGGGGACTTAACAAAACCGTCGGCTGGGCCTGGGACATCACTAACTTCGTATGGTGGGTCGGTATCGGACACGCTGGTACGCTGATTTCTGCCATCCTGCTGTTGTTCCGGCAGAAGTGGCGGACGGCTGTAAACCGGGCGGCTGAGGCTATGACCATCTTCGCCGTTATCTGTGCTGCCAGTTTCATTATGATGCACGCCGGACGTCCGTGGGTTGCTTACTGGTGCTTACCCCTTCCTAATACATACGGTTCGCTGTGGGTAAACTTCAAATCTCCGCTCGTTTGGGACGTATTCGCAATCAGTACATATTTTACAGTGTCACTGGTATTCTGGTACATGGGTCTGATTCCTGATTTGGCTACGATCCGTGACCGCGCACGGAGTAAAGTTTCACGGTATATCTATGGCGCTTTCTCATTAGGCTGGAACGGTTCCGCAAAAACCTGGGCACGTTACGAATACATGTCGCTGATCCTGGCTGGTCTTTCTACCCCGTTGGTACTTTCTGTACACACGATTGTGAGTATGGACTTTGCTACATCTGTGATTCCAGGCTGGCATACCACAATTTTCCCGCCTTACTTCGTGGCAGGAGCTATCTTCTCCGGCTTTGCGATGGTACAGAACCTGGTGCTCATTATTCGGGTGGTATTCAAACTGGAAGATTACATTACGGTAGAACATATCGAGTCGATGAATAAGGTCATCACCCTGACCGGATCGATTGTAGGGGTTGCTTACCTGACAGAGTTCTTTATTGCCTGGTATTCGGGTGTTGAGTTTGAGAGCTATGCTTTCATCAACCGGGCAACCGGACCCTACTGGTGGGCATACTGGGCCATGATGACCTGTAACGTAATTACCCCGCAGCTCTTCTGGTCACGTGCTATTCGGCGGAGTATCGTGTGGACTTTTGTGTTGTCGGTTATCGTAAACATCGGGATGTGGTTCGAACGATTCGTTATCATTGTTACGTCACTGCACCGTGACTACCTGCCATCGAGCTGGGCCATGTTTCACCCAACCTTGTTCGACATTAGCGATTACATTTTCTCGTTCGGGCTGTTCTTTACGCTATTCCTGTTGTTCTCGAAGTTCCTGCCTGTTGTGAACATGGCCGAGGTAAAAACGATCATCAAATCTTCGTCGGAGAAGCTACCGATTTCCGTATCAGGTGTCGCTAAAGGAGAGCGTGTTGCTAACCCGACGTTCAATAAAGACGTAGAATAAAGTAATAAAAAAGTTCTTGATTCAGGTCTGCTGGATGATAGGGACTAAAACGACAATCAATAAGTATGTCAGACGTACAGGGTAATAGTAAGTTTTTAGTCGGCATCTTCGACGATGATGACGTCGTACTGAAAGCGGTCAGAGAAGTCAGAAACTCCGGTGTTCGGATTCACGAAGTTTATTCGCCGTTCCCGATTCACGGACTGGATATTGCGCTGGGACATCCACGTTCACGCCTGGGTATTGCCGCTTTCTTATTCGGCTTATCGGGTACCCTTACAGCCTTAGCGTTCACATTTTATACGGAAGGCTTCGACTGGCCCATGATTGTAGGGGGGAAAGATTCTTATTCTCCCATTATCTATGTGCCTATCTTTTTTGAGCTGACCGTTCTGTTTTGCGCTCTGGGTATGGTCGGGACCTTTTTAGTTTCGAATGGGCTGGGACCAACGGTGAAGCCGCTGATGTACGATCTCAGAACAACCGATAATAAATTTGCAATGGCTATCGACCTAAGCAAGAATAACATTGGTGAGAGTGATATTGAGCAGATTCTGAAGCAATCAGGCGCTGCTGAAGTAAATGTTAAGCAGTTCTAACATTCAGAATGAGAATGATTACGAAGCATACGAGCATAGCTGCCCTAGCCGTCATCGGCCTGCTGTTTGCAGGAACATCCTGTAAAAGAGGTCACGACAATACTGGAGTGGAATATGCCCCTCAAATGTACCGGCCAGTAGGCTACGAACCTTACCGACAAGTGAGGGCGAATACCGTTAATCCGCAGGGCTTAAACATGCGTTTGCCGGCTCGTGGTACCGTATCCCGGCCGAATTATCACACGACTTTCGGTGAAGGGGCTAACGCTACGACTGATCTGATGATCTATAATATTCCGGCAGATAGCATTGGAATAGCCGAACGGGTATTGACGAATCCAATCCCTGATTCTGAAAAGACTCAGGCTGAAGGACAGGTTTTATACACGCGCTATTGCAGCCATTGCCATGGAGCAACTGGAAAAGGGGATGGCCCGGTCGGTAAGGAGTACAAGGGCGTTCCCAACTATTCGACCGACGCTTATAAGACAATGAACGACGGGCACATCTTTCATGTAATTACTCACGGAAAAGGGCGTATGTGGCCACATGGGTCGCAAATAACCCCGGAGGATCGCTGGAAGATCGTACAGTATGTGCATAAACTGCAACAAGGATAATAGTAGCGTTGGGCAGCAGTAATCAGGCACATGGCCTACAAAACTGGTGTAACGTATAGTTTATTAATTGACAAATAAATAAGAATGGCATCGGCTCACGCAATACCGTCCTTAGACGAAGAATTTGAATTTACTGCGGAATCCAAGCGTCGGTTAATGATCGGCCTCGGAGCCGGGGTTGTGCTGGTTGCAATCGGCGCTTATCTCCTGGCATCGGGTGCCGGTTCACACGAACATGTGGCTCATGCAGCGGCATCGGCTCACGGAGCTGGAGCGCATGAAGCACACGAAGGTGGGCATCATGCTTACAAGTGGACGAATCGCTTGTGGGCTAACGTCTGGCTAAACGCTGTATACTTTACAGGAGCGTCGGTTGTTGGCATGTTCTTCATGTCGTACAATTACCTGGCACAAGCTGGTTGGTCAGTAGCGTTCAAACGGGTTCCTGAAGCTATGCCAGCCTACTTACCGTTTATGGCTATTGCGGTTCTGGCCACATTTTTCATTGCTGGTCATGATTTGTTTCACTGGACTCACCCAGGATTATACGATAAAGCCAGCCCTGAGTTCGATCCAATCATAAACGGAAAAAAAGGATTTTTGAATACGCCATTCTACCTCGGCCGTATCATTGCCTATTTTGGACTGTGGTACTTTCTCTGGAATAGACTGCGTACCTTCTCCCTGCAGGAAGATTTATACGGTGGAACGGCCTATTACGAGAAAAGCATCAAATTTGGTACCGCTTTCCTCCTGGTGTTCGGGATAACCTCATCTACCTCTGCGTGGGATTTTGTTATGTCGATCGACACCCACTGGTTTAGTACCATGTTCGGCTGGTACACACTAGCTAGCTGGCACGTAACAGGATTAGCTATTATTACCCTGACTGTAGTGACGTTGAAAGAACGCGGCTACATGCAATGGGTTAATGAAAGCCACTTGCAGGATTTAGGCAAGTTTATGTTCGCGTTCAGCATTTTCTGGACCTACGTATGGTTTGCTCAGTTTATGCTGATCTATTATGCCAACTTACCAGAAGAAGCGATTTATTATAGAGAGCGTTTCAGCGGGTACGGTGGTATTTATAAAGCGCCGTTTTTTATAAACATCTTCTTAAACTTTGTATTTCCATTTCTCGTTCTGATGACACGGGATGCTAAGCGGACATACATTATTTTAAAGGTTGCGGCCTGGGGTATTATTATCGGTCACTATTTCGACTTTTACACGAATATCATGCCTGGCACGGTAGGTGAGCACGGTGGTTTCGGACCGTTGGAATTCGGTATGATTCTGATTTTTGCGTCTGGTTTTGTGTGGTCTTTGTATTCGCAGTTGACAAAAGCTAATCTGGTTCCTAAGAATCACCCCATGCTGGAGGAAACTCTGCACCACGATATTTAATTAATAACCCGCCTAAAAAAATGGTTTATATAGTCGCTTTGTTGTCGGTGCTTTTTCTGGGATTGGCAATTGCTGTCGTTTCCAGAATGGCTGCCGTTGTGAAGAACGCAGCTGGTCCTGTCGAAGAGGGCCATATTGGTATGAGCAACCGCATCAATGGCGCGTTGTTCATCGTATTCTTTGTGCTGGGTGTTATTGGCTTCGTTTGGTCTTACTTATACGCTAAACAGTATTTTCTGCCAGAAGCGGCTTCGCCCCACGGTCGTCATACCGACTTTTTGTTCTGGCTGTCTATGGGCATCATTACAGCAGCGTTTATCGTAACGAACGCCCTTCTGTTTATTTTCGCTTATTTGTATCAGCATAAAGAAGGTCGTAGAGCCGCTTATTATCCGGAGAACCATAAGCTCGAATTGATCTGGACAGTTATTCCGGCAGTCATCATGGCATTGCTGGTATTCACTGGTTGGCGGGCTTGGCGCGATATCATGGCTGAAGCGCCCGAAAATGCACAAGTATTTGAAATTGTCGGTAAACAGTTTAACTGGATTGCCCGCTATCCCGGCGTCGATAATAACAAACTGGGCTCTTACAACTACAAGCTAATCGACAATAACAACGAAACAGGAATCGATTATACCGATGAAGCTTCTTTTGACGATTTCACGTCTACATCGGAATTGCACATTCCCGTCAATAAACCGATTCTGTTGAAGATTCGCGCCCGTGATGTTTTACACAGTGTATTTATTCCGCACCTGCGGGTAAAAATGGACGCTGTTCCGGGTATGCCGACGCGCTTTCAGTTTATGGCTGATAAGACGACGGATGAAATGCGCAATATTACCGGTAATCCGAACTTTGGTTACGAGATTGCCTGCACCGAAGTTTGTGGGCAGGGACACTTCTCGATGCGGATTCGATTGATCGTAGAAGATGAAGCTTCCTGGCAGGCCTGGTGTAAAGAGCAGAAACCTTTGTTAACAGCTACGCCAGAATTAGCCTCCCGTATTCCAGCCAATTTAAAAGCTAAAGCAGCTAAGTACCTGCCCGCTGAAGCCCCCGCTGCACAGTCTGATAGCACAACGGCTTCAACTCAGCAAGGTGGTGGCGTATCGGTAGCAAGCACTACGCTTCGTTAATTTCTAAACTTACAAGAAACCAAATACTATGGCGACTGTATCAGCGAACTCGGCAACCGTGGCACATGCAACTGAGCATGATCACCATGAGCCGCAAAGTTTTTGGCGCAAATACATTTTCTCTGAAGATCATAAAACTATTGCCAAACAATACCTGATTTCGGGTATTATCTGGTCGATAATCGGTATTAGCTTATCCGTCATGTTTCGGCTTCAATTAGGCTTTCCTAATATGAAACTAGAGTTCCTGCGTCCTATTCTGGGAGGCTGGATCAATGAAGCGGGTAAACTAGATCAGGATTTTTACCTGGCGCTGGTAACCATGCACGGAACCATTATGGTATTTTTCGTGCTAACAGCTGGGTTGAGTGGTACCTTTTCGAACTTCCTGATCCCATTGCAGGTTGGAGCGCGTGATATGGCCTCGGGCTTCTTAAATATGCTTTCGTACTGGTTCTTCTTCATAGCCAGTATGATTATGCTAGGTTCGCTGTTCATCGAAACGGGTCCGGCTGCGGGTGGATGGGTCATTTATCCGCCACTGAGTGCGTTACCTCAAGCTCATAAAGGTTCAGAATTAGGAATGACTCTGTGGCTGATGAGCATGGCCTTGTTCATTGTATCGCAGTTGTTAGGTGGTATCAACTATATCACAACGGTAATCAACCTCCGAACACGCGGTATGTCATTCAGCAAATTACCGCTGACTATCTGGGCCTTTTTCCTGACTGCTGTTCTGGGTCTCATCTCGTTCCCTGTACTTCTGTCGGCTGCGCTGCTGCTGATTTTTGACCGTAGTTTTGGCACAAGCTTCTACCTGTCTGAGATTTACATCAAAGGAGAAGCCCTGCCGAACGTAGGAGGTAGCCCAATTCTGTTCCAGCACTTGTTCTGGTTCCTGGGTCACCCGGAAGTGTATATCGTGCTGTTGCCTGCTTTGGGCATGACATCGGAAATCATAGCGACTAATTCGCGTAAGCCAATTTTCGGTTATCGGGCCATGATTGCCTCAATGATGGGTATTGCCTTTCTGGCCTTCATCGTTTGGGCACACCATATGTTCGTAACGGGTATGAACCCATTCCTGGGCTCGATATTTATGTTCCTGACGCTGATCATTGCTGTTCCCTCGGCTGTAAAAGCGTTCAACTACATTACAACATTATGGCGCGGTAATATTCGGTTTACGCCAGCTATGCTGTTCTCGATTGGCCTGGTATCGTTCTTCATATCAGGTGGGCTAACGGGTATTATCCTGGGTAACTCAGCACTGGATATCCAATTGCACGACACATACTTTGTGGTAGCTCACTTCCACTTGGTAATGGGTGCTGCTTCTGCGTTTGGATTGTTAGCGGGTGTTTACCACTGGTTTCCCAAGATGTTTGGTCGTCTGATGAACGAGAAACTTGGATACGTGCATTTCTGGTTAACATTCATCGGTATTTATTTGGTATTCTTCCCAATGCACTACATTGGCATCGCTGGCTTCCCGCGTCGTTATTATGCATTTACCAGCTATGACTTTACGAAGAATATCTTCGCTGACATGAATGCCTTTATTAGTCTGGCGGCTATTTTCACATTCTCAGCGCAGTGGATATTCATCTACAACTTCTTTAACAGCATGATTCGTGGGCGGAGATCTCCTCAGAATCCGTGGAAATCGAATACACTGGAATGGACAGCTCCCATCAGCCCGGGTCATGGTAACTGGCCGGGTGAAATTCCTGCTGTGTATCGCTGGCCGTATGATTACAGCAAGCCTGGTGCTAAGGATGATTTTATTCCTCAAAACGTGCCTTATTCGCAAACGCCTGAATCCAATCTGCCTCATGAAAATGAACTGATTGGCATGGAAAAAGAAATCGAGGCACAAAATCTGAATGACCAGTTCAATCAGCCTCACTGATAAACGAGAACAACGATTCCGAAGCCTGGCGTTTCTGACAGTAATTATTATCTACCTGCTTGTACTGGCAGGAGGTATTGTCAGAGGCACCGGCTCCGGAATGGGTTGTCCTGACTGGCCAAAATGCTTTGGTCGCTGGATACCACCAATTGAGCGTTCACAGCTACCACCAAATTACCAGCAAATCTACGGGGCCAAATTAAAAGGGGAAATCGAGTTCAATCCCGTAAAAACCTGGATTGAGTATATTAATCGTTTACTCGGTGTTTTATCCGGCTTTTTTGTTTTCGGAACCTTACTCACTTCTTTATATTACCTTCGGAGAGATAGAGCTATTTTCTGGGGCAGTTTACTCGCTTTTTTATTGATCGGGACAAATGGCTGGTTAGGGTCGAAAGTAGTTACGACGGAGTTAGCCCAGTATATGATAACTCTGCATTTGTTACTGGCAATTGCTGTCGTCTTTGCTTTACTATTTGTGCTCGTACGTTCGAATGCACCAAGATTGAACCTGGAGTCTAAGTCTCCTAAATTGGGGTTAATTAGAGGGCTATTGTTAACCGTTATGGCGTTGACGGTTGTTCAATTAATACTTGGAACACAAGTGCGGGATGCGCTCGATACTGTCGTCAAACAATTTGGTTATGAAGGACGTACAGAGTGGATCGGTCATTTGAACTGGAGTTTTTATGTTCACCGCTCTTTCTCGATCGTTGTATTAGCTTTTCATATCGCAGTTATCTACCAGCTTCGCAAGATTAGTAAGGTAAGCTGGCTTTCAGGATTGGCCAGGGCGTTGTTAGTGTTAGTGCTACTAGAAATAGGTACCGGCGTAGTAATGGCTTACTTAGGTGTTCCGGCTGTGGCTCAACCCATTCACTTAGAACTGGCCGTATTGATGATGGGTCTGCAGTTTATTGCGTGGCTGTTGGTTAACCCAGGCCTTCTACGATCTAAATCGTATAGTCAGAGGCCGCAGCTAGTAGAAGTATAATTATGGAGAAAACAATTGTTATATCGACTCTCAACGGAAAAGTTAGGGCTTATATTGAACTACTTAAGCTGAAATTGACACTGGCGGTAGTCTTTTCCGGGGTGTTCGGTTATTGTTTGGCCGCTGACCAAATAACCTGGTGGAAAATTGCGGTACTAGCGATTGCTTCAATTGCTATAACAGGAGCGGCAAACATCATCAACCAAATTATTGAGAAAGATTCTGACAAGGTAATGAAACGAACAGCGATTCGGCCATTACCAACAGGCCGCTTAAGTGTTCAGGAGGCTGCAGTCTTCGCTTTTATTCTGTTTAGCGCGGGCTGCGTACTGTATGTCGAGTTTTTCAATGTTCGGGCAATGGCACTGGCTGTACTGTCCTTACTTTTATACGGATTTGTTTATACTCCTCTAAAAAGAAAAGGCCAGATCGCCGTTTTTGTCGGAGCACTGCCAGGCGCTTTCCCACCAATGATCGGCTGGGTTGCTGCAACCAATCATTTCGGCTGGGCGCCCGGAATTCTGTTCGCCATTCAGTTTTTCTGGCAGTTCCCCCATTTCTGGGCCATCGGCTGGCTGGCATTTGATGAGTATAAAAAAGCGGGTATACAAATGATGCCTGGTAACGGAAAAACAACCGAGACAGCTTTCCGGATTATGATCTATACGCTCTTTCTGGTGCCGGTAGGTTGGCTACCATACCTGCTCGGAATGACCGGTATAAATTCGGCTTTAATAGCCATGGTCGGCGGAATCTTGTTTCTGGCGCAGACGTTTCATCTAATGAGAACCTGCACCGACAAAGCGGCTCTACAAATGATGTTTGGTTCATTGCTGTATTTGCCTGTTGTGCAGATTGTTTATCTACTGGATAAAGTATAACAACAAAACATGAACGAATTGGTAAATGACATTTCAATCGTAGAAGAGCCACAGGAAACGCTCTCAATGAATCCACGGAAGTTTATTTTGTGGCTCTTCATTGTCAGCATCATTATGCTCTTTGCCGCTATGACCAGCGCCTATCTGGTTCGGAGAGCGGAGGGAAACTGGCTGGAATACGATATTCCATCTATTTTCACGTATAGCTCGGTAGTGTTGGTAGTTAGTAGCCTGACAATGCACTGGGCTTATCTGGCCGCAAAAAAAGACGATTTCAGCAGTCTGAAAATTGCGATAACTATTACTTTTGTACTGGGAGCGATTTTTCTGTACATGCAGTTTCAGGGCTGGGTCGACCTGGTCAATGAGAATGTATTCTTCGTTGGGAATCCGGCGGGCTCATTTATGTATATTTTCACCGGCCTGCATGGTTTCCACTTGATATCCGGTCTGATCGTATTAGTGTTTGCGTTGGTAGCTGCTTATCGGTTTAAGGTTCATGCAAAAAACCTGAATCAGATTGAAATTGCCGCAACGTACTGGCATTTTTTAGACATTTTGTGGTTGTATTTGTTTTTCTTTTTAGTCTATTTTCATTGATAATCGTTTAGACGCATGGCGGCTACTGTAACACACGATACCCTGACGACCGACTCTGACCAAGTATTCGACAAGAAGACATGGATGGGTGGTGTTGAACCAATGAAGGTGAGCTACGGCAAGCTGATGATGTGGTTCTTCCTGATTTCCGACACCTTTACGTTTTCAGCTCTGCTGGTGACGTATGGACTGATTCGATATAGCTACCCAGCCTGGGACCCTAAAGTTTACGGCGAAGTCTTCAAGTTCTCGAACCTATATTGGCCGTCGCCCGAACATGTCTATAATTCGGTTCCCTTTCTGCACGGCATAGACTTACCACTTATTTTTGTCGGTATCATGACGTTCATCCTGATTTTCAGTAGCGTCACTATGGTACTTGCGGTTGAGGCAGGTCACCGGATGGATCAGGCCGATGTGGAGAAATATATGCTATGGACGATCCTGGGCGGACTAGCTTTCTTAGGAAGCCAGGCGTGGGAATGGTCGCACTTTATCCACGGTACCGAAACCGGAACGACGATCAGTGAAATTGTCAATGGACAAACCATACAACGAACCATATTTGGGGCCAATCTGGTCGAGAATCAGTACGGTCCTCCAGCTTTTGCCGATCTGTTCTTCTTCATCACAGGTTTCCACGGTACCCACGTATTCAGTGGTGTTGTGCTGAACATACTTATCTTTTACCGGGCAGCTACAGGTCTATATAAACGCCGTGGTCACTACGAAATGGTCGAGAAAGTGGGGCTTTACTGGCACTTTGTCGATCTGGTCTGGGTATTCGTCTTCACATTCTTTTATCTGGTATAACCACCTTTTATCATGTCTGATCACACACACGGAACTCACGAGGTTGGCGAGATACCACCCGCTAATACTGGCGTCATCTGGCGCACGTTCTGGATTTTATTAGGTATTACCGTCGTTGAATTTACGCTGGCTTATCTGATGAAGGCTGGTGGGCTTCGGACGTCATTTTTTATCATCATGACGTTGGTAAAGGCTTTTTATATTGTCGGTGAATTCATGCACCTCAAGCACGAAGTAAAAAGCCTGATCTGGGCCATTGTTGTTCCTATCGTATTTATCATCTGGTTGTTAGTTGCACTGCTAATGGAAGGCGGTTCGATTTTTGAATTACGTTAACGTATGACGGCCACTAGAAAAGCCGGGATCCTGCTCGCTACGCTGCTGGTCCCGGCTTTACTGTATCTATTCCTCAGGTTTGGTACGCAGAATCATTACACGCTTCCCCGCTATTTACCCAAAATTGATTCGACAACGGGCGAACCGTTGATGGGGAAAGTAGTGCAGCCTGATGGGCGCGAACTGACGGATACAATTTATAATCATATTCCTCCGTTCAGCCTGATCGACCAAGATGGTAGAACGACAAATCAGTTGATTGTAAAAGACAAAATTTACGTGGCTGATTTCTTCTTTACCCGCTGTGGAACCATTTGCCCCAGAATTTCTTCGCAACTGACACGGGTGCAGGACATCTTCCGTAACGACCCGAACCTTGTCTTGCTCTCGTATACGGTCGATCCGGAACATGATCGACCGGCTCAGCTGAAAGCATATGCTAAAAAGTACGAGGCTATTCCTGGCAAGTGGTATTTCCTGACTGGCAGCAAAGTGGATATATACAATTTGGCTATGCATGGGTATTACCTGCCAACAGTAGACGCAGGTGTGCAGGCAGGCAAGCCAGACGAAACTTTTATCCACAGCGAAAAGTTGGTATTAGTGGATAAGCAGGGAATTGTAAGAGGCTTCTACGACGGCACGGACAAAGAAGACGTCGATCGGTTAGTTCTGGAAATCAGAGTATTAAGAGATATTTATAACAAAAAATAGATATGGACGTATTAGAGGGCGTTCAGGAACGGAAAGCCAATCGGCTGATTAATATCCTGGCTATAGCTATTCCCGTTGCCGTAGCAGTCTTATTAGGTATCCGCCAGAAAGTGGATCTGGGCAACTGGACAACTTATCTGCCGCACATCAATGGAATCATCAATTCGCTAACATCTGTATTGTTGCTGATGGGATTCTATTTTATAAAACGAAAAAAAATAGAGGCCCATAAGCGCACAATGTTGACTGCGTTTACACTCGGCTCGTTATTTCTGGTAAGTTATGTGCTCTATCACCTGACCAACGAGTCTACACCGTTCGGAGGAGAGGGATGGGTACGGCCAGTTTACTACTTTCTGCTGATAACGCATATCGTCCTGTCGATCGTTGTGGTTTGGTTTGTTTTACGAGCGGTTTACTACGCATCGAGCGGACAAATAGCCAAGCACAAACAGACGGTAAAATATGCGTTCCCAATTTGGTTATACGTTAGTATAACGGGTGTAATTGTGTATCTGATGATTAAACCTTATTACTTGCATTGATCAGACCTGAGGTATGAAACGTTGGAACGTGTGGTTAATTCTGATTATTCTACTCGCCGTTACTCCGGAACTAATGGCACAGTGTGCTATGTGTCGGGGAACTGTAGAGAGTACAGTAAGCAATGGGCGTAGTGTAGTGGCTTCGGACCTGAATATAGGTATACTTTATTTATTGATGGCTCCTTACCTCCTAGTCGCATCGATTGGTTATTTCTGGTACAGACAAAGCAAACGCGAGCATGGACGACGTCTCGAAATTACAAGCCGCGTTAAACGGGCTATGTCCTAGGTGTAGAAAAGGTAAAATTTTTAAACAACCGTTCTACTCCCCCCGCGGTTTTGACGATATGTATGAGCTATGCCCACATTGTGGCTTGCGCTATGAAGTCGAACCGGGTTATTTTATTGGTGCTATGTATGTTAGCTACGCTATTTCAGGCGGAGTTGCACTCATATTGGGGTTTTTACTTTTTTATTTAGCCAATGATCCGGAAGGCTGGGTTTACGCAGCCGTTGTCTCACCGGTCATGATCCTGATAGCTCCTGTCAATTTTCGAATATCACGCGTCATCTGGTTATATTACGTAGCTGGAATCAAGTATGTGAAAGGGCTCTGAGAAGCCCTTTTTTTTTGAGAAATTTTTTACACGGGTGCAACCTACCCCCCGTTGTTTTGCATCTTGCCAGTGAACCTGAACACCAATGATTCGACTTATACCGTTTTTTACAACCGAAGCGCAGTTGATCGCTGCTTTGAAGCGGGGTGAAAGCCGCGCTCATAAGGTTGCTTATGAACGGTTTGCGGGTAAAATGCTGGCCGTTTGCACTCGCTACTGCGCCAATCGGGATGATGCCGAAGAAGTAATGATCGATGGATTCATGCGTGTATTTGAAAAAATCGAGCAGTTTCGGGAAGATGGCAGCTTCGAAGGTTGGGTAAGACGCATCATGGTTACCGAATCGTTGATGTTTCTTCGAAAGTCCAAACAATGGCGTCAGGAGATTCCTATTGAAGATGTACCCATTGAGCCAGATTACGAATGGGCTGATACAGCACTCAACGAAAACGATTTATTACGATTGGTGAATCAACTGCCAGACGGATATCGTACCGTATTTAACCTATATGCCATTGAAGGATATGCCCACGCCGAAATTGCCCAAATGCTCGGTATTTCGGAGGGTACATCTAAATCGCAACTAAGTCGGGCGCGGCTATTGCTGCAGGCAAACCTGAAAAAACTGGAGCAGGAACCAAGCTATGGGATGAACGAAGATTATGGAAAAAAACACGGAAAAGCAGCCAATTGACGATCTGTTTGCCAGAAAGCTGAGCAACATGTCGTTATCGCCAAGTGCTGATGGGTTTGAGCGGTTGCAGGCGCGTATGGGCCAGCAAAAGCCCGAAGCACGTATTGTGTTCTGGCGCAACCCTGCGCTGCAACGCTATATGGCAGCCGCTGCCTGCCTGCTACTGGTTTGCCTGTTCGGCTGGCTATACTGGCCATCGACGCAAAATCCAGTGTCGGAAGGGGCAAAGCTGGCTACTAATCGGACTAACTATAAGCCGATGAACGGGCCTAAAGAAAAAAAAGCGGATCAGGTAACTGAAAAAGCATACTCTGAAGTGCCGGCTCTCGTGCCCGCCGATGTAATTCAAAGCGAACAACTAGCTCAGGCCAACAAAGCCTCCGAGAAAATCGTGCAACCGACTCGTGCAAGTGAACAATCAGCCGATTTTCATAAGCATGCACATCATCAGCCAGATCATGCCGCAAATACATCGGTTCTGGCGCAAACAAAACCAACTGAAGCAGAGATTGGGCAGTCTACACCCCTCGCAGCCGAAGCGAAGCCGGCTACCGTGGCTACACTGCAGGTAGCTGACAATATGCCCACTACCAAGTCCAACCCACCTGCTGAACGTGTACTGGTCGTAACGATCGAGGAGCCGGCCACGCTGGTAGCTGCCCGGCAGGTAGCAAAAGAAGCTGTAGAAGAGAAAACGCTGGCAGTGGCCAACGATAAGCCCGAAAAAGAAGTAAAAGCAGGCCTGTGGCAACAGGTCAAGCGGTTTAAGCAGGGAGACATATTCGCACGCCGGGACAATGCGGCCAACGACGATCAGGGCTTACTTGGGCGAGCCTATAATGGTCTGAAACACAGTTTAGAAAAAGATAAATCGTCTAAACAATGAAGGGTATACTACGCATGATCGCTACGGCGCTTGTCCTTATGACAACCGTAACCACTCAGGCAAAATCATTGAATCCGGTAGATTCATTAGTTATCCGGTTTGCCAATCGAACCCGGCTGGTGATCTACGCGCCCGATAAAGCGGGAATTCAGGCCTTATCGAACTACGATCTAAATAAAATTGTGCGGGAAATGGGTATGAAACTCGATTCCGTACCGGGTGGTCAGGCGGCCATTTCCCAAAACGGAGATCGTTTTTTGAAAGATACCGTACTGGTCGTCACCAAAAAGAAAGACGGTGTATCAATCATTATCAATAGTAATGGTGATACGACACAAACGAATACCTTGCAGAGTAATAACAGCCGGGACTATGAACGGTCGAGACGGAGACGATCGGACCGCGAGCGATGGAATATCGACTATGGCATAAGTGTCGGGCTGAATAATTTTATTCAGCAGAGTACATTGCCGGCTTACCCAGAAGATAGTTACGACCTTAAGCCCCTGGGATCGCGCTACATTGCCCTGGCACTGGGAGCTATGCCAACCATCATCCGGGGTAAATACGCGTCGCTGAAGCTATATTATGGCGTTGAAGTGGCTTGGAACAACTTTATGTTCGAGGGTAACAACATAGCTCAGAAAGAACCAACCGGCGTTGGCTTCCCAGACGCAGGCCGGGATTTGCAAAAAAGTAAGCTGACGGTCTGCTCAATCGGAGTACCGGTAGTGCCGCGGGTAACCTTCTACAATACCGATGGCAGAAAAATCTGTCACATTGGTCTGGGTGGATACATCAACTATCGACTGGATAGTTACCGAAAAGTAAAAGAGGCCGATGGCAGTAAAGATCGGCGGCATTCGGATTTCTACCTGAACGACTATCGCTATGGGTTGGTAGCGCACCTGGGTTTTCGAACGATTGGCTTTTTCGTGAAATACGATCTGAGCCCGCTCTTTCAGGATGGTAAAGGCCCCGACGTACGGACGCTTACATTTGGGATTGGCATCTAATCTATGTTGAATAAAACAGTCTCTATTATCGGTTGTGGATGGGTGGGGTGGCCGCTGGCCGAGCGGCTTCTGACGGCCGGATTACTCACAAAAGGGAGTACCACGACGCCAGAAAAATTACCTCTTCTGAAACAAGCCCATATAGACGCTTATTTGGTGTCCTTGTCGCCTGAGCCTGTCGGTGATTTGGCGGCACTCCTCCAGGCTGATACGGTTATCATTGATATACCCCCCAAAGCCGGAAAATTAGGTGATTCGTTTCACCCACAACAAATCCGGCATCTGACCAACGCCATTCGATCATCGCCCGTGCAGCATGTCATTTACATCAGTTCGACGTCTGTTTATCCAGAATCGAATCGAGTGGTGGTCGAGACCGACGTCACAGAGCCGGCGCAGTCGGCGGCACCGGCCTTTATTGAGGCAGAGCAGCTAATTCATGGTCTCGCTCCCGAACAGGTTGTCACGATTGTACGGTTTGGTGGGCTGGTAGGCTACAACCGGATACCGGGCAAATACGTGTCCGGCCGGACGGTCGACAGCGGGGCAGTACCGGTAAACTACATTCATCGGGATGATGCAGTAGGCTTGTTAACGACTGTCGTTGAGCAAAGGATCAGCGGCACCTTCAATGCCGTTGCGCCAGAACACCCAACCCGCGAAGCGGTGTACCGAAAAAGCTGCGCAGAGTTCGGGTATGAGCTACCGAACTTTGCGCAGCCGACGAAGCCCGTTCCCTTCAAAATAATCAGTCCGGAAAAACTGATTCGTGCTACTAATTATTCCTTTTTGTACCCAGACCCACTTCAGTTTTTGTACCGGCTATGAGCGAAGTAATTGCCGAACGCGGGTCTTGAAAAAGCCACCAGACGATTTGCGCTTCGGTGTAACGGCTCGATTGAGAGCCGCCAGAAATAAAAAATATCCCTGTGCGTGCCACGCCCGAAAGCGCTTACTAAGCTCGAAATCATAATTCGGCATATAAGCCAGTAATTTTTCGAGGTCAAATCCATCAGCGGCTACCCCGACGCCAGCGCGTTGCCCATCGATTGCATTACAAGCCTGCTCGAAATGGTTAGGTTGTGGAATCATTAGAGCCGGTTTGCCAAGATAAGCGGCTTCGCAGACCGACTCGAAGCCAGCCGTCGTAACGATGGCTTTACAGCGTGCCATAAACTCCAGGAAACGCTTTCCATCGATAGCGTGATAAGTCAGGGTGTCGTCGATGGCTTCGTCGGCAAGTTTTGTTCCGGCATGAAAACCATCGATGCGAACATTCGGATGTTGGCGGTGCGCCTTCAGAATCTCAACCTGTAAACCAGGCTGGGTTACATAAGCCAACAGAAATTCATCGTCTGTCGCTGCTAATTGGGTAACTTCCTGGCGTAGAAGCGGTGGTACAATCCGCAACCGCTGACGAGGTTCGTCGGCCTGTTTATCGAACGACAAGGCCAGCAATTCGTGCGCTCCAAAACAGGTCAAAAGGGTATTTAGCCTGAAAGCCTGTCGGTAAAACCATTGGCCTTTCGGACACTGAAAGTTGGGGTGGAAAGCCATGTACTGGTGAGCAATGCATACCATAGGGACCGACGGACTTAGCAAGGCGTAGGTTAAACCGCCGAGCATTTCGTAAAAATTAACGACTACATCCGGTCGCTCTGTTTCGATCAGTCGATGGACCTGCTTCAGACTTTGCCAGAACGGACGAATCGCCCGAATTGCCTGCAGAGTAGTCTTAAACGGTTCAAGCGCATTGGTACCTGCATTGTACACCAGACCAGGGCTAAAAATAGGCGTAATGGGCGCTGGAAAGGCTTCCCAAAAAAAGGCCGGAACGTCCCGTTGTGCCGTAACACCGACTACAGCCCCAATAACTTCGTGGCCAGCAGTCTGAAGTAGTTGAGATAGCGACAATGCCTGGGTCAAGTGCCCCCGGCCTTCACCTTGTACTAGAAATAAAATGCGCATAACTAAGCGGGATTAGGTTAATGGAGTGGGTACACCGCTGTCCTCAAAGCGGCTCGACTTGACGTCTTTGGCGTACGTTTCAGGGAGTTCATCACCTTTAGCCAGGTCGGCCGTATAATACAGCAGACTCCAGTTACCGTCATGATCTTCGACAAGAGCGCTCAATGATTCGACCCAATCGCCCGAATTCATGTATATAATCCCGTCGAACTCGCGGATGGCAGGCTGGTGGATATGCCCACAAATAATCCCATCGCAGTTTCGGGCACGGGCCAACTCGGTTAGCTTCTGTTCGTAATCTGAGATGTAACTGACAGCGTGTTTGATTCTGGATTTAATCCGTTGAGAAAGCGAGTAATAAGGCAGCCCGCGCCAGCTTCGGTAGTTGTTGTAAAACTTATTGATCCAGAGTAGAAGAGTATACCCAAGGTCGCCCAGATAAGCGAGCCATTTCATGTGAGACGTGATCGAATCGAACACGTCGCCGTGTGTAACATAAAATTTCCTAACTCCTGACGTTAGCGTGTAATCTTTGCGGATCGAGAAATTCCGGCCCACTTTGAGGGGCATGATCTGATCTAGAAAATCATCATGATTCCCGCGCAGGTAAACAACTTTTGTATTATAATGAACGATTTGCTTTAAAACCGTTTTAAAAAAAGCAGTATGTTTCCGCTTCCAGGTGCCGTACTGCTTCAATTGCCAGCCATCCACAATGTCGCCATTGAGAATCAGCTTCTGACAGGAATAATTCCGTAGGAATTCCGTAGCCTCCTTTGCTTTAGAGCCCGCTGTGCCGAGGTGAATGTCGGAAAGCACAATTGTGCGGAATTGAGTGCTGACTTGCATGGACGAAGCTATACGTCAACCATGAAGTAGGATTTATTGAAATGTTACCAAATTGACAAGAATATAGCTCTGCAAGAGCCTTTGTTCATATTGACTTAACAAACCACAGAAAATGGAGAATCCGGTGCTTATTTTCGGAGCGGGTAGCCTGGGCTTAACGGCTTTAGACCTGTTTCAGCGAAACAATGTGGTGGTGTATGGCCTCCTGGACGATGATAAAGCCCTGCACGGAAACCAGTTCGGTGAAGTGTCGGTACTGGGTGAAACGGACGACGATGGTTTTCTAAAACTGATTGGCCACAAATGCGAAGCCTTCATCGCTATCGGCGACACTCGCGTGCGGAAGCGGCTGGTTAAGATGCTTAACGAACGGCGTAAGGTGCAGCCTGTCAACGCCATTCATGAAACTGCTACGGTATCCACAATGGCCAGTCTGGGCCACGGTAATCTTATTGCGGCCTCGGTGATAGTGAATCCACTTGCCGAAATCGGGCAGCACTGTATTGTTCAGGCTGGAGCCGTTATTGAGACCCAGGCCAAACTTGGTGATTATGTTCAGGTTGGGAGCGGGAGTATTATAAGTACTGGAGTTACCGTAGAAGAAGGAGCCTTTATTGGCACTGGAGCAACCCTGGTGGCGGGTATTACAATCGGTAAGAACGCCCGCATCGGTGCCGGCTCAGTGGTTGTTGAGAATGTGGCCGCCAATGCAACTGTCTTCGGCAATCCGGCCAAAGCCCTTTAGAAAATAATTGTTCGTACGTAGTTGATCTCTGAAGTCAACTACGTACGAACAGCTACCTATTATTCGACGTATAACACTTCATTGGCCAGGAAGTCCTGATACGTCTGTTCAATGCCCTCTTTAAGTTCCATGGTGTGTTTCCAGCCCATAGCATGAAGCCGCGACACGTCCATTAGCTTACGAGGTGTGCCATCGGGTTTCTCGGTGTTCCAGCGTAGTTCACCTTCATAACCAACGGTTTCTTTCACCATTTCGGCTAATTCCCGAATAGTAACGTCTTCGCCGGTACCGATGTTGACGAACAACTCGTCATTATAGTGCTCCATCAGGAAGAAGCAGGCATCGGCTAGGTCGTCGGCGTGCAGAAACTCGCGCCGGGGCGAACCTGTTCCCCAAACCTCTACGAAAGGCTGATCGTTGATTTTCGCTTCGTGGAACTTGCGGATCAGCGCGGGCAACACGTGTGAGCCCTGTAGGTCATAATTATCGTTGGGGCCATACAGATTGGTAGGCATGGCCGAAATAAAATCACATCCATACTGACTCCGGTAGGCCTCACACAACTTGATCCCGGTTATTTTAGCGATAGCATACGGTTCATTGGTCGATTCGAGAAAGCCACTGAGCAAGTATTCTTCCTTGAGCGGCTGCGGAGCCAGTTTCGGATAAATACAGGACGAACCCAGGAACAGTAACTTCTTAACTTCTGTTTGATAGGCACTATGAATGATATTCGATTCAATCATAACGTTATCATACAAAAATTCAGCCCGGTAGATATTATTGGCTAAAATACCCCCTACTTTAGCGGCTGCCAGAAAGACATAATCGGGGCGTTCCTGAGCAAAAAAGTCGGCTACAGCCGCCTGATTGCGTAAGTCCAGTTCGGATGAAGTGCGTGTAATGATGTTAGTGTAGCCTTCGGCTTGGAGCTTGCGAACAAGAGCCGAACCCACCATACCCCGGTGTCCGGCAACATAAATGCGGGCCTGTTTTTCCACGAGAATTTATAATTAACAAACCACCAGACAGTTAGGCGGACAGGTTGATAAAATAATATGAGTTTACTAAGCGTTGCAAAAGTAACAAACTTCAGGTTCCAATCGTTTGCTTACATCATGTTTCCCGTCAAATTGAAAGCACTGATTTCGTTTTTGGTTCTCATCGGCGTGGGTTCGTCGGTGGTATGGGCACAGACGTCCGGCGTCGGAACTGGCCCAGCTTCGCTTACCACAGCCACAAAACCAGTGCTCGTTCCTACGGGTGCTCCGGCATCTCCTTTTTCATCGGGACCGGCCTCGCTCACCACTCTTGGGCTGCCGAGTATGACCTCGTTGAAAGAACAGAAAGATGCTTATCTGGCCGGTATCATGCCCGATCTGGGGTTGAAGGTAAAACAACTCAAAAAATTAAAGGCCGACCGCAAGAGTAAGCGTAAACTGGCTAAGACCGAGTACGAAGGATTGTCTATGGTCAAGGCCTACACCAAGTTTGGTAGTGGCGACCGAACCATTATAGAAGAATTCAACGTGCTGCGCGACAACGATGCCGTCAAGCCATTGCCCTATGTTCGGGATGTTTACCGCTATTTTCAGAAATCGAATCGCGTAACCAACTCTATCGTCAAAGACGAAGGGAGTGGGCTATTGCTGCACGGGCCTTACAGACGTTACCAGAACGATGCTCTGATAGAAGAGGGCTATTACTACGCAGGCATGAAAGACGGACGCTGGGAAAAATACGATGCCAAGTTCATGCTCACGGATAAAACATACTGGCACCGGGGTGTACCGGCGGAATCGCAGATAACTTATTACGATTCGACCCATCATCGGATCAAAGAAATCATTCCGATGGAGTACGGAAAAATTAAAGGGACTTACACGGCTTTTCATCCCAATGGGTTACTGGCTGAAGAAGGAAAATACGATAATGGGGTAAAAATCGGTCGCTGGACGGAATACTATCCCATCAACCCGAGCGGTCGGCGGATGCGTCGGAAACTGACGCAGTATGCCAGTGATCGATGGGATACGGAATTTGAGCCTTACACCATCACCGAATGGGACGAAAAAGGCAAAGTCACCTACGAACGGGCAAAGGAAAAAGTTATTCAGGAAGACGAAACCGAGAATTAACCGGCAAAATCGACCGTAGCCAGCTATCGGCTCTTAAATACTCCCTTGGGGTCGGGCAGTTTGGCCAGCAACTCATCCAGATACCCTAAATCGAGCGAAGACGAGTCGAGATGATAGGCCTGGTGAAAATACTCCCATGCCTTGGCATAATCCGCTCTCAAAAAATACACGACCGAAAGTTTCTGGATGTACACCGCATTGGCAGCACTAAGGGCTATAGCTCGCTGTAGATGATTTTCGGCATCGGCCAATACGTCGGTACTGGCTTTATCCTGATAATGCTTAATTTCGAGCGTAGCCAGATCGGTCATCAGAGCAACATTACTGTCGGCCAGGGCAAGCCCTCGTTTTAAGAGTCGAATGGCATCGGGCAATTGATTTTTCTGGTAACAGACTACGCCTAATCCCCAGTAGGCATCGGGGTTGTGGTCGTTCAGCAACCAGGCCAGGTTAAAGCGGTAAGCCGCCGTGTCTAATTGCCGACTGGTTATGTAATCCCAACCCCGATCGGCAAAGAAGTTACTAGCTTCCGTCCGGTTGGCGAAATTTCGGTCGCAATCGTTTAAAAAATGGATTTCATCGCCGATCTGATCTGCCGTTTTCGGACGCTCCCCAAAAAGTGGAAGTACATTCAGGGCCTCGCGCGTTAGAACGGCTTTGTCGGTCGAGCCTGCTTCCGTTGGTCGGGCAATCGTTTCGGTGGGCGTGTCTGTTGTCCGAGACTGGCGGACAGAGTCGCCTGAACGCGCCGAGGTAACGAACTGTTTAGACTGGGCTGCCGCAAAAAACGGTAACGCAACTAAAGTCCATTGTATCAGATACATCCGAACGATCATATAAATTCAGTACACCACGGTGCGTGTCTCGATAAAACGAAAGTGCGCGTCTGCTTAGTACATTGTCAGTAAATTAACGTCGGCCCTTACGCGGATTCGAGCCACCCGACCTGCTTTTTACTGACTCCCCCGATTTTGAATGGAAAGCTTTGGCCCGGGCTTTGGGAGGCTGCGCTGTCGTTTTGTTTTTTGACCCGGTCCGGGTTTTGGCACCGGATAAATGCTTTACTTTCTTATCATGAAAAGCCCCTAAAAAGGTAGGGTCTTCCTTTCGACGCTGCTCGTCTATTTCGCGTAGCATGGCCTGCTGTTCATCAAAAGGAGTTTCCGTGACCTCAACCTGCGGGGGAAGCGGTTGCCGGGGAATGGTCATACGGATGATTTTTTCAATCTTCTGTACGTGATATTCTTCCGCAATGGTCAGAAAGGTGATGGCTTCTCCCGTGCGATTGGCCCGACCGGTACGACCAATCCGGTGGACATAATCTTCGTAGATCAGAGGCAGATCGAAGTTGATGACGTGGCTTACCTGCGCTACGTCGATTCCCCGAGAAGCGACGTCTGTGGCAACCAATACCCGAATATTGCCTTCCCTGAACGCATCCATGGCATTAATCCGCGTGTTCTGACCCTTGTTGGCATGAATCACCCGAATCTGGTCGGACTCGATTACTTTACGCGCCAGAAATTTGTAGATGTTCTCGGCCGTACTTTTGGAGCGGGCAAAGATGATGACCCGCTGGAAACGGTCCTGGCCGATCAGATAATCCAGCAGATTGATTTTCGTCCTGAAATTAGGCACTTCGTAAATAACCTGGCTCACCATATCGGCGGTTGAGGCCTGTGGCGTAACCTCAATCTTAATCGGGGCTTCCAGAAACTCAGCCGACAGCTTCTCGACCCGTCCACCGAAAGTCGCCGAAAACAATAGATTCTGACGTTTGCTGGGTATGACTTCCAGAATCGAGCGGATCTGGGGCATAAAACCCATATCCATCATCTTATCGGCTTCGTCGAGAACCATGGTGCGAATATCTTTCGTCACGATTTCACCCAAGCGGTACAGGTCCATAAAGCGCCCAGGCGTCGCTACCAGCAGATCGACGCCCTTGCGAAGTGTTTCGATCTGGGTCTTCGGTCCGAGGCCGCCATATAGCGCCAAATGCCGCAGGCCGGTATACTTCCCCAGTTCACTGACGGCTTCGTTGATCTGAATTACCAGTTCGCGCGTTGGGGCCAGGATCAGGGCTCTTGGATTTGTTCCCTGCGCATATTTGATTTTCATGAGCAGTGGGAGCAGATAAGCCGCTGTTTTGCCGGTTCCTGTTTGCGCAATACCCAGAATATCGTGGTTGCCCAGGCTGAGTGTAATTGTTTGCTGCTGGATAGGGGTCGGTTCGGCATAGCCAAGATCGGCGACCGCGTTGAGTAGTTGCCGATTCAGCTCAAACTGCTCGAAAGAAGTAATTTCCATAGGATATCGGTAGTCAGTGGGGTCGATAATCAGTCCTGAACATCGGTTCTACCGACTGGTATCGATCGACTTTCAGAACGGTTTTACTATCCGTTCCACTGCACTAACGTAGCCTGAGCCAAACAGATTCACATGGACCAGTAATGGATAGAGATTATAAAGAGAAACCCGTTCGTCGAAGCCGGGCTGAAGTGGGTAAGCTTCGTCGTAGGCAGCGTAAAAATGATCGTCGAAACCCGCGAAGAGTTTGGTAAAGGCAAGCTCGGCTTCGCGAAACCCGTAATAAACAGCGGGGTCGATCAGCGCAGGTTGTTGATCTTCGTTGACCAACACATTTCCCGACCAAAGATCACCGTGGAGTAACGCAGGCCGTTCGTTTGGAATGAGGTCGGACAACTGAGCCCGCAGGCGTAAAAGCGCATCGTAGGTTGGTTTTTCCAGCAAACCCTTATAGAGCGCTAAGCCAGCTAGAGGTAACAGACGATGATCGAAGAAAAAATCATAGCCATTGGTCGTGAGGGTGTTCTGCTGAGGTAACGACCCGATGAAGTTGTCGAAATTCAGCCCAAATTTAGGTTGCGTATGGGAGTGTATCACCGCCAGCGACTGGCCGAGCGCTTCCCAATACGCTTTATTAGGTTTGCCCGATTCGATGAATTCCAGAATCAGATAAGATTTGCCACCCTGCTGTCCATAGCCAATCACTTGCGGAATCTGTAGAGCGTCGGTTTGGCGGAGCAAATCCAGCCCACGGGCTTCTGCTTCGAACATAGCTGAATGCTCGTGCTGTTCAAACTGATTCCATTTGACAAAAAAAACGCCCTCCGACGAAAATACCCGCGCTGCGGTATTGATGTCCCCCCCGGACACGAACTGAGTTTCGATAACGTCGACGGTGTGGCCCAACGCCGAGAACAGAATGCTTTCAAAAAATGAGAATTGCTCGTCGCCCCAGAAATCCATGCTTTATTTGCGTAGTGATCGTTTCAGTAGGCGCTGGGCCTTTCTGAACCACCCAAAATTACCAGCTACTGAGTTATGAATTCGCAAATTCAGCATTTATACGACATTGCCGGCAAACCCGAGCGCCGGATTATCGGACTGATGTCGGGTACTTCTCTCGATGGCCTCGATGTAGCACTCTGCCGAATGGCAAACAGCGGACCTGCTACGCGGGTTACGCTCGAACGGTTCGCTACGGTTCCGTATACCGACGACCTGAAAGCCGAGATCCGTACGGTGTTCGCTAAAAAAGAAATCGATTTCGAGCGGCTTTGTTTATTGAATCCATATATCGGCCAGTTACACGGCCAGATGGTGCTCGATTGCCTGCGCGAATGGAATATCCAGCCTACCGAAATCGACACCATTGCCAGCCATGGCCAAACGGTATATCATGCCCCTAAAAAGCAACACCGGCACGATAAGTTTCCGAATGCAACCCTACAAATTGGCGATGGGGATCACCTGGCGGCCGTAACGGGGATTCTTACGGTGAGTGATTTCCGGCAGAAACACATCGCTCATGGTGGTGAAGGAGCACCATTGGCCGTGTACGGCGATTATTTTATATTCTCTCAACCGGGAGAGAACCGCCTTCTGCTCAATATGGGCGGTATTGCGAACTTTACTTACCTACCAGCCGATGGAAATGCCGGCGAGGTATTCACCACTGATACAGGACCAGGTAATACTCTGCTGGATGCTTACGCCCGCATGTTACTCAATAAATCTTATGATGAAAATGGGCAACTAGCCGCTCAAGGCCGAGTAAATCCTGCCTTACTTCAGGCATTGAAAACGAATCCGTTTTTCGACGCGTCTTTCCCAAAAACGACCGGCCCTGAGGTTTTCAACGCTGCCTACGTCAACGAAGCGCAGGTTCGCAGCCAGACTCAGCAACTGTCTGCTGCCGATCTGATGGCAACGCTTGTGCAGTTCAGCGCCGATACCATTGCGGATGCGATCCGTCGGGTCATGCAACCAGGCATGCTATACCGAGTTTATATGAGTGGGGGAGGCATGCACAATCCGGTTCTGACCAGTGCTATACAGCGGCAGCTACCAAACGCTACTTTTGGCCGCACTGACGAACTGGGTATTAGTGGCGATGCGAAGGAAGCCGTTCTGTTTGCGGTACTGGCCAATGAAAGCCTGGCCGGCGGAGCTACATTTTTTGGAGAACGGCAGGGGGTTCCGAGCGTAACGATGGGGAAAATAAGTTTTCCGACCTAGTGTATCGCGGACTTAAGCCCATAATACATCAGCGAACAGGAATTAGGTGTCTTTTCTGACTTCTGAGCAGTTGCTTGATTGAGTGTTTTTCGACAGCCCGACAACGAATTCTTACGATACAGTCTTCATCACAAGGAAAAACGTCAGTTAACCCTATTTCACTTTAACAACGCAACGTATTTACCTTACTGTTTCGGTCTGAAAACCTTCATTTTTTCTTCGTTCGTTGTCAGGAACGGCCCACCGATCAGGTCGATACAGTACGGAATAGCTGGGAACACAACCGATAAACATTGCCCAATGGCAGTGGGCTTGCCGGGTAAGTTCAGCATAAGCGTCTGATTCCGGATGCCGGCTGTCTGACGGGACAGAATAGCCGTCGGGACATATTTTAGGCTTTCCTGGCGCATAAGCTCCCCAAATCCGGGCATCATCTTCTGACAGACGGCTTCGGTCGCTTCCGGGGTTACGTCACGCAGCGCCGGGCCTGTTCCGCCCGTCGTTACCACCAGGCAACACCCTTCCCCATCTGCCAGCTCGATCAGTGTGGCTTCGAGCTGATCCTGCTCATCGGGAATAACGCGGTACACAGGTTCCCACGGGCAGGTAAGCCAGTCGGTAAGCAAACTCACAACCGCTTTGCCCGGAATGTCTTCATAAACACCCGCGCTGGCCCGGTCGGAGACATTGATAATTCCGATTCGAATCATGACATGTAAAAATGAATAATGGCTGATGAGTAACGCATAATGGCAGGAGGTGAAAGCATTATACATTACTCATTAGCCATTGTTCATTCACTTATGGTTTTTTTCGTTTCAGCGCTAAATCGTGCGCGGTATCGTAATACGAACGCAGGCTACTCCAGTCAAATACGTCGGCAATGCTTTCCACCTGGTTTCTTTGTTTGATGCGGTCGCGCTGGGCCATGCGTACAAACCGGTACAGTACATCGGCCAATTGGTCGGCCGCTTCGTTGAACGATTGCGTCCGGCGGTTAATCACGTAGATGCCCCGGTTTTCGTAATCCCGCATGATCTGCATGATGAAATCCCCAAATCCTGACTGATCGCTGGTAACGGTCGGAATGCCCCGGACAACGCATTCTAAAGGGGTATACCCCCAAGGTTCGTAGTAGCTTGGAAAAACGCCCAGATGGCAACCGCGTACGAATTGGCTGTAATCCAGGCCAAATAGTGGATTTGTCGAGGCAATGAAATCAGGGTGATAGACGATCTTGACCCGGTCATATTCATTATTGACCAGATTGGCCTGGCGGATAAACCGCGTCATATCATCTTCATTGACCAGGTTGTGGGTTACGAAAGGGGGAAGGTGCTTTGTCTTCCAGCTTTGAACAGTACGTCGTAGCCGTAACCGCCAGTAGTCGTCAACGAAGTTATTCAGATCAGGCAGCGAATTGCTTTGCGTATTGGAAGCCGCTGCGTGGAATAAACGCTCACCCACCTGCTTTTCGATGCTTTCGCAAGTCTCCTGAATCTCATCGAGCAGCGCCCGTGAGTGCAGAACATCCGGATTGATAGAGGTGTAGGGCTGCTTGGTCACCATAAACATGACCACGGTGGTGTCCATGTTAGCTTCCCGCATCCGATAGTTTAGGCGGGCGAGTGCTTCGAGCGTAAGGTCATAGCCTTTATTCGTGAACTCAAATCGGCCCGACGTGAAAAAATACAGGGTTTTTTCCAGATCGAACGAATAGCTCTGGAAAAAGTGGCCCATGACAAATTCATGAATCTTTTGTTTATACCGGACGTGTAAATTCTGGAATTCGTGAACAGCCGCAAAGCGGGTAACATTCAGGCCATTGGGCAGGACTAAATCAGGATTGCGACCCAGAAAAACTTCGCACTCCCGAGCCGTTACATCGCTGACGGTTGTAAACACGTGTGCTTGTAGGGCTGCCAGTCGCTCGATGGTCGCCTGGGTTTCAATGTTATAATGCTGGGCTTCCCGCTTCCAGTCGAAAAAAGGGAGCTTGCCGTAGAAGCCGGGCTCGTTCTGAGCCAGGTAGCGCCCAAGCATGGTAGCGTGGGTCGTAAATACGGTGGCTACTTTTACATTCTCCCGACGAAGGTCAGGCAGGCCGGTACTGGCCATCCATTCGTGAAAATGCGCTACAAAATCGACCCGACGGGAGTGGTCTTCGGCCAGAAGAGTAATGAACAGCCGGACCATTTCGCCAAAAGCAATGGTCTGATTGACAAGGTCTTCTATGTACAGCGTGGAGAGCTGGTAATTAACCCATAAACGCGTTTTTATCTGATTGAGCTGCGCTGTATGGATGCTGTTGATGTCGAACAAAACTACGCGGGGCCGTCCCGTAACCAGCCAATAGCCGTACTCGACGTGGAAGCCCAACTGCCGCATTTTCCGGACCGTCTGGCCGATTTCAGTCTCGTCGGATTCGGTAATGGGTTCGAATTCGGCGGCTGCCCGCTGCGGAAAATACGGACCCAGTGCTACGTAGTTATCGTCCCATTTTTCGACCATCGCTGGTACTTTCGACCGGATAACCGTATAAATTCCACCTACCTGATTGCACACCTCCCAGGCGACCTCGAGTAGGAGCTTCCGCTTCGATGTTGAAAATACCGATTCCAATGTTATGCCTGATTTTAAATAGAAAGTTTAGTACGGGTGATCCTTGCTTAACGAATTGCAATTAAGTACATAAACAAAAAAAGAAAAACTTGTTTATTTCAGGTATGATTTTGCGTCTGTCACCTCGGTCTTCCGATTACGCGACAGGGTATAGTTAAAGCCAGGCTGAATACTATAGGCCCCGTATTGTCCCTGCTTGTTTATGGCCAGAAAACCGACCTGTATATCTTTATAATCCTGTTTTTTAACGATCCGCAGGGCGGCTTCCTCGCAGGCTTGCTGCGGGGTTCGTCCCTGCCGCATCAGCTCAACCACCAGAAATGAGCCACAGGTCCGCATGACCAGCTCCCCCAATCCGGTTGCGCAGGCTCCGCCAATTTCATTATCGACGAACAAACCCGCACCGATAATGGGTGAATCGCCGACACGCCCCCGCATTTTATAGGCTAAACCACTGGTTGTACAGGCGCCAGACAAGTTGCCCTGGCTGTCGATCGCTAACATACCGATTGTATCATGGCGCTCGATGTTCGCAATCGGCTTGTATTTGGCTGTTTTGAGCCATTCGCGCCATTCCTTTTCTGCTTTTTTGGTGAGCAGATTTTGCTTCTCGAATCCCTGCGACAACGCAAAGGTTAAGGCTCCTTCACCACTCAGCATTACATGGGGGGTTTTTTCCATAACAGCTCGCGCCACGGAGATAGGGTGCATGATGTGTTCCAGAAACGTTACGGAACCCGCGTTGCCTTTTTCATCCATAATACAGGCATCGAGCGTAACATGCCCATCGCGGTCGGGGCGGCCGCCGTAGCCGACACTCATATCCTCAGGGTCCGCTTCAGGTATTCGTACGCCGGCTTCTACGGCATCCAGCGACCGCCCGCCCCGATCCAGTACGGTCTGAGCGGCTGCATTGGCTTTGGGTTGTTTCCAAGTCGAGATGACCACAGGTTCAAGAGCAAGCGTATTACTGGGCTGAGAGTTGGCAACTGCGTTGAAGGGCCTGAAGGGAAGAGAAGGAATCAACCCCGCCAGTGAGCTAAGGGTTAAAAAACGACGTCGATTGATCATAGGTATGGGCGGCTTATGGCCCAAAATAAAGGAATAAACGGTTGGCATTTGCTACTTTTAATCAATTAATTCAAAACCCTGTATGACGCTCCCTGCCAAACACATATTATTGATGGATGGCCCTGACAGTAAAGGCCTGATTTATCACGTAACGGGTGTACTGTTTCGCCACAATCTGAACATTATTCATAATGATGAATACGTAAGTCCGTCGGGGCGATTTTTTATGCGTACTGAATTCGAAGGTACGTTCGATAGCCATGCCTTACTGACTGAATTGAAAGCGACGCTGCCTACTCCCGGCCAGGAAGAAACCGCTGGAATTACATTTCGCCTGAACCCCAAACGAAAGAAAAATATAGTAGTGATGGTAACCAAAGAGCATCACTGCCTGGGCGAATTGTTGATTCGCTACGCTTTCGATGAACTGGACGCCGATATCCTGGCCGTTGTGAGCAATTACAATGTGCTGCAACCACTAGTCAGTAAGTTCGGGATTCCGTTTCATTACATTTCTCATGAAGACAAAACCCGCGAAGAACATGAAGCGGCTATTCTGCGTACGCTGACCATTTATCAACCCGAGTATCTGGTGCTGGCGAAATATATGCGTGTGTTATCGCCTGCTTTTGTTAATCAGTTTCCTGATCGGATCATTAATATACATCACTCTTTTCTCCCCGCTTTTGTGGGAGCTAACCCGTATCGACAAGCCTACGAGCGTGGAGTGAAAATTATAGGAGCTACGGCCCATTTTGTGAACAACGACCTCGACGAAGGCCCCATCATTGCGCAGGACGTGAAAGACGTCGATCATCGGCGCACGGCGGCCGACATGGCTACCGAGGGCAAAGACGTCGAGAAAATTGTGCTATCCCAGGCTCTGAAGCTCGTATTCAATGATCGGGTTTTTATTTCCGGAAATCGGGCGATTGTGCTGTAAGAGCAGCCTGCCGGATCACCGCCCGAATCTTTTCTTCGTCCGCTTCTACGTATTCGTACTCACTGGGCAGGCTGGTCGCCATCGATACCAGCGGCTGTCGGTATACCATCCGGCTGTCTTCTTTCGTGCTGCCGCTCAGGTGTAACGCATCGACCCCGGTCTCAATCAGTAGCGCTGCATTGTTCCCATTCACACCGGCACCGGCCATAATTTCAATGCGATTCGCTGCTTTCCGGACCAACTGGTCCAAGATTGGCAGCCCAAGTTCAACGGTCTGTTGCTGGCCAGAGGTCAGGATGCGGACGGCACCCGTGCGGATAACGGCTTCGAGCGCTTCGAGCGGATCGCGGGTCATGTCGAACGCACGGTGGAAAGTGACCGGTAAAGGATCGGCCAGCTCAATAAGTTGCCGGGTCCGCAATTCGTCTACAGTTCCATTGGGCTGTAACATACCCAGAACGATACCGTCTGCGCCCAGTGTTTTGGCCATTTCGATATCGGCTTTCATAACGGCCAGTTCATTCTTCGTGTACAGGAAATCCCCTCCGCGCGGCCGAATCATCACGTAAAATGGGATAGTCAGATGCTGACGAACCAGTTGGATCAGGCCCGCGCTGGGCGTTGTACCTCCTTCGGCTAAACCGCCACATAGCTCGACCCGGCCGGCTCCGGCGCGCTGTGCCGTCAAACAGGAATCAAGGGAATAAGCACAAATTTCGATGAGCATAAATCGTCTTGGTAGATGAGTGATGAAGTCAATAATACGCAGGCCGAAATTAGAAAGAACACCCGTCGAATTTCGAGCCTGAAAATTTATTTGAGCGGATATAAACAATCGCTGTTTTTGTGCGTTAATCGCCTAAATCCCGGTACAATAGTAATTGTGAACATTTTTGCGTAAAATAGCTTGCATATTAACTGTTTTTTTACTTTTGCACCCTCATTGAAATTGTCTTTAAAAAGAACGCACTATGTACTGGACTCTTGAACTGGCATCCTATCTGGAAGATGCCCCCTGGCCTGCCACCAAAGATGAATTGATTGATTATTCGATCCGTTCCGGGGCACCTCTCGAAGTCGTTGAGAACTTACAGGAACTCGAAGACGATGGTCAGCCGTACGAAAGTATTGAAGAAATCTGGCCAGATTATCCAACGAAAGATGACTTCTTTTTCAACGAAGACGAATATTGATCGATTGGGTCGTTTCAAACAAAAAAGGCGTAATCCTCACAGGGTAATTACGCCTTTTTTATGTCCCTTTCGTGGGCTGAAATTCGCCTGATAAGCACCTGAAATCGAAGTAATTTTCATCCCATCTCAGGCAAACAAAACTTCGTGGTGCTTAGCTTTTGCCCGGCTCCGGCTCCTGACTGCTGACCGACTTTCTGACGGGGCGATCGTATTTTTTAGGGGCATATAAAAACCCAAATGCTTCAGCACCTTCTTTAGTGTGCACTTTGTGGTGGATATAGTGCGCCCGCATGATCCGCTGCATATACCGACCGCTGGTATCCAGCTTTACTTTTACCCGCCGGTGAACAATGATATCGTGAAATACGAAGTAGAAAAAACCGTATAGGGTTACCCCCGCGCCAATCCAGGTCAAAAAATCCAGTTCCGGATAAGCAACACCCGTGCCGATCAGTGCGATGGCCGTCAAGGCAAACACTACGGCAAACAGATCGTTTATTTCAAAAAACCCTTTGTGATGGTTGTGGTGATCGTGGTGCCAGCTCCACAAAAAGCCATGCATAACGTATTTGTGCGTGAACCACGCGACACCCTCCATAAAAAGGAAAGTTCCCAGAACCAAGGCAACGTTTATCAGCATTTTAGCGTTTCTTAAAGTAGAGAATAAACCGGATTTAGTCTCTCAAAGCCGATCTGTTTATCCGATTTCATTGATCTACTAACGGTTTATACAACGGAAAAGTTGGCGATAATAAGTCGACTTTACGGCCAAAAGTAGAGATTCGAATCGAATACTTGCATGTTTGTGGAAAAGCCGTATATTTATCCCAATTCGGAGCTCAACCAGCTGAATCCATCGGTTATGGACTATCAGGCGCTCAAAAACCTGGTCAAACGGGGAGAGGGTAGCAATTTAGAGTTCAAGCTGAAAACAAATCATCCCGAGAAAATTATTCGGGGCGTGGTAGCTTTCGCTAATACAAACGGCGGTATCATGCTCATCGGCGTCGGCGATGATAAGAAGATTCCCGGATTGAAATACGCCGATGAGGACGAATACCTACTCGTCCGGGCCATCAACAAATACTGCTTTCCCCGCATTTCGTACACCATCGAACGCGTCCAACTCTACGACGAGCGCGAAGTTCTTGTTATTCGAGTACCCCGTAGCCCAACCCGGCCGCATTACATTCTTCCGGACCCGACCAACCCCGACGATAAGAAAGTGTACGTGCGTGTCGGCGACAAGTCGGTGCAGGCCAGCCGCGAAGTGCGCGAAATTTTGAAGGGTGAACAAGCCGACCGCGATATCCGGTTTACGTACGGTGAGAAAGAGCGGAAACTCATGCAACACTTGGGTGAGCATAATAGCATCACAGTCGATTTGTTTGCGTCCATTGCCGGAATTTCCCGGAAAATTGCTTCCCGTACCTTAGTGCTGCTGGTCTTGGCGCACGTGCTCGAAATTCATCCCAGCGATGTGGTAGACCGCTATACAACGCGGGCCGTACAGTAAAATCGAGTCCAATTTTCCGTATCGATCGGGAATGTCTTACTTTGTCATGCTTATAAAGCCGCATGATAACCCTTAAGACTATGGCCCAGCCCATACCAACGCACCAACCGTTTGTTCCCGCCACCGAATCACCCGCCGAGTTTACTCTGAAAGCCGTTATTACGGGAGCGGTTTTTGGCGTTCTGTTTGGAGCGGCTACGGTTTACTTATCCTTGAAGGCTGGCCTCTCGGTGTCGGCTTCCATTCCCATAGCGGTGCTGGCTATTTCACTCGGACGGAAGTTTCTCAACACGACCATTCTTGAAAATAATATTATTCAGACGACCGGTTCGGCAGGAGAGAGCATTGCGTCGGGGGTGGTGTTTACCATGCCAGGATTTTTGTTTCTGACGAACGGAAGCGGAGCCGATTTTTTTAATTACTGGACCATTCTAACCCTCGCTATCCTGGGTGGTCTGATCGGCACCCTGATGATGATTCCGCTACGCCGATCGCTGATCGTGCAGGAGCATGGTACATTGCCTTATCCTGAAGGTACGGCCTGTGCATCGGTGCTGATAGCCGGGGAGAAAGGTGGAGATTTTGCAAAAACCGCTTACCAGGGCCTGGGTGTTGCCTTGCTGTATGCCTTTCTGCAGAAAGTGCTGCACGTTATTGCAGAAGCTCCCGTCTGGGCGACCAAACAAACCAATCGTTATTTTCCGTCGGCCCAAGTAGCCGGAGAGATTACGCCGGAATACCTGGGCGTAGGCTACATCATCGGGTTTCGGATTTCGGCTGTTTTGGTCGGTGGCGGCATTCTGGCCTGGCTGGGGTTCATTCCGCTGCTGGCGTCGGTGGTGCCGGGAGATACCATTGCACTACAGCTTCAAAAACTTGGGTATCTGACTAATCTGCAAACCGCCGGTGGGCCGGGCGGCTGGAATCCTGCTACACATACGTTCGCCGACACTGCTGCGGCTGTTTATCGGGCCTATATCCGACAGATCGGAGCGGGGGCCGTTACGGCTGGTGGCTTTATGACGCTCATTAAGACGATTCCGACCATTGTCTCATCGTTTAAACAAAGCTTCAGTAAGTCGTCGATCGGTGCTATGGAGCAGGAAGAGCAACTGAGCGAAAGCAGTCTCACCGCCCGCACAGAACAGGACCTGAGCGTGCGGATCGTTGTAATTGGCAGCATTGCCCTGACTGCCCTGATGGTGATCCTCCCGCAAATTCCCGGCGATTCCATCCTGACCAAGCTGCTGATTGCCATTCTGGTGATTGTTTTTGGGTTCTTCTTCGTAACCGTTGCCAGCCGGATTGTGGGATTGATCGGCTCCAGCTCGTCGCCCGTTTCGGGTATGACCATTGCGACGATCATGGGAACGGCGCTGGTATTTATTGGCTTTGGTCTGACCGGAAAAATGTACGAACCGGCCGTTCTGGTCGTGGGAAGCATGATTTGCGTAGCCGCAGCTAACGCCGGTGGTACTTCGCAGGATTTGAAGACAGGCTATCTGGTTGGGGCTACTCCTAAATATCAGCAGATGGCACTGTTCATTGGCGTCATTGTGTCGTCGCTGGTTGTGGGGGCTACGGTAAAAATTCTCGATACACCCACGCCCGATCTGCTGGCGCAGGGCATTACCCACGCCATCGGTTCCGACAAGTTTCCGGCTCCACAGGGAACGCTGATGGCTACGCTTATCAAAGGATTGCTGTCTTTCAACCTCGACTGGCAGTTCGTACTTGTCGGCGCGTTTACGGCTTTTGTGTTCGAGTTGTGCGGTGTCAGCGCGCTGGCTTTTGCCGTTGGTTTATACCTGCCTCTGTCGACTACACTACCAATTTTCACGGGGGGGCTGGTTAAATCGATTGTTGATTGGAATGCGAAGCGGAAGGGTATCGTTGAAGAAGATGCCGATCTGGGTAAAGGCAATCTGTTCGCTACTGGCCTGGTGGCAGGCGGAGCCTTAGCGGGTGTCGCCGTAGCGTTGTTATCGGTAAATGAGTCGGTTTATAATGCCCTGGCGTCAATGACCCTGGAGCCAGCCCTGGCCAGCGGTTTAGGTGAAGAAGGGTATATGCTGCTGGGCGCGTTAGCGTTCGCCGGACTAGCCGGGATTCTATGGCGCGTAGCGGAAAGCAGACGATAAAAAGTTTTTTGACAGGATTGCCATGATTTTAGCGGAGAGTAAATCCTGGCAATCCTGTCAAAAAACTTTTACCGAAGCAGTCCGGCTTTTTTCAACAAGTCCACAACCTTTTCTACAGGCAACTGATCTACTTTATGGCCCTGATCGCCCGTCAGGGTTTGAGCAGCAAAGAGGGAATTAATAATCGCTTCTTCGGTTGCTTCGATGGCCGCCATAAAAAGGGGCGACATATTGTCGTTGCGTAAAACCTTAACCTCATCGAACAAGCTGGTCGTCTCGTGCGGAATCCGGTACGCCGTCGATACCGCAATTACGTAGTCGCCACTGCCGTTGGAGGCAATACCTCCTGTACGGGCCAGCCCCATAAAGGCTCGTTTCGCCAGCCGTCTGAGGTTACGGGCGTCTAAGGGGGCATCGGTCAGTACCACCATCATGCACGATCCGTCGAGTTTTTCTTTGAACTCATAGCGCCCCAAAGCAACACCAACTGGTACGCCTGCAACCTGCAGCGATCCGCCAAAATTTGTCTGAACCAACACCCCGACCGTATAGCCACCCAGCGAGACCGGTAGTTTTCGGGACGAGGTGCCGATGCCGCCTTTAAATCCGAAGCAAACAGTTCCTGTACCAGCACCAACATTGCCTTCTTCAACGGCACCGGTTTTTGCTTGGCGTATGGCGTCGAGTACGTGTTGCTTCGTTACGTGTCGTCCGCGGATGTCGTTCAGAAACCCATCGTTGGTTTCACCCACAACCGCATTGACAGAGCGAACGGTTTCGTTGCCGGGCTGAACCAGGGTATAGTCGATCAGGGCATCGGCCGCCGTGGGAACGCTTAACGTATTCGTCAGAACGATGGGCGTTTCGATCGTACCCAGTTCTTCTACCTGGCTATAGCCAGCTAGTTTGCCAAAACCATTGCCGATGTAAATAGCGGCCGGACTTTTCTGCTGAAACAGATTTCCGTTATGCTGCAGAATAGCCGTCACGCCCGTACGGACGTTCTCGCCCTGTCTAAGTGTTGTCTGCCCGACACGCACGCCCGGTACATCGGTGATGGCATTGAGCGGTCCGGTGGGCACAACCCCAAAGCGAATCCCATATTCGCGGGGGCGTTTGAGCGTTTGCGCCATGGCTAAGCCACTGAAAAGAGTAATAAGTGATAAAAAGCAGAACGTGCGGCAGGGAGATGGCATTGGCATGGATTACGAATGTTAATTCGCCGTTCAAGTAACCACAAAGCGGATTTCAATCCGCGATACCTTAGATCATAAACAATCCGTCTTCATCAAAACATACTCGTATCCCTGCCCGGGATTCTTCAGAATCCATTTTCCTCCTTTTTCGACGCGCTCGCCTTCGCGCCAGGTGACGGAATCGCCTTTTAGGGTCAAAGCCACCGCATAGGATTGCGTTACGCCCTCGCCGGAGCGCTGCCAGTCGGCAATGATCTGGTTATTTTTAAGCGTTCCCTGAATGGCTCCCTGCGCCCGGTCTTTTTCAAAAGGCAACACGTTCAACTGGCCAGTCACTACCGAATCACGGATAATCAGTTGCAGCGTAGTGGAATCACGCCCGACCACCTGTCGGAAACACAGTGTATCGGGTCGGACCACGTTCAACGCTGAGGATACCGCAACTGAATCGGTGGTGACCGATGAGTCGGTTTGGGTTTTCTTCCGACCACAACTGGACAGAAACAACAGGAAAACAATCGGTACGATAAGGCGCATGCACTTACTGATTAACGTAAATCTCTGTATTTTGCAAACCCGCTACGTTGCCTTCTACCAGAATACTGACCGACTTAGGCCTTTTAACGATCTGAACGATAAGCCCTTCGCAGGATGGGCAACGCAACACAATACCCGGTCCACGAACGTAGGCCACCAGGTTGGCGAAAAGGCCCTCTTTATGACAATGGCTACAGGTAGTCTGGAGGATCGTCGCATCGAAATCCAGCCACATCCGTAAATCTCCCGCTATGGCATTGCCATCTAACCGCAGAGCCTCATTGATCGTGTCGGTTTCTGTAAGCATGGAATACATCTTTTCTTATGAACCGGTCGGACCAAAGCGTTCGGTCCGGACGAGGTCTGTTGGCAAGCCTAAATCGACGAGCGTATTCGCAGCCTGTTCGACCAGCAGGGTAGGCCCGCAGATAAAACAACTCGGCTGGCTGTGGAAGCGATCCAGTACATCGGTAAGCATGTCACGATCGATTCGGCGTTGATAGCCCGACCAGCCTGAAGGCGTCTGCCGGGTGTAGGTGACAATGAGCGTAAACTCCGAATCCTGACTGGTTAAGCGCATCAACTCCTGCTGATAAATGGTTTCTTCGGGCGTACGAACGCTGAAGAGTAGCACCGTCTGATTTTTGGCACCAGTCCGGGCCCGGTGGCGAAGCATGGCCATCAGCGGTACAACGCCCGAACCACCTGCAATCAGCAGAAGCGGAGTATTCGCCATCGTGTCTTTCCAGACAAAATAACCGCCAATCGGTCCGCGTATTTCGAGTGGATCGCCCACCGAAACACCGTCGTGCAGGTAAGACGATACCTCGCCATCGTCAATCAACTCGATCGTCAAGTCGATTTCGCCGATCTGCTCCGGTGGGGAAGCAATCGAGTAACTCCGTTCGGCCTGGTAGCCATCCTCCGCTGTTAACCGAAGGTCATAATGCTGGCCTGCCAGATGCGGAATCCACTGCGGAAGCTGTAAGGTAAATGTTTTAACCCGGGGTGTTTCCTGCTTAATAGCCTTTACCTGAGCAAACTGCCACCCAAATTTTTCCATGCCGTTAGTCAGTCGTCTGTGCGGTAACGTTGTTCTTTCCAGGGATCGCCATACATGCTGTAGCCACCGCGTTCCCAGAAACCTGGTTTATCAGACTCCATAAACCGCAGCCCTTTAATCCATTTGGCGCTTTTCCAGAAATACAGATGCGGAACAACCAGACGAGCCGGTCCGCCATGTTCGGGTGCCAGCGGTTTTCCGTCGAAGTTGATGCCAATAAAGGCTTTTCCGTTTCGCAGGTCATCCAGGGGGATATTAGTGGTATAGTCGCCGTAGGAATAAGCCATAACGTAGCGGGCTTCTGTGGGTAGTGTAACGTATTCGAGCAATGTATCGATGCTGACGCCGGTCCAGTGCGTATCCAGCCTCGACCACTTCGTTACACAGTGAATGTCGTTGGTAAACGATTGCTGCGGTAAAGCGTTCAGTTGTTCCCAAGTCCACTGCATGGGCGTTTCCACCAGACCTTCCAGCGAAAAAGTCCAGGTTTGCAGAGGAATACGCGGTGTCGGACCCGCCGTCAGCACCGGAAAGTCGTGCGTTTCGTACTGACCGGGTGGAATCCGGTCGCTGGCAGACGACTCGCGTTTTCGTCCGAACCCTTTGTTGAAGAAAGCCATAATTGATCCGGTTATAAGGTGGAATTACCGGCTACCATCTAATCTGATCCTGAACAGACTAAGGCTGTAGCCGGTACCAATATAGCCAAAAAGGGTTTTCTGTCAATAAAGGGCAGAAAATCAGGGCTCGTAGAAAATCAGTCGGTTACGCAACTGGGTAACTTGCTGCTGCAGGTGTTCTACCCGGTCGAGCAGATCGCTGACGACATCCAGGTCGTCGGGATGAATAGCCAGGTCCTGATGCAGCCGGACGAATTTTTCCAGCCGCCCTAACTGCTCCGGATGAACGTAGATCGTGTGTTCCACCGTCGTTGTTTCAATTAGCCCGTTGTCAGCCAGTGATTCGACGAAAGTGATTTCGATATGATGATGGACGCAGAATTCGCGGACGGATATCAGATGAGTCGTTTGCATGCGTTCAAAAGGTTAAAGGGCGGCTAGTTGACGGAATAGCTCTTTTTGCTGATCGGTCAGGTTAGTGGGCAGTTTCACCTGCCAGGTAATGTACAGATCACCGAACGCGCCTTCCTGCTTATAAATGGGAAAGCCTTTGCCTTTCAGCCGGACTTTTGTGCCGCTCTGGGTTTCGGGCTTCACGGTCAGTTTTACTTTCCCATCCATCGTTTCAACGACGCGCTCTCCTCCCAGCATAGCCGTATATAAATCAATTTCTTCATCGACGTACAGGTCGTTGCCTTTGCGTTTGTAACGGCTGTCGTCGGTAATGACAAACGTAATGTACAGATCGCCGTTCGGGCCGCCATTCACTCCCGGCGATCCATACCCAGCCAGCTTTATTTTCTGACCGTTTTCGATTCCGGCGGGCACGGTGATACGGATATTCTTGCCATCCACGGTCATCGTCTGCTTGTGCGTCGTGTACGCATCGTGCAGGTTGAGATGGAGCTCGGCCTGGTAATCCTGGCCACGGAACTGAGCCTGACGCCCCCCACGCGTACTCGCTTCCTGCCCAAACAGCGACGAGAAGAAATCCGAAAAATCGGCTCCTCCAAAACCGCCGGAGAAATCATAGTCACCGGCAGTACTCTGGCTATATTGCTGGCGTGACTGCTGCTGTTGCCGCGCTTGTTCGAATTGGTCAGCGTGTTGCCAGTCTTTCCCGTACTGATCGTATTTCTTGCGCTTCTCCGGATCACTCAGCACTTCGTTGGCTTCGTTGATCTGCTGAAATTTCTTGTTGGCCTCCGCATCGTTCGGATTCAGGTCCGGGTGATGCTTACGGGCCAGCTTACGATATGCTTTCTTGATATCGTCGTCTGAAGCCGTTTTTGGAACGCCCAGAACGCTGTAATAATCAATAAAATCCATAGTTGGTGGGGAAATGTTAAGTACTAATCAGGTATATAAACACAGCAGAAATGAAGAAGGTTGTGAAAATATAGAGTCCTAAAAACTTACTTTGTTAACAAAGTAGATGGTAGTAAATATTCCGTGTTTGTCCCTTACTTATCAAATCATAAGTTAACTCAAACATTCATGAACATTATACGCTCTACCAGTCTTCTTTTCTGCTGTTTCTGCTTAACCTTTATTACTTACGCTCAAACGGCTGCTCAGAAAGGGTCTTTATCCGATGTCGCTTTTATGGAAGGGCACTGGCTCGGAACCTTCAACGGTGGCCCGATCGAAGCGGCCTGGATACCACCAGCCGGTGATAACCTGACTGGGTTTATGCGGATGATGAAGGACAACAAAGTAACGATGTATGAGATGCTGATCTTCGAACAGACCGAGCAGGGGCCGATCGTGTTGGTCAAGCATTTCAAACCTGGTCTGGTGGGGCAGGAAGAGAAAGATAAATCCGATCGCTACCGGTTTATCGAATCGGGCAAGAACCGCGCCTTATTCGAGAAAGAAGATGGGTCGATCCGCATCATTTACGAAAAACGGTCGGCTGATCAACTCGCCATTCAGCGGGGGCAGCAAAAAGATGGTAAATGGAATTTCAGCGATCTATTCGTTTTCAATCGTGTAAAGTAGGCTCTAAGGGTTTCAATGCCGTTCGAACGAGTAAGTCTTTCCAGGTTCCAGTAGCGGGTGCGGCCCATTGAGGTCGCTGCCAGAAATGGTATAGGCTACGTTCTCGAAAAATACTTCCGAAATCCAGGGTTCGAACCGGAATGCGAAGTAGTTATGCGCTTTGTTTGGAATATCGAAAACCGAATACCGGTCGGGACACAACCGAAACAGTACGGATATCGCATCGATGGGTTGTTTGGCAAAATACGCTTCTCCCTTTTCATTGGTGGTTTGCCGGCTGACATCAGGACCATTTTTTACGGCACATTCGACATAACGTAGTAGTTGAACGTTCGGATCGACGATACGAATGGTGAGCTTATTGCCGGGAACGGTGCGGCTGGTAACCAGCGCAAAATCTTTTGGCGGGCGTGGGCGGCTGTTCAACACAAGCTGATCGCCCTGTAGCGTCCAGGTCCCGCTTCCGGCTCGGTCGAGCGCACCGTAGGCAAAGAAAAATTCGAATGTGGAGTCGGCATTTAGCTTGATTCCCGAACCTACTTCGCGAACTCCGCGCAGGTAGTACTCGCCAGTCAGCGGTGCTGGCATTGATTGAGCTATGGATTGAGTCATGAGGAAGCTGGTTGCCAGCGCAGGGGCCAGCTGTTGATAGAAGAACATACGTGTTTTTCTGTCAAACTACCGCTTCTCAAAACGCATCTGCCATAGGTAGTTGGTATCTGGAGCCGGGGAGCGAATAAGTGGTCGGAACGGAGGTACGGATAACAACCGTCAATTGAAAAGAAAATCCCCGAACTGGCTGGTCCGGGGATTTTCTTTTTGCGCTTAGAGTGGTTTGAGTTCCAGATTTTTCCAGCGGACCCGGATGCCACCACCGTCGTGAATCTGCAGGGCGATAGAGCCATCGGCTGCGCCGATTTTTGCGTCGTGCATGTCGACCATTTCTTTGCCATTGAGCCAGGTCTGCACATGGTCTCCTTCTACCCGAATCCGCATTTTGTTCCACTGCTCGGGTTTCAGAATGGTTTCTTTTTCGTCAGGAATCTGAACCAGCCAGCCGCGGCCATACGATTCGTATACACCGCCCGTGTCGTGGTTGGGGGGCGCTACCTCGACCTGCCAGCCACTCACTTTCGTGCCTTCGATGGTCGAGCGGAAAAACACACCGCTGTTTCCGTTGGCTTCCTGCTTGAATTCGAGCGTCAGATCGAAATTCTTGTAAAACTTATCGGTGGCCAGATAGCCGTAGCCTTTGTCGGGGCCGCTTTCGCAGACTAGTTCGCCGTTGTCGACAAACCATTTTTCGGTGCCGTAAATTTTCCAGCCAGCCAGATCTTTTCCGTTGAAAAGTTTGAGTGTTTTGGTCGGAGCCGTAAACGCGAGTACACTGAGGAGCAGGCTAAAGGCAATGCAGTATTTCATTCAGAGACGTTAGTTATGAGGTTGCTACTTGAATTGAATCAGAACGCTATCGGTTAGCCATAAGTACGCAAACCGCAGCAGGCACCGGCACCGACTGACCGGTGTAGGTCAGTTTTCCGGTTTTCTGATTGCGCTTAAAGATCGTGATATTATCCGAATCCTGATGAGCTACGAAGATAAAATCACCTTTCGGGTCGATCAGGAAATTCCGTGGCGTCTTTCCTTCCGTCGGCTGATCACCAACTTTAGTCAGCTTTCCGTCGTTGCCGATCGAAAAAATAGCCAGGGTGTTTGCGCCCCGGTTCGACTGATACAGGAATTTTCCCGCCGGATCGATGTGAATATCGGCGCTGGTATTCTGGCCCGTAAACCCGTCCGGCAACGTTTTGACATTGTCTTCAAGTAGTGTCAGCGCCCCGGTTTGCGCATTGCGGGAGAATACCGCTACCGTAGAGGTCAGCTCTTCCACCAAGTACGCGTATTTGCCGTTAGGGTGGAACGTAAAATGGCGCGGCCCAGACCCCGGCTTTACACTGGCGTAAGGAGTTGATGCTGGTTTCACCTGACTGGCTTTCACATCGATGTCGTAGATATTCAGCTTGTCGATACCCAGATCGGCCACGTACAGGAAGCGGTTGTCGGGGGCGAGCGTTGCCGAGTGTACATGCGCTTTTTCCTGCCGCTTTTCATTGGGACCGGTGCCGTTGTCCTGAACGCTGTCGGAGGCCGCGCTTAGTTTGCCATCGGTACCTATTGGAAAAACGGCCAGACTGCCCCCGCCGTAATTAGAGACGAAGGCTGTTTTTCCGGTTTTGTCTACACTGACGTGGCACGGACCCGCTCCCAGAGTAGACTGACTGTTCAGAAACTGGAGTTTTCCGGTGGCTTTATCAATGGCATACGCGCTGGCTCCCCCTAATTTATCCGGCCCTTCGTTGACCGCATAGAGGTAGTTTCCAGAAGGATGAATGGCCAGAAACGAAGGGTTCTTCCCATTCGACGCGGTCTGGATCGGCTGCATCGTTCCGGCCTTCCGGTCAAACTCAAATACGTAGATGCCTTCGCTGCCCCGAACCGAGTATGTACCCACGTACATAATTTCTTTGGCCGACTGTGCCTGAGCGGTCATGCTGATGCCAAGTAGAATACTTAAAAAGCGTTTTTTCATAATATGAATAACAGGTCGGTTCAAGAAGTACATTATCAGAATAAACTACCGGAATTTTAGGCTTTAGCAGCCGGGGAAAGGACCTTTTAAAAAATTTTAGCAAAGCGGTAGGGAAATAATCCGATAAGAATTGTTTTACATAGATAGCATTTTTTTAATGGTTGAGTGGAATCACTTATTTTTGCAAAACGATTTGCTTGATCACCCTGCTTATATCGTTGAACCTAACTTTCTGTCGTCCAATTCTATTTCTTCTATGAAACGCGTTTTAATTGTTTTTTCGGCTGTAGTGATGCTGGCTTCCTGTAACAGTAAGAAGCGACTGGCTGAAATCAAATCCTTGCAAGAGGCTCGTGATAAAGCGGTTGCTTCCTTAAATGACTGTGACCAACGTACGGCTGATCTTCGGAATCAGTTGTCGGCTAAAGACACCGACCTGCAAGGTAAAGACAAGCAGGTGGGTGATCTACAGGCTCAGATTGACTACCTCAAGAAGACCAATACCAACCTTCTCGACCGGATGTCGGATCTGTCAATTGTGAGTAAGTCGGGTGCGGAGAGCATCAAAAAATCGCTCGAAACCCTGAACGAGCAAACGAAGTACACCAACAACCTGAACGCTTCGATTCAGCGGAAAGATTCGCTGAACCTGGCTCTGGTGATGAGTCTGAAACGTTCGCTGGACGACGTCAACGACCAGGATGTGCAGGTTGAAGTGAAAAAAGGGGTTGTGTACGTCTCGCTTTCGGACAAACTTCTGTTCAAGTCGGGTAGCTACGAGGTTCTGCCCAAAGCCGAAACGGTGTTAGGCAAAGTCGCCAAGGTCGTCAACGACCACAAAGACCTGGATATTCTGGTAGAAGGTCACACGGATGCTGTCCCCATTGCAACAGCATCGATCAAAGACAACTGGGATTTGAGCGCCCTGCGCGCTACGTCGGTTGTTCGGACGCTGCAAGCTAAGTTTGGGGTTGCTCCTGAGCGTCTGACGGCTGGTGGACGGTCGGAGTTCTCGCCAAAAGATGACAACACGACGGCGGCTGGTCGTCAGCAAAACCGCCGGACGGAAATCATCATTACGCCGAAACTGGATCAGTTCTTCAATCTGTTGTCGAGCGGCCAGGCTGGCGGTAGCAAATAAAGATCGGTAGGTATCTGCCGATGCACTTACAATATGTAAAAAGCCTTCGTCTGCCGGCAGACGAAGGCTTTTTGCTTTTCGGTATCGCGAGTTTTAACCCGCTTTGTTGAAAGCATGTGGGTTAAAACCCGCGATACCCAAACTTACAGTTCGCCAATATCCTCGTTCCAGAGCGTCGGTTTTTCGGCAATAAACTGGTTCATCATCTCAATGCATTCGGGTAGATCGAGGTTAATGACTTCAACGCCGTGCTGTTCCATAAATTCGCGGGCGCCGGCAAAGGTCCGTGATTCGCCCACAATTACCTTCGGTATTTTAAACTGCACGATGGTGCCGGCACACATGTAGCACGGCATCAGGGTCGAGTAGATCACCGTGTTTTTAAACGAGCCTACCCGACCGGCGTTGTTCAGACAATCCATCTCGCCGTGCAGGATTGGGTTGTTTTCCTGCACACGTTTGTTGTGCCCCGACGCTACCAGTTCGCCATTTTTGATAAGCGCTGATCCGATCGGAATGCCGCCTTCGCTTAGGCTTTTGCGTGCCTGACGAATGGCCTCCTGCATGAATTCATCCATAACGGTTTAGTTTACAGTAATTTCATAGTTTCGTAATCGTCAACATGCTTGAGGTACAGGAAGTTAAGCAGTAGGCCGTTTACGTTGGTTATAAGTTTTTGAGACTCCGGAATGGTCGCCACTATGCTCGTAATGCGTTCGTGTTCAGCTTCGCTACCCATATTTTTGAGGTGAAAGGTCATGATCTCATCGCGGGACATTTCTTTTTCTATGTAGAAAAAATGCATACCCTCGTCGCTGGTTCCCGTGCTTGGGTACCACGCATGCGGATTCAGGCGGGTAAGCTCGCTGGCGGTTACGGTCAGGCCGATTTCCTCGCCGATTTCGCGGGCCGCTACGTCATCGGGTGCATCGCTGGCGTCGACCATACCCGCTGGATGTTCATACGTTTGCGAGCCGTCGGCAATGCGTCGCTGCTTTACCAGTACCACAAATTTTTCTTTCGTTTCTTTATCGATCAGACAAACCAGCATCGATGCCGCATGCCCTTTCAGGAATAAAGCTGGCGGAATTTTGTCGCCTTCGGGCGTGTCGGCATCAACTTCCAGCATCGCAAACAATACCTCGCCGTTATTCCGATAGCGAATATAGAAGTCTTTAATGTCATTGATCTTCATGCCATTGGCTTCCATCTGGTTCTTCCAGAACTGGAATTTATGGGCATCCTGAAGTGCTTCTTTTTTTGTACTCATATAGAGGTAAGGCGGGTAGTAACCCACCATTTGTTAATGATAGTCAAAAACACGGGTTGCCCCCGCCTTATTTCAGCGCCGACTTTTGCGCTTCGCTTCCCACGTAGCGTTCAAAAAATTCGTAAATCCGCAACAGCCGATCGATGCGTTGCCGAACATTTCCCGAACGGCTCAATTCGTGCGTGGCACCCGGCATGCGTACATACTCAACCGGTCGACCCAGGATTTTCAGGCTTTTATACAGCATTTCGCTTTGAATAGGACCAGTACGCAGGTCATTTTCGCCGTGCTTGATGAGCAGGGGCGTTTTGATATTCTGGACGAAGGTATAGGGCGAGTTGGCATCGAGCACCTTTGCATCGGCCGACCACGGATAGTCGAAATAGTTGGGAACGAGCCGCCAGGCGTTTCCTTCGCCCAGAAACGTAGTGAGGTCATAAACGCCCCGCTGCGCAAAAGCCGCTTTAAACCGGTTGTCGTGCCCTACGATCCAGGCGGTTAGGTAGCCCGCGTACGAGCCGCCCGTAATTACCTGCCGGCTCGTGTCGACCCAGGCTTCTTTAGCCGCGTCGCTCTCGGCCGCCAGCACATCTTCGGTAGGGCCCGTACCCCAGTCTTTAATGTTGGCTCGCTGAAAGTTGATACCGTAACCACCCGATCCGCGCGGATTGGCGTAAACAATCCCGTAGCCCTGCGCACACATGTACTGGAACTCATGCCACATAGAAACCTCGCCCGGTCCCCACATCGCCGTAGGACCGCCGTGCATATTCAGCAGGAGCGGATACTTGGTATTGGCACTGAAAAACGAGGGCTTCATAATCCAGTAATCGACGGTTTGCCCGAGTGAATTTTTGTAGGTCCGCTTTTCGGGAAAGCTGAGCTGTCGTTGCGCTACCCAGTCGTTGTGATTACTCAGTTTGGTCTGGGTTTTGGCTGTTGCATCGGTCAGGTACAGCTCCGAGGGGTTCGCTACTTCGGTCTTGGCCACTACAACCTGGTTACCCACGACATCAAAGCTGGTCATGCCGCTCGTAAAGTCGGTCAGTTGCGTAACCTGCCGTGTGGCTGGGTCGAGCCGGTAGAGAGGTACCCCACCGTTGGAAGAGGCCGTAAAATAAACGACATAGCTCGTGGCTGCTTTTTTTCCTTTCGCTTGGGCTGCTGTTTCCGTCCAGGTCAGGTTCGTAGCGGCCCGATCGAAGGTAACAAGCTGCGGATTCGACGCTGTTGTACCGTTGAGCGTAGCCAGGCCAATCTGTACGGCATTGACGCCGGTTGAGGGGGTTACGGCAAAAGCCAGTTGCCGACCATCCGGCGATACTTCCGGCGCGCCATAACTCTTACCTGGTTCGGCTAAAACCGTGGTGCGCGTTCTCGAACCGTTGGCTGGAATGAACACGATCGCATTGTCCTGTTCACGGTCTGGGTGTTTCAGCGAGTCGCGGTCCGTAACGGCGAACAAGCCCTGGCCGCTGGGGAGCCAGTTAGCCGCCTGAAACGATGTAAAGCCCCCGGTCAGGGGTTTAGCCGTTGCGCCTTCCTGCACGTCGATGATATACAGGTGGGTAAAACCAATTTCCGGCTCGGTGGTGGCTTCGCCCTGAAAGTTCAGCCGGTTAAAGACTTTGGCTTTTTTATCTTCGACGTCCTTATTCAGATAGGCCCGTATTTCCGCCAGCGAACCGTCTGGATTGGGCTTAATCTTTTTGTCCGTTATTAAAAAATCATTGGTAGCAAACCCCGGTTTTTCCAGCGACCAGGCTGGCGTTTTTTTGCCGGGGTTCAGGACGCTGTCTTTGAGCATTTCGCCCATCGTAACACCAACCGCAAAGGCGATCCGCTTGCCATCCGGCGACCACTTCGGGCTCGACGCCGAATACGAACCGATGGTAAGCTGCCAGGCTTCCCCCCCGTCCAGCGGCATAATAAACACCTGCGATTTACCTTTTACCGTTCGCACGAACGCAATCCGCTTGCCGTCGGGCGACCAGACAGGCTGCCGTGCCGATTCCGCTCCGTGCGTCAGCGCACGCGAATCGCCTGCTTTTAAGTTGGTCAGGTAGATGTGCGATTTGTACTCGTATTCTTCTTTCTGCTCGGGATTGGGCTCGATGGTGGTCAGCGTGTAAACAGCGCGCTGGCCATCGGGAGCAAGTTCGATACCGCCCACTTGTTTAATGCGGGTCAGGTCTGTAACGGTGACTTTTGACTTTGTTTGGGCACAGACGACCTGCGCCGTAATGGCGATGAAGAGGAACGTTTGTTTCAGCATAGTTTATTAGGAAAGTAACGGCAGGTAGCGTTCGCGGATAATATTGGCGTGATGCGTAGCATGACCCACCAAAACAAAGCCTAAAGCTAGTACAGAAATCGTCTGATTGAAAGCAATGCCACTACGCAGTAACATGGTCTCATCGAAGCTTTTGTACAAAGCGATGCTCGACTGCCGGACGGCGGCATATTCGTCGTACAAATCAGGAATGGTACGCTGAATGGCATTCGTATTTCGTCCGAATAACTCTTCGTCGTAGCCGGGCAGGGGCGTCTGGTCAGTACGGGCGAAGCGCATGGCCCGGTACGACATAATCCGCTCGTTGTCAATAACGTGTTGTAGGATATCTTTTACCGTCCATTTATCGGGCGCGTAGCGAAGATCACCGAGCGCTTCGAGCGATTGGGCCGGAATCAGGTTCTCGAACGAAGCGCCCTGGGTAAGCGCATCGAGAATAAGCGTGTTGTCGGCCAGATTGATGTACCGGTCGAAAAACTGCGGCATTACGGGTATTTCAGATTTTGTCATAGTCAGGTTGGAAGTCAATACATGACGAAAATACTGAAATGATTAGTAAACACAGAGTCACGGAGAGCACAGAGTAAAAATTATAATCTCTGTGCTCTCCGTGACTCTGTGTTTACTCTCTTTATTTCTTCACCGGAGCGCCTGTCAGCTCGGTGATGAGCCGGTCGGCTTTGAAGATGTAGCGCATGGCCGCAATGATGCCTCCGGTATGTACCGATATGGTTCGGTTGGCGTCGGGAACGAAGATGAATTCGCCCGGTAAACTTTCCATATTTCCGTCGAAAGCCAGGCCAACGGCTTCCCGGTTTTTGTTGATCATCGGGCTCCCCGAATTCCCGCCGATAATATCATTGGTAGAAATAAAGCACAAGGGTTGCTTCAGCAATTCAAGGGGTGGAGTTTTCCACCGTGCGGGTAAATTCCAGGGCGCTTTGTCGGCGAACGAATAGTTTCGGTCATACAGCCCGGCAAACGTGGTCAGAATGGGGGCTTTTGTTCCATTGTAATCGTATGATTTCACTACACCATCGTTGATGCGAAGCGAGAACGTCGCATCGGGCGGAACAGCCGTACCGTATACGTCATAAAGCATCCGACCTAACTGGCCCCGTAATATTTCCTGCCGTTCAACGAGCTGGCGGGCCTGGCGAGCGGCTGCTACGTAACGCGGAAAACCAATGCGTGCCAGTGCCAGCAAAGGGTCGTTCGACGCGGCAGCGGCATTCGGCCGGGTTTTCAGTTCGCTCACAAAAGCTGGGTCGGTCAGCTTTGTATTTCTGATTAGGTAAGCAGCGGCTTCTTTCGGGGTTCTCGTGACGCCATCGGTGCCAGTCAGCGCTGCTTTTACGTAGGGATCGCTGGCCCCCAGGTTGGCCTGCACCAGGCTGAGGTGAGCGGCCAGATAAGCCTCTTCCAGCGGCATACTTTTTATAGATGGGGTTACCAGCATAGAGCGTGCCTGCTCGGCTTCCCGGGGCCGCGTGGCCAACAACTCGCTGAACTGCGTAGCTATGTTGGCGAACATCAACAGCTCGCCTGTTGTCCGTTCTCCAGGGGCCAGGTAATTGGCATCTTTGAATAGGCTGCGTAACTGAGCTGTATTAGCCGCAATGTCATCCCAGGTTTTTAGTTGATCGGCGGGAAGATTTTTGGCTTTGGCGGCAGCTCTAAACTGATTCTCGAAAACGGCTTTCCGGGCCAGCAGACTGGCATCGCGTAGGCCGGCCAACTGTCCTCCGTAGGCTTTCAGGCTGTTATCGTAGCTGAAGATTTCGTTCAGAATACTATCGCTTTTGGCCGTCTGGTTATACGTTCGCAGAATTTCAGACCAGTTTTCTAAAAGTTGAACAGTAGCTGGAACCTGTAAATCACGGTCCAGTTCGAGTTCGGCAACGGTTTTAAGCCGCTCGGTATGCCCGGGATTACCGATCACGAAAATCGGTTCGCCCTCGCGGACGCCGTTCGGATTGAATTTAAAGAAGTGGGTCGTTTGTAAGGGCTTGCCCTGATCGTAAACTCGGAAAAACGAGCAATCGAGCGCGTAACGCGGATACGTGAAATTGTCGTAATCGCCCCCGTAAAAACCAAGCTGCAATTCGGGCATAAATACCAGCCGGACGTCAGTATAGCGTTTGAAGCCATACAGCGCATAACGCCCACCATTGTAAAAGGTAATGGTTTGCAGCTCCATCCCTTTCCAGTCTGCCTTTTGGGTGTACTCTTGCTTGATAGCCGAGAAAACCTGTTCGCGCGCCTGAAGTTGGGCTTCGGCGGTCTGTGCTGCCGTTGTACCGCCCATGGCATCCTGCACTCGTTTGGTAATATCCTCAATCCTTACCAGTTGATCGACGAACAAACCATCCACTTTACGCTCTTCGGCTAATGTTTTGGCATAAAACCCAGTAGCATTGAGGTCTTCGCCTTTGCGAGTAACGCCCGTTCCCGACTCTCGGGCGCAGTGGTGGTTGGTCATAACCAGCCCATTGGCAGATACAAATGAAGCCGAGCAGTAGTCGGCAAAGCGCAGCGCGGCCAGCCGGGCTTCGTCGAACCATTTATCATCAGCCGTGAAGTTGTAGGTTTTCTGAAAATAAGCTTTCGGTGGATTGTCGAAGGTCCACATCTTGCCCAAGTCGAGCGGGCCACCTTTTGTTGTATCGGAGAGGGGTTGGGCGGAAGCCAGGCCCGCCAGCAGCAGGAAAGCGCTCCCCATTAGAGCAGCGCGATAAGACAGACAACGCATTACGGTAGTCAGAAAAAGAGTGATATCTGGATAGAACCTGAATTTAGTCTAAACGTTTAGGCCGTTTAAGGTAGCGGTTAAGTTTAACTGAAGCTTAATCCGTACTCATTAATCGATGCCGGGTACGGGTTATCTAACTCATGAATTACAAAAAAAGAGTACAATCGCCATGAAAACTTCAAAATTGATCGGATTTCTGACAGCTCTGATGCTTTTGGTATCGGTAAGCAGCTGCACCACGTATTATACGAACAGACGGCCCGCTTACGGTCGGCATTACGGCTACCGGCGGCCTGTACCGCCACCACCGGCTCCTCGTCCTTATGGGGGCTACGGTCGGCATGGCTGGTAAGAAAATACAAATAAGTGACTGATTTCCGGATGTATGCGCCCCAGGAAGGCGCATACATCCGGAAATTTTTTTGCGAGGGAACTCAAACAAATGATAAAGGATTTATTGATCATTTGTTTCTGTAGACCACCGTCACTTACAACTTGTATGAATCGTAAATCTTTACTGGCAGCCGTATGGCTCTGTGGCTGCTGTCAACTTAGTCTGGCGCAGCAGTCCATCCCCGAAAAAACGCTCAAATTGGGAAAAATGCACGGTAGTTTTTACCTCACCTGGGGCTATAACCGGGATTGGTACACGCCCAGCACCATCCGCTTCCGAAACACAACGACTGACAATTATGACTTTACGTTTATCAAAGCGAAAGCCCACGACCGGCCCGATATGGATAATTTTTATAAGCTGAATAGCCTGACGATTCCCCAATACGATCTGAGCCTGGGCTATTTTTTCAATAACAAACAGGATCTGGGCGTCGAGGTAAGCTGGAACCACCTGAAGTATGTTGTTACCGATAATCAGGTCATTCACGTACAGGGGCAGATTCGGGAGCGACAGATTGATAAAGACACCCTGGTGACACCGGATTTCGTTCATTTGCAGCACACAAACGGCAACAATTACCTCATGCTCAATCTGGTGAAGCGCCAAAAGCTCTGGCAGTCTCGAAATTTCCGGTTGAGTGCTATTGGCAAAGTCGGCGGTGGACCGCTTATTTCATATACCATCTCGACCGTACTGGGCAATAACGATGACGGCTATTTTCACTATCACGGTATTGTTGCCGGGCTTAGCACCGGGCTCAAACTCGATATAGTTGAGTACTTCTTTCTGCAAACGGAGCTACAGGGGGCCTGGGTCGATTACACAAATACCCGGCTGGGTGCTGATCATCAGGGGCTATCGACCCAGCACTTTTATTCGCTGCAATACATATATGCTTTCGGCTTCAACTATCCGATCGGTAAGCGGAAGCCACGCTAAAATCGGCTTAATATATAGTGGCCGGGCTGGTGGACTAAAGCTGGTCCGCCAGTCCGGCCACTATACATTAAGCTTCATTTTGTGAAAGAATCTGCTGCCCTATTTTGTCGTCTTTTCGGACGAAAGGGCGAATAATGATGCGTGTACCGCGTTGGTAGGTAAATAACCGGTAAATCCAGTTGCTGAAAACAATCAGCTTATTACGAAACCCGACCAGGTACCAGATGTGCACGAACAGCCAGGCCATCCAGGCAATAAACCCGCCCAGATGAATTTTACCCGGCAGGTCTGCTACCGCCCGGCTCCGACCGACAATTGCCAGGGAACCTTTATCGAAGTACTCGAAGGGTGTAGTTGGCTCATTTCTAAGAATGTGGCGCAGGTTTTTGGCCAAATGGTTCCCTTGCTGAATGGCTGGTTGGGCAACCCCCGGATGGCCTCTCGGGTAATCGTCCAATTTCATAAAGGCAATATCGCCGATAGCAAATACGTCGGTTAGTCCCTTGACCCGGTTGATAGGATCGACCAGAACCCGTCCTTTCTCGATCGATTCGGCCGGGATCCCATCGACCAGTGCACCCGTTACACCTGCCCCCCAAACCAGCGTTTGAGTTTTGATTTGCTCACCTCCTTTGAAGGTTACGGTTTCGCCGTCGTATGATTCAACCAGGGTGTTCAGTTTAATGATCACGCCTAGGTCTTCTAGGTAGCGCTGCGCTTTCTGCCCCGCTTCATCCGACATAGGCGGTAGAACTTTGCCCAAGCCTTCGACGACGTAAATGTTCATCTGGCTAAAATCCAGCCCTGGATAGTCGCTGGGCAGTACGTGTTTGCGCATTTCGGCCAGCGAACCGGCCATTTCTACGCCCGTTGGTCCGGCACCTGCAATCACAAAATTCAACAAACTCTGTCGTTCGGCGGGGTCGGTCGTAAGGCTGGCCTGTTCGAAGCATTGCAAAAACTGGCTCCGGACGTTAAGCGCTTCAGGAATGGTTTTGAGCGGAAACGAATATTTCTGGATTTGCTCATTGCCGAAAAAGTTAGACTTCGAACCCGTGGCAATTACCAGGTAATCATAGTGAAGATCGCCAATCAGGGTCGTTACCGTTTTTGTAACAGTGTCGATTTTGTTGATACGAACCATCCGGTAATGGAAATCTGTGAAGCCGTCGAACATTTTTCGGAAAGGCTCGGCAATTGCATCCGGCTCCAGACCGGCGGTAGCCACCTGATAAAGCAGCGGCCAGAATCCGTTGTAGTTTTGTTTATCGAAAAGCACAACCTGCACGTCGGTATCGCGCAGACTTTTGGCTAAATTCATACCACCGAACCCACCGCCGATGATGACAACGCGGGGTTTGCGGGTATCGGGTATATTCAGGGAAAGTTTATCGAATTGAAGCATAATCAGTCGGGCGCTGGCAACGCAGGTTGTTGTTGTTTTAGTACCTTATTCCCAGACGTTTTGTTTTATATACAGAACAAAAAATAGCATAGGCAGGTGCTTCAATTTGTTGAGTGTATACGAATTCGCCGGCAGAAAAGGTTAATAAGTTAATGGGCCTTGGCCGCCGTTATCCGGGGCGGTAAAATCGTCTTATTCATCTCCTTTTTTCATGGTATGCGTATAGGTTTATTAAACCTGTTGGTACTGGTTTTTTGTCATGGTCTTTGGGCTCAGAATCCTTCCAGTCGGTTCACCGTTAGCGGCTATGTTCGGGAGACGGGCAGCCGGGAAACGCTGATCGGCGTGAATGTTTATGTTCCCGGTACGACGACCGGTACGACCACAAATACCTATGGATTTTATTCAATAACCCTGCCCGCGCAGGACAGCCTGAAATTGGCCTATTCGTTCGTTGGCTACGAAACGGTTGAACGCAGCCTGTCTCTGCGCAGCAACCAGACGCAGAACATAGTGCTTACACCGGGTCGGGCGCTGGCCGAGGTCGAGGTAAAAGCGGAGGTTGCGGGTGAAAAAGTGAGCGAAAGCGCCCAGATGAGTGCTATTGAGGTGCCCGTTGCTCAGATCAAGAAAATACCGGCTTTTCTGGGAGAGAAAGACGTACTGAAAGTGCTGCAGCTCATGCCCGGCGTTCAGAAAGGATCCGAAGGGCAAACCGGAATTTACGTTCGGGGGGGCGGACCCGACCAGAACCTGATCATTCTGGACGATGCCGTTGTGTACAACGCCAACCACCTTTTTGGTTTCTTCTCGGTCTTTAACGGTGATGCTATCAAGAGCGTCGAATTAATAAAAGGTGGATTTCCGGCCCGGTATGGAGGTCGACTTTCATCGGTGATCGATCTGAACATGAAAGACGGTAACCGCGAAAAGCTGCATGGCGAAGGCGGTATTGGCCTGATTGCCTCCCGGCTGATGCTCGAGGGGCCATTGACAAAAAATAAGAAGGGATCGTTTCTGGTGTCGGGCCGACGGACATATCTGGATATTGTGGCCGCTCCGATCATTAACGCCCAGACGCAGGGGCAGACGCAGGCCGGTTATTATTTCTACGATCTGAACGCCAAAGCCAACTACGATTTCAGCCCAAAAGATAAGCTTTACCTAAGCGGCTACTTTGGAAGGGATAAGTTTTACGCACACGACAACACAGAAAACACCGACGTTGGTCTTAACTGGGGAAATGCAACCGGCACCCTGCGCTGGAATCACTTGTTCAACCAAAAGCTTTTTGCTAACCTCTCCCTTATTTTCAGCGATTACAAGTTTCAGATTTCATCGACTGAACGTGGTATTAACGACAGCCAAACCTACTCCCTACGGTATAACTCGGGCATTCGGGACATGGCGCTCAAGTACGACGTCGATTACTACCCTACGCCCCAGCATTCGGTACGAATGGGCCTGCAAAGCACGTATCACCAGTTTACACCCAGCGCCGTGGTGTTGCAAAATGCAGATATCAATCAGTCCATCAATAACATCAGCACGATTGAGGTCGTGGAGTCCGGCGTATATGCGGAAGATACCTGGCGGCCCAGTAATCGCTGGCGCGTCAACGGTGGGCTGCGGCTGAGCTACTTTCAGGGGAAAGACATCGGTTATATTAGACCAGAACCCAGGTTATCGGCCGCTTTCACGCTCAAACCTGATCTGTCGATAAAGGCTTCGTACGCCCTCATGAACCAATATGTGCACCTGCTGTCGAACACGGGTATTGGCTTACCAACAGATCTGTGGGTGCCGACAACCGACCGGGTGAAACCGCAACAGTCGCAGCAGGTGGCTGTGGGCATCGCCAAAGATTTTACAAGCGGGAGTTCGTTCGTAAAAGGGCTAACCCTGACCGTGGAAGGCTATTACAAAGCCATGAACAACATCATCAATTATAAGGAAGGGGCCAGTTTCCTGCTCATCAACGACCCAACCCAGGCTAACAGTGTTCGTTGGGAAGATAACGTAACGGCCGGGCGGGGTTGGTCGTACGGGGCCGAGTTTCTGTTGCAGAAAAAAGTCGGCCGCTTTTCGGGCTGGGCAGGCTACACGCTTTCCTGGACCCAATGGCAGTTTGCCGAGCTGAATGGAGGCCAACCGTTTTACCCGCGTTATGACCGTCGGCACGACATCTCACTGGTAGGAATTTATGAACTAAACAAGCGCATCACTCTGTCGGCCACCTGGGTGTATGGCACCGGCAATGCCTTGACAGTACCCGTAGGCCGATATGATACCTACCGGCCTGGCAACACACTCGTTTATGGAGGCACACCGGGTATCGTGCAGAATTTTTTTCAGAACGTTCGTACGGTGGATGATTACGGAACCCAGAAGAACAGCTTCCGGGCCGAAGCCTATCATCGGTTCGATCTGGGTATTCAGTTTCACAAGCAAAAGAAACACCATGAACGAACCTGGGAAATTAGCTTTTACAACCTGTACAACCGGCGTAATCCGTTTTTTTACCGGCTCGAATCCGTCTCGGCGACACGGACAGTACCGGCTCACACGGCGCTGGTGCGCTATTCCGTTTTTCCTATCGTACCGGCTATCAGCTATAATTTTAAATTCTGATGCGTTCAGCCCCATCAATTTATTCGCTTATGCGTACGCTGCTAACCTGCCTGCCCGGGTTGGTTATGCTGTACGGATGCACCAGCCTGCGGAATGAGGTCGACCCAAGCCTGTTGGGCGTAGAGCCGCCTAAATTAGTTGTCAGTGGGTTTCTATCCCCGCAGGATACGATTCTGGCCATCAAGGTAACTCGTTCCAATACGGTTGTAGGAGACAGCATTAGTCTCTTGCAGACAGGCAATGAGGTGACGGATGCCGTAGTGACGCTGGCTGAAGGGAATAAATCGGTTCGTCTGCTCTACAATAATGTTGCTGCGGGCGATACCGTGAAAAGCCGACCGTATTACAGTATCAATGCGAAAGTGTTGCCGATTCTGGCTGGGCACACGTATATGCTCACGGTGGTTGCCGCTCACGGCGAACGCGCGACCAGCCGTTGTACCATACCCGCACCTGTTTCGCCAACGACTATAAAGCTCGACTCGCTCAATAGGCGCTACTACGTTCGGGCGTACTGGCAAGACCCTGCCGGACAAACCAACTATTACCAGGTTATGGGTATTTTTCGGTTTATCTCCAGCAGTTGTAAGGTGTGCAATAACGAAACATACAACACGCTTTCCTTCGATGATGATAACCGGGGGTTGTTTTCAGATGCGGGTGTCGATGGCACAACGATAGTTTCCGGACGGGCCTATCTGACCAGCAGCGCCGTCACTAATTTTTATGGACAATACAAAGCAGCGAGTGTGACGGCCGATCTAATGAGCGTCGATCAGGCGTATTACCAGTTTCAGGAGGCTGTTATTCGGCAACGACGGTCGCGAAACAATCCGTTTGCCGAACCCGTCCTGATTCCGAGTAATATTGACGGAGGACTGGGCTGTTTTGCCGGCTATAACAATTTGACCCTGACGCTGAGGCTAAAATAGTGTTAATATATACTTATAAATAATTCAAAATACAGTTATTGAATTAACATGCTTACTGTGAGAAGTTGTTACCTCTACGAGAAAAGAGACTTATATTTGATAAGTTATTCGTAAAAGTAACTACTGGCAAAATAGCCAAACTTATTAATCGAAGAACTCTGTAACCCAGTTTTTTATATAATATTTCTCGAAATTATACTCTTTAACTAAAAGGCTTTTTGGGGAACTCTTAATACGTTGACCAATTATATTTATTTCAGAATCATCCAATAAATCACTCACTACAATAATATTCTCTTCATCGTAAAAATCAGCCTCTTTAATATAGTTATTCGTAGTGATTAATGTAGCACCTGCTGCTAATACTTCAAAAGTGCGCATTGTCAACCCACTCTGTCTAAATCGTTGTATATCGAGAACACTTCTTGATTCAGAAAAAATTTTAGCTACTTGCTGCTTAGTTAGTTTGTTGAAATTGACGTCTTTTAAAGTTATATCTCTAAATTCATTACTTGTGATTTTTTGGAAATAGAAATACCACTTAGCAGGTAAATAATAAAATACGTAAGCTTTATCAAAAGATAGGAAAAAGCGCTGCATCAAACTGAATCTATTAGAATGCAATGTGCCTACGAATGATATATCATATAATTTTCGCGTATATTCCTTATTGACAAACTCTTTAGTGTAAAATAAATGTTTTTGTTTAAAAAATGGATACGTTTTTACATCCTCGAAATCAAAGCTATAACATCTATCAAAATACTTTAGGATAGATAATGAGTTTGCGCTATTATTTTTAACAGAATCAAAAGTATAATAAATCAGTTGATCTTCAATGATAAATTTTTTTATTTTTTTTATAAAGCTTTCAGGGATAGTTTCACCTTTTATTAATAGAAAATAGTTGTACTTGTTTTGAGATATTTTTCTATAAATGTCTTGATAATATTTTAGAGTATGAAAATATAAAAGTTTTTCATTTACTCTGAAGATAGCTTTTAGAAGTGAATTGTTAGAACTTCTTTCATCAAAAAAGTCAACATTATACCCGTTTTCTATTAGAGCATTTTTAATAGAAATCTCATATCCAAAAAAAGCTGGGCTGATAAATAGAATATTTTTTTTTAACATTGGCTAACAAAGACATTGTAAGAAAACTCTTACAAATTTTATGTGAGGATTTTAGGAATAGAAGTTTGATTATTCGCCCAATCTACTAATTTTTTAAGACCTTCCTTGAAATCATTTTTTGGCTCAAATCCTAGTACTCTTTTTATTTTCGTAAGATCAGCAAAATTATGCCGTATGTCACCTATTCGATATTCTCCAGAAATTTTAACAGGTACTCTCTTCTGATAATGAGTAAATAATTCTTCAACGACAGTATTAATATCTATAGCTATACCCGTCCCTACATTAAATATTTCGTTATTGGCCTCTTCTTTTTCAATGCCTAATATTGTGGCATCTACTACATCGTCAATATAGACAAAATCCCGTGACTCTTTTCCATCTTCAAAAATATTGATCACTTTGTCATTTTTTATTAATGAAGAGAATATAGACAAGATCCCTGTGTATGGATTAGACAACGACTGACCGCAGCCATATACATTTTGATAACGGAAGGCAACAGCTGCAATTCCAATGCATGGGCAAACAGTCATGATTAACTGTTCTTGAAGCTGTTTAGTGATGCCATAGACAGATACAGGATGAACTTTCGATTCTTCGTCAGTTGCCATAGGCTTTAGAGTATCAGTAACATCTTTATATGTTACATTAAAATTGCCTTGGCGCATTGAGGCTTCATGTCGATGTTTAGGATAAACAATACCTAATTCATCGGAAAAGTATTTGCCTTCTCCATAAACTGCTCTTGATGAGGCAATTATGAGTTTTTTTACTGTATGCTTTCTATTAGTTAGAATATCTAGTAAAAGAGCTGTACCACCTATATTTACTAGTGTATACTGTTCAATTTTATGCATAGATTGGTCAGTACCTGTTTCAGCAGCAAAATTGATTACAACATCTTGATCAATCAATGCCTTCTCTAGATCGCTTCTAGAGTTGATAGTACCATGGATAAAATGAGCTTTACCTTTAATAAAAGAATAAGAGAAACTTGTATGTTCAGGGGTCAAGCCATGGACTTGTTGTGATAAGTTATCTAAAATAGTTACAACATATCCCTTCTCTAGAAGCCTTACTGTTAAGTTTGAGCCAATAAATCCTGCACCACCTATAATCAGTATTTTATTCATTTGTGAACTTAGCCTCAATGTTTAGCTTATAAAGCACAAAGTGTAGTCAGGCACAATTTATATGAGTTATACTTTGTGAATTATAAAGGCAATATAAAAATATGAACATTTTTAATTTTTTAATATAAAAAAATTTATGCTAAATCTAATGAATATAATATCTTATATAGATAAATTAATTAATTAAATCAATTATGGATGATACATACTTTTATAAAGTATAGCTTTTTTACTTCTACCTCCTCTCGGCCGAGAAGAGGTAGAAGTAAAAAATAACCTAGACGCTTTGGGGAGCACTATTGATAATTTCCGTCTGCTTCCGGATCGACTCCATGTGGATGATCTTGTAGATCTCTTCCACCAGCTCAGGATACAGCCCTAGTTTCTGGCCCAAATCAGTCCGGGTTTTTAAAATCTCCTTCCAGCGCTCGGGTTGAAACAAGGTTACGTTGTTGTCGCGCTTGTACTCGGCTAGTCGCTCTACCAGTGCCATACGGGCTGCCAGCATCTCAACAATCTGCCGGTCGACATTGTCGATGCTGCGACGGGATTGCTCCATAAAGCTCTGGAATTCCAGATTCTGGGATTCGACCTGACGAATCTGCAGATGATCGAGCATTTCGCCGAAGGCCGCGGGCGTCAGCTGTTGGGCTGCATCGCTCCAGGCTTTGTCTGGGTCGATGTGCGATTCAACGATGAGGCCGTCGTAGTTGAGGTCCATCGCCATTTGTGCCAGTTCATTCAAATAGGCCCGCTTGCCGGCCATATGGCTGGGGTCGCCAATGATCGGTAGTTGTGGGAAAATAGATTTGAGTTCGATGGCCATCTGCCACATCGGCACGTTTCGGTACTTGCTGGCTTCACCCGTAGCAAAACCGCGATGGATAGCTCCCAGTTTCTTGATACCGGCCCCCGCAATGCGCTCGAAAGCACCGACCCAGAGGGCCAGATCCGGGTTGACCGGATTTTTGATCAATACGGGAACATCAACACCCCGCAGTGCGTCGGCAATTTCCTGTACGTTAAATGGATTGACAGTCGTACGGGCACCAATCCACAGAATATCGACGCCGTATTTCAGGGCCAGCTCGATATGTTCGGGGGTAGCGACTTCGACCGCAAATGGCAAACCGGTTTCGGCCTTCGCGCGCTGAATCCAGGGGAGGGCCGCTTCGCCCATGCCTTCAAAGCTCCCCGGACGAGTGCGGGGTTTCCAGACACCCGCGCGGATAACATGCACGGCACCCAGCTCGCTAAGCTGGCGGGCGGTTTCGACTAACTGATCTTCGGTTTCGGCACTGCACGGACCAGCAATGATCAGGGGTTTGCCGTTGGTTTCAATCCACGATCCCAGCGGCTCTACGGCTAATTCTACTTTCATACTAAGCAGGTAATCTACGAGTAATACCTATTACTCTATGGGGAACTTTCAATCTATTTTTGTGGTATATTTGCATAAGGAACCAGCTGTATCTCAAGCTGGTTCCTTAATTTGTCTTTAAGCGTTTTTAGTTTGTTCAAACAAGTCGCGCCGGGACTTTAACCGATTGATCGAAATTTCGTTATATATTTCGGTCGTGTTAACCGACACGCACTGTTAGCTATGCATATAGCACCGCCCAAACGGAGCACTATTATGTCGAACCGAAGTAATCTAATGCCGGAGGCTGTCCAGGGGATTACAGAAGTAAATCCGAACACAGCACATCCTGTTTCTTTTGAAGACACTTCGATTGCTTTCTCTTCCCAGTCAGATTTCAAACTCAGGAAAACGTACTGGTTATTTTCGTTGATGAATCACGGATGGCTGGTAAATTTAGGGACTTTTTTTATAAAGATTGCCCTACGCCTTCATCTTCCCATCAAATTCCTCATCAAGAATACCATTTTCGAACAATTTTGCGGGGGAGAGAGCATACGAGACTGTGAACCAACTATTCAGCATCTGCACGATGCGCACGTTGGTACGATCCTCGACTATTCGGTCGAGGGGGAAGCTACTGAGAAATGTTTCGATGAAACGACGCTCGAAATTTTACGCACGATCGAACGAGCCAGCGAATCCGCCGATATTCCTTTTTCCGTCTTTAAAGTGACTGGGATTGCCTCGACCGATCTGCTGGAAGCCGTTCAGATTGGCGATTCGCTCAATAAAAGCCAGAAAGCCGAGTTCGACCGGGTCATGAGCCGGGTCGACGGCATATGCCGTCGAGCCTACGAGCGTAACGTACGTGTTTTCATCGATGCCGAAGAAAGCTGGATTCAGGACACGATTGATACGCTGGCGTACGAAATGATGAACCGCTATAACCACGAGCGGCCCGTCGTTTATAACACGTATCAGATGTATCGCTGGGAAAGCCTGGCTCACCTGCACCGCGATGCGGCTGAAGCCCACGCCAAAGGGTATTATCTGGGCGTAAAGCTGGTTCGGGGGGCTTATCTCGAAAAAGAGCGTTTACGATCGCACGAAGAGGAATACCAGGACCCGATTCAGGCTACGAAAGTAGATACGGACCGGGACTTCAATGCGGCCATCGATTTTTGTCTGGAAAACCGGGATATCATTTCGGTTTGTCTGGGTACTCACAACGAAGAAAGCTGTCAGCATTGCATCGACCGGATGCAGGAGCTGGGAATACCACCCGGCGATTCGCACATTTACTTCGCCCAACTGCTGGGCATGAGCGACAATATTTCGTATAACCTGGCTAACGCGGGCTATAATGTAGCGAAGTACGTACCGTATGGGCCTGTCGACGCGGTCATGCCGTATTTGTTCCGTCGCGCCGATGAGAACAAATCCATTGCCGGTCAGAGCAGCCGGGAGTTTACGTTGGTGAGTGATGAGTTGAAGCGCCGGAAAGGTTGCCGGTAATTTACAATCAGGCCCATTCATTCCGCTGTGAGTGAATGGGCCTTTAGATTTATTGACTGGCACAGCAGACCGCCGGAGCGGAGCCATGCTGTGCCGTATTTTTATTATGATTCAGAAAAACCCGCTTAAATTTTTTCTTCTGACGCTACTTCTGATCCTACTCGATCAGGGGGTAAAGCTGGCCGTACATTACTATATGGCTCCCGGTTTTGCAGGACAGATAAAACTCGTTGGCGATTGGCTGAAATTGCACTACGTATTGAATCCCGGCATGGCATTCGGGATGCAGCTGGGGTATGAATACGGTAAACTGTTGCTGAGTGTGTTCCGGTTGTTTGCCATGGTAGGTATTGGCTACTATCTGGTTCATCTGGCGCACCGAGGGGCTCCGAACGGACTGCTCTGGGCGATGTCCATGATTTTGGCCGGAGCGGTCGGTAACGTAATCGACAGCACATTCTATGGGGTTTTTCTGAACAACGCACCCTATGGATCGCCTACCCCCTGGTTTCACGGGCAGGTGATCGACATGATTTTCGTCGATGTCTGGGAAGGATTTATTCCGGAGTGGGTTCCCGTCTGGGGAGGCCAGTATTATTCGACGCCTATTTTCAATATAGCAGACTCCTGTATCTTTATCGGAGTTTGCCTGATTCTGTTCTTTCAGCGCCGATTCTTCAGTGAGCAACATATTGAAGACGGGCTATTACCCGTCTCTGGCCCCGATGCTACCGATGCGGCCGTACTACCAGCCGCTGAATTTATGGCACAGGAACAGCCCGAAAGCGGCCAGGTACAGGATGAAACGCCGGTAAAAAACGACCCACCACAGGAAGATCCTGAGTCGGTCTTACCCGACGAGCCAAAGCATAACGACCAGCGCGTTATCGAGTAAATGGCTAAATAACTTATCGTGTCATATCGGATACCTTTCATTTGTTGACAGTAGATTACAAGCTCATAAAATGAGCTTGTAATCTACTGTCTACGTGAAGGCTATCTGTTTTTTCATACTTGTCTATCACCTGCTAGTCATAAGCTGCCTGCCGTGTTTTGCTCAGCGATCGGAGATTTGGCGGGAAAAGCCCGGAACCTGGTTGCTGAACGTCGGTATGGGGCCTACCCGCTATCTGGGCGATCTAAACGAGCGGAGTGATCTGGCCCATTTACGTCTGGGTGTAGCGTTCAATGCAGCCGCTGCATATCGGTATTCGCCCCAGCTTACACTTCGGGCCGAAGCACAGTTGTATTACCTTCGGGGAGCGCAGCAGGAAACTCATCTGGCTTATAATAATCTGTCTTTTTACAGTGTCAATCCTGATATCTGGGCGGGCATCCAATGGGATTTCTGGCGAGCCGATAATCGAAATCATGTGATTATCCCGTATCTGCTGGCCGGAGTTGGAGTAACTCACATAACTCCTAAAGCAAGGTATCAGGGCAGATCCGTTAGTCTGGCTCCCTTGCATACCGAAGGCGTCGACTATTCGCGCTTTCCATTTATTTTTCGTTATGGCCTGGGTGTGCCGGTGGCGGCCACCGAGCGGTTTAAACTGCATATGGAAGGAGTTTATACGCACGTATGGAGTGATTACCTGGATGATGTCAGCACCGTATACGCCGACCGTAGTCTGATGGATCCCTTGGCGGCTGCACTAGCCGACCGGCGTTCTGAGTTGGGGCAAACGCCTAATCCGGCTGGGGCAAAGCGCGGAAATCCAGACCGACACGATGGGTATTTTATTTTATCGGCCCGGCTTATCTTCGTTATCCTTACTCCTTCGCAGCGAAATTACCGGCGGATGTTCAGACGTTAGGCTTTTGGGGGCTTTTCGCTTACTTTTGGCCCAATAATCAGTGGAAGTCTGCCCAGTCGAATGAGCCCAGCTATTTTTATTAATGCCCTTCAAAACGAACTTCAGCATATCCAGTACGGGCAGCATCCGCTAGAGCTTTATGAGCCAATCCGATACATTATGGATGTTGGTGGTAAGCGCATGCGCCCGCTGCTGACACTGCTGGCTGCCTACCTGTTTACCGACGATTGGCAGAAAGCCGTCCGGCCTGCCCTGGCGATTGAAGTTTTTCACAACTTCACGCTCATGCACGACGATATCATGGATAAGGCCCCCCTGCGCCGGGGGAAACCAACGGTGCATGAGAAATGGAACGAAAACAGCGCCATTCTGTCGGGGGATGTGATGCTCGTAAATGCGTTTCAGTTACTACTGAATGTGGAAGCTGATAAACTCAAACCTGCTCTGGAACGCTTCAGCCGCACGGCAGCGGAGGTGTGCGAAGGCCAGCAGATGGACATGAATTTTGAAGCTCGCTGGGACGTTACCGAAGCGGAATACATTGACATGATTCGGCTGAAGACGTCCGTACTGCTGGGCTATGCGCTCGAACTCGGCGGGCTGATTGCCGGAGCCGATACGGAGACAACCCGTCAGCTTTACGAAGGTGGCATGAATATTGGCGTTGGGTTTCAATTGAAAGATGATCTGCTGGATGTATACGGCGATCCTGCCAAATTTGGGAAACAGGTTGGGGGCGATATCATGGCTAACAAAAAAACCTTTCTGCTGATCGAAGCGCTTCAACAGGCACAGGGTTCACTGAAAACTGAATTGATAGGCTGGCTAACGGAAAAAGAAGTGAACAAAGCCGAAAAAGTACGGGCCGTCACGTCTATTTACGATCGGCTGGGCATTCGCGAATTGACAGAAGCCCGCATCAATGACTATTTTGGCCGGGGGTTTGCCAACTTTGATCGCATAAAGGCCGATCCCTCCCGAAAAAATTTACTGATTCAGTTTGCCAGACAGTTAGTCGAACGGGAAAGCTGATCCCTGGATGAATAAGATAGCATGAATACTGTGTAATGGTTTAGACATTAGCTTGCCCGATATCACATGTATCATTGTATAGTATCCATCGTTCGTGATCCATCATTAACCATTTAGTTATGAATATTACCCTTATTATTATCGTTGTCACGGTGATTATCAGCCTGATGGCCTGGAATAACTATAGCCTGATGGATCGGTGGATCATGAATCCGTATCAGATTACTAATAAGGGTCAGTACTACCGACTGATTACATCTGGATTTTTGCATGCCGACTGGGGGCATCTGTTTTTCAATATGCTCAGTCTGTACTTCTTCGGTGGATTTATCGAGCAGGTATTTGCCTCGCTTTTCGGACCCAGCGGTGCTTTGTACTTTGTTGGCTTTTATCTGATCGCTATAGTTGTGTCCGACATTCCAACATTGATGCGATACCGCAACGACCGTAACTATAACTCATTGGGTGCTTCGGGGGGGGGTTCGGCCATTGTTTTTGCCGGAATTCTGTTCCAGCCGCTAAACCCCATCTACCTGTTCCTGATCCCCATTGGCGTTCCAGGATTTATATTCGGAGGATTATACCTGGCTTATTCCTACTACGAATCCCGGCGTGGGGCAGGTGCTGTCAATCACGATGCGCATTTTTATGGGGCCTTGTTTGGCGTATTGTTTATGATTGTGGTTTATCCGCCGGTGCTTTCACAATTTATTGAGCAGATCGCTGGCTGGCATCTGTTCTAGTCGATCTAACCCTGTTGCATGGCGTTGTATGTTCAGCCTATTCAACCAGCCCTATCCGGCCAGCAACGATCTGAAACGGCAACTTCGAAAAGCAGCCGTCATTGGTTTGTTCGTCGGGCTGTTTCTGTTGCTGTTTCAACCGTTTGGGATTAATCTGTGGCAGACGGACTATAAATCGCTGAAAGTGCTGGGGTTTGGTGGGGTAAGTTTTGTCGTAACGATCCTGTGCTTTATTGTCTGGCCACGTTTATTTCCCCGGCGGTTTTCAGAAGAACAGTGGACCGTAGGCCGCGAAATTATGCTCATCACAGCCAACGTTCTGCTGATCGCCATTGCCAACCGATTTTATCTGGAGAGCCTGCTGGCACCAGGGGAGGACAGTGGCTTGAGCTGGGTCGGGATGATCCTGGTTACCTTCCTGCTTGGCCTTTTCCCCGTAACCGGTTTAGTCGTGCTCAACTACATAAACCAGCTAAAAAAATACAGCCGCACAGCTGCCGATTTACCCGTTCATGCTGCCCAGCCGTCTTCGATACGCACCGAAGACGAAAAAAGCAGTCCTGCCGATCCGTTGCCTGGTTCGTCGCTGGAACTAGTGGCCGATAACGAAAAGGACAAGCTAAGCCTGCACACGAACGACTTACTTTTTATTGAATCCAGCGATAATTACAGCACGGTCGTTTATCTGAAAAACGGGCAGGCCGTTAAACCTCTCCTGCGCAGCAGCCTAAGCCGCCTGGAAAAGCAAATCGACCGGCCCCGGATCGTTCGCTGCCACCGGTCGTATATTGTCAATCTCGACCGTGTTGAGCGCGTAACCGGAAATGCGCAGGGCTACAAACTTCATTTGGCAGGCGGGCCATTTCAGATTCCTGTAGCGCGACAATACAACGAAACCCTGATTGCCGGGCTCCGGACCGTGTAATTCCTCCCACCAATCACCCCAACGGCTGGCAGGCTTTACCAAACATCCCTAAAAGCGCAGATCGACCCATTTTGCTGGCCTGAACAAGTGAGTCGCCGTAGGTTTGTCTCAACCAACGACAACCCAGAAACGCTCATGAAAACGCTTGTTCTCTCTATTCTTATTCTCCACATTGCTATGGGCACAACAGCATTGCTGGTGGGCCTGATACCTATGTTTTCCCAAAAAGGGGGAAGGCTGCATAACCGCTCAGGACTGGTATATGTATACTGCATGATTATAGTAGCGGTAACGGCGTTACTGCTCTGTCTGCTACAGCCCCTGACCATGCTGCGTTTGTTTCTGACGGGTATTGCTGTCTTTAGTTTTTACTTAAGTATGACCGGATGGCGGGCTACGAAACAAAAAACAACAGTCCCAATCCTGGCCGACCGGCTGCTGACTTATATTACCTTATTCGTCAGCGTGGGTATGGTTGGTTTTGGTATTTACCTCATGACCCAGGTTCAGAATCCGTCCTTTCCGATACTATTCAGTTTTTTTGGGGTACTAACTGCGGTTTTCGCGGGCCGCGATTACCAATCGATCGGACGTCCAACCGAAAAGATGCACTGGTTTTTTCAGCATATTACGCGTATGGGCGGCTCGTACATTGCCACCTTTACTGCGGCATTGGTAAATAACATGGGGCGGTTATTACCCGACGATGCACCCGCCTGGGCCGGTACGATCGGCTGGATTGCGCCCAGCGTCATTGGGGGTATGCTCATTGGCCGGACTGTGCGGTATTACCGACAAAAAATGAGCGCTCCTAAAGTCCTGAAACCGGTTATGAACTAACCGCGCCAACTGGGTTACCGGCAAAATACCTTGTTTTTCGTCATTGGATTCAGTTAGTTTGCAGCGACGTTCTTTGTTTTCCGTCAAACAGGCTATGGTTTTCCTGAGAGGTTCAGGAAATGAAAAAGGAATCGTGTGAAATTCACGAGCAGACGTTGCTACTGTCAGTGACCAGTTAGAAAAGGGTTTGCCCTCAATGTCCATTGTTCCACCAGCGGTTCGCCGTTGCACCGGGATGAGAAGGATGGCAGATACCGTCACAAGCCAGGAGACTTGCCTTAGCTTTATTGATTCATGCCTACACGGTACTAGGCTCCATCAGGGTTGATGCACTTCTTCTTTCTTTACTGGCCAGAAGGCAGGAATGGGTGTGTTCGTTTTTTTGGAAGCGTTAAGCGTGTGGGTGTAGGGAGTTCGGCAACGAACGCGGTACATCATTCTTAACGAATCAAAAAATGATTGCACACAACCTCGGCTATCCACGAATCGGTAGCCACCGCGAACTCAAACGAGCCTGTGAACAGTATTGGGCCGGTAAAATTTCACAGCCACAACTCCTGGAAATGGGTCGGCAGATCCGCCACGACAACTGGCTTACGCAGCAGCGGGCGGGAGTCTCGCTGATTCCCTGCAACGATTTCTCATTCTATGACCAGGTCCTGGACCTGTCGCTGACCGTCGGTGCCGTTCCCGAACGCTTCGCTGCACTAGCCGAAAAAGCGACTGAACTGGATCTTTGCTTTGCCATGGCCCGTGGCTACCAGCGAGATGACCTCGATCTAACGGCTATGGAGATGACCAAGTGGTTCGATACCAATTACCACTACATCGTTCCCGAATTCATCCAGAGTCAGTCATTCCAGCTTCGTTCCGAAAAACTGTTCGCCGAATTCGAAGAAGCGCGAACCGTTCTGGAAACGACTCCCAAACCCGTCCTGATCGGCCCCGTTAGCTATTTGCTGCTGGGCAAAGAAAAAGAAGCCAGCTTTCACCGATTGGACTTACTGGACCGCTTACTACCCATTTACGAACAACTGCTCAGCCGGTTGGCGGAGTTGGGTGCCGAATGGATTCAACTGGATGAGCCGTTCCTGGTATTGGACCTGGACGAGCAGGAGCAGACCGCTTTCAGGAGTGCTTATCAATATCTGAGGCAGCGGCTTCCGAAACTGAAGCTGATGGTCGCTTCGTATTTTGAATGCTTCGGTAATAATCTTTCTCTGGCGACGCAGTTGCCCGTCGATGCTTTGCATATCGATCTGGTTCGCTGTCCCAATCAGTTGGAGGACATCCTGTCGACTGAATTCATCAATCGCTCTACGATTCTTTCGCTGGGGGTTGTGGATGGTCGCAACATCTGGATCAATGACCTGAAGCGTTCACTGACGCTGATTCAGCGGGCTACTGATATCCTCGGTTCAGACCGGATCATGGTTGCTCCTTCCTGTTCCCTGCTGCACACCCCCTGCGATCTGGACGAAGAGAAGAATCCCGATTCACTACTGACGGAGCTGAAACCCTGGCTGGCTTTTGCCAAACAAAAATTAAGTGAGGTAACGGATCTGGTCGCTTTAGCAGATAGCCCGAAGGAACAGATACAGGACCAGCTGGTCCGAAATCAGGAGGCAATAGCAGCCCGGCGGTTATCCGAACGAATCAATAGACCAACTGTTCAGGCCCGGGCGCGGTTACTGACGGAGGCAGATGTCCAGCGGCAGAGTACGTTTGAGCAGCGTCAGCGGCTACAACATGCTCAGTTACAATTGCCCTTGTTTCCGACAACCACCATCGGGTCATTCCCGCAGACCGAAGAAATCCGTCGGAACCGGTCTCAGTTCAAAAAAGGCGAACGGACGCAGGCGGAGTACGATAGCTTCATTGCTATCGAAACGGAAAAAGCGATTCGCTGGCAGGAAGAAATTGGCCTGGACGTACTCGTACACGGCGAGTTCGAGCGAAACGATATGGTCGAATATTTTGGCGAGTTGCTCGAAGGAGTGGCTTTCAGCGAAAATGGCTGGGTGCAAAGCTACGGTTCGCGCTGTGTGAAACCGCCTATCATTTACGGCGACGTTGAACGACCAAACCCCATGACCGTACGCTGGGCGCAGTATGCTCAATCACTGACCCGTAAGCCTGTGAAGGGAATGCTCACAGGACCGGTCACGATTTTGCAGTGGTCTTTTGTGCGGGACGATCAGCCCCGCCGGGATACCTGTCTGCAAATTGCACTGGCCATCCGCGATGAGGTGATTGATCTGGAACGGGCCGGCATTCGAGTCATCCAGATCGATGAGCCAGCTATCCGCGAAGGGCTACCCCTGCGCAAAGAAGACTGGGCCGCGTATCTGGACTGGGCGGTGCGGGCGTTTCGGGTTTCGGCCGCGGCAGTTGACGATGCCACGCAGATTCATACGCATATGTGTTATGCCGAATTCAACGATATTCTGGCCGCCATTGCCCGGCTGGATGCCGATGTCATCACCATCGAAACGTCGCGGTCGCAGATGGAATTGCTGGGAGCTTTTGCCCGTTTTCAGTATCCGAACGAAATCGGCCCCGGCGTATACGATATCCATAGCCCGCGTATTCCCACTACCGGCGAAATGCTGGAATTGCTAACGAAAGCCGCAGATGTGCTGCCCGTGCGAAACCTGTGGGTAAATCCCGACTGTGGTCTGAAAACTCGTCGCTGGCCTGAAACGACCGAAGCACTCAAAAATATGGTGCAGGCGGCCCAAACGGCTCGCCTGCTTATCGGTGAACCGACGGTTTAGTAAACAGGTTATACGTCCTGTTAGTTATAATTGACAGGACGTTATAACCTGTTTGCTAAACCGTCGATGAACATGAATCCTGGTAAAGACTACGCAGCCATGGTTCGCGAGCAGAACAAGGCCGTTCGGATTTTGCCGCTTCATATGGCTTGGGAGTTTATGCCCCGTGCGATCCGCAAGACCGTCCAGTATCCGTCGGAAGCCCTGGCTGCGTTGGCTCAACAAAACCGATGGCAGTTGCCCGTGCAGGCACGTCAGTGGCTAGGCCAGCCTGACTGGGCATTAGTAGTGACCGATCCTGAACAAATTATCCAGTATGTCAACGAATCCTTTGAACGAATGACGGGCTATGCCGCCGAAGAAGCGATTGGTCGACACCCTTCGTTTTTACAAGGCGACAGCACCGACCCTTTGGCGCGGCTGCGCATACGAACGGCACTCGAAACAGAACAGTCTATTCGGGAAACAATCCATAATTACCGGAAAGACAACTCAGTTTATTCGTGCGATGTAACGATTTTTTCGGTGCATAACGATCTGCATCAACTAGTTAACTTTATTGCCTTCGAGCAGGAAACCTTCGTATGAGTTCCACATCCTGTAAACACGACCAGGTAGTTTGCCCGTGCTGCAGAACGGTCTTTGAATGCAAAGTCGGTAGTATCGACTTGTGTCAGTGTACGGCCGTTCAACTAACCGGGAGCCAACGGCAATACATCGGTGAACGTTTCAGCGGATGCCTCTGTGCAGGCTGTTTGCTGGCTCTGCAGACAGAGTATGCCATCAATTTGCCGAAGGAGCCCGTCGCTTCAGCGCCTACATGCGCATAATTATTTTATGACCAGTATTGAACAACGGATCCAGGACGCGGAGACCCGCGTCTTCAAAGCAGTTTTTCCTAGTACGACCAATCATTACGACACCCTGTTTGGAGGGACTGCTCTACAACTGATGGACGAGGTTGCTTTTATAACCGCCACCCGTTTCACGCGAAAGCGCGTCGTGACTGTTTCTTCCGACAAAATAAATTTTACCAAACCCATTCCGGCAGGTACCATCATCGAACTGATCGGGCGGGTCGCGCATATTGGCAACACTAGTCTGCAGATCACAGTCGAAATTTATGTAGAAGAAATGTACAACTTCGAACGGCACCAGGCCATACATGGATCGTTTACGTTCGTCGCCATCGACGAAGACAAAAAGCCCATTCGCATTTTAGAGACCGGCGCATCCGCCAGTGAGTAGTGACTAAACGAATTACTTTCTTAAAAGCTCTTTCACAACAGGGACCGCTTTCTGAGCCCATTGGCGCATTTGCCTGCCAGAATAGTGTAATCCGTCGGAAGCAAATTGGCTGTCATCACCAGCCGCAGACCGGGTCAGCAGCGTAATATCGACAAAAGCAATGGAGGCTTTCTGACATTCCTCTCGAGCAACGGCGTTGAAAAGATCGATCTCCTGGGCAATGATAGTGCTGTTGCGTCCAGCCGCGTAGGGCGAAGCACCCCAGTCGGGAATGGAGAGCACAAATACACGACTGGCTTTCCCGCCCGCAAAGCGCGTAGCTGTCTGTAGCAAATCTCTAAACTCGGTGCGGTATTGTTCGGGGCTTTGGCCGCGGTACTGGTTATTGACGCCAATCAGCAGCGAAACCAGACTGTACGTTTCCTGATTGCCAGTTGCCTGAATGGCCGTCTGCAACTCCGAGGTTGTCCAGCCCGTGCGGGCAATGAGGTCGGGTGCAGCCAAATCTATACCATCCCTACGGAGCAGACCAGCCAGTTGTACGCTCCAGCGGTCTGCTGCCGAAACGCTTTCGCCAATCGTGTAAGAATCACCCAGCGACAGAAAAGAATATTCGGACGCGCCGGCCTTTGGCTGAACAAGCATTTCGGGTTCGGGAATATGTTGTGTGCAGGCCAGCAGAAAAATTGCCAGCACCGCACGGGTGCCCCGCAGGATTCGAGTGATTGTATGAAGGGCCATAATGTCCTGACCAGATAGCTTTCATGCGTTACAAACGATGCGTAGCCCAAATCAGATTGTCACATCCTGGATAATCCTTGCATTTACACGAATCCTGCCTGGCTGCCCGCGTAGGCCGGATTATTCCTGCTCGAGTAGAAACGCTTTGATGAACGGATCGATATCGCCATCCAGAACGGCCTCTGTATTCGATGTCTGATGGCCGGTACGATGGTCTTTCACACGCCGGTCATCCAGCACGTACGAGCGAATCTGCGATCCCCACTCGATTTTTTGCTTACCAGCCTCTACTTCGGCGCGGGCTGCGTTTCGCTTCTGCACTTCAATTTCGTAGAGTTTCGATTTCAGCAAGCGCATCGCGACCTCTTTGTTCTGCAACTGGCTGCGCTCCTGCTGACACTCGATAATCAGACCCGAGGGCCGGTGACGAAGCCGAACGGCGGTTTCTACTTTGTTGACGTTCTGGCCACCCGCCCCGCCCGATCGGAAGGTATCCCAGTCGATGTCGGCGGGATTGACCTCGATCTGAATGGTATCGTCGACCAGCGGATAAGCAAACACCGATGCGAAAGATGTATGCCGCCGGGCGTTGGAGTCGAAAGGAGAAATCCGCACGAGTCGGTGAACTCCATTTTCGGACTTCAGAAATCCATATGCCAGTGGTCCGTCTACCTCGATGGTGGCCGATTTGATCCCCGCCGTATCGCCTTCCTGGTAGTCGACCTGTTTAAGAGCGTAGCCATGTTTCTCGGCCCAGCGCATGTACATCCGGTACAGCATGTCGGCCCAGTCCTGGCTTTCGGTACCTCCTGCACCAGCGTTTATTTCCAGAACTGCGCTAAGCTGGTCCTCTTCATTGCCAAGCATTTTTTTCAGTTCCAGATCGTCGAGCGTAGCCGTAACGTTACGGCCTTCTTCATCGACTTCTTCTTCGCTCACCTCGCCCGCTTCATAGAATTCAAACAGGGTTTCGAGGTCACCGAACTGACTGTTGAGTTTTTCGTAGCTGCTGGTCCAGCCTTTCAGGGCTCGCACCTGTTTCATAATGCCTTCGGCCCGGGCCGCATCGGTCCAGAATTCGGGCTGAAAAGTTTGCTGTTCGAGTTCAGCTAATTGTTCTTTTTTAGAGTCGTAGTCAAAGATACCCCCTTAGAGCCTCTACTCTGGCTCTCAAGTCGGTCAACTGGTCGGTTGTCATGAACTTGTCGTATTGGTTGTGTTGGAAAAGAAAGCAGGGGCCGCTTACATAACGATACCTCCCAACGGCTTTCATTGGCAAAGATAGAACAAAAGAACGTGGGGGAGAGGTTTCCGGTCCAGCCCGTTGGCAGACGAGTGACCCGGTATCAACTTTTCGGCCTACCTTTGCGTTCTCTTCGTAAGAAGGTTTCTTAATTATTCACTTTACAATCTATTCATTAACTAATGGCTTCACCGTACGATGTAATCGTTGTGGGTAGCGGGCCGGGCGGCTACGTAGCAGCTATCCGGGCGTCGCAGTTGGGTATGAAAACCGCCGTTATCGAGCGCGAGAGCCTCGGCGGCATCTGTCTGAACTGGGGCTGTATTCCCACCAAAGCCCTGCTGAAATCGGCGCAGGTTTTTGAATATATCAAGCATTCGGCCGACTATGGTATCACGGTTTCGGGCGAATCGAAGCCCGACTTCGGGGCGGTTATCAAGCGGAGCCGGGGTGTAGCCGATAGCATGAGCAAGGGCGTTCAGTTCCTAATGAAGAAAAACAAGATCGATGTTATTTTCGGGAACGGAAAGATCAAACCAGGTAAAAAAATCGATGTAACGAGCGCCGATGGGAAGGTGACGGAGTACGAAGCCAAACACATCATTATTGCCACCGGCGGACGCGCCCGTCAGTTGCCCAATGTTCCTATCGACGGATCAAAAATAATCGAATACCGCAAAGCGATGTCGCTGGAGAAACGGCCCGATTCGCTGCTGGTGATCGGTTCTGGCGCTATTGGGGTTGAGTTCGCCTACGTGTATGCCAGCATGGGTACCAAGGTTACGATTGTCGAATTCCTGCCCAACGTGGTGCCGGTTGAAGACGAGGATATCTCGAAAGAGTTGGCTAAGCAATACAAAAAATTTGGGATCGATATTTATACCAAATCGGAAGTAACGAAAGTGGACACCAGTGGTAATGGCTGCAAAGTGTTCGTGAATACGCCCGATGGGGAAAAAACGTTCGACGTCGACGTTGTCCTGTCGGCAGCGGGCGTTGTGGCTAATATCGAAAACATTGGTCTGGAAGAAGTGGGTATTGCCGTTGAGCGGGGCAAAATCGTTTCCGATGATTATTACCGCACCAATGTGGATGGTTATTACGCCATCGGCGACGTGACGAAAGGGCAGGCCCTGGCGCACGTAGCTTCGGCCGAAGCGATTATTTGTGTTGAAAAAATTGCCGGCTTACCACACGTAGAACCGCTGAACTACAACAACATTCCTGGCTGTACGTACTGCACGCCCGAGATCGCATCGGTTGGCTATACCGAAAAAGCAGCTCGCGAAGCGGGGTATGAGCTGAAAGTTGGCAAATTCCCTTTCTCGGCTTCGGGAAAAGCAAAAGCGGCCGGAACCCCGGAAGGCTTCGTAAAAGTGATTTTCGATGCTAAATACGGCGAGTTTCTGGGCGCTCACTTCATCGGAAACAACGTAACCGAAATGATTGCCGAAGTGGTAGCCGCCCGCAAGCTGGAAACGACCGGTGAGGAAATCCTGAAAGCCGTTCACCCGCACCCGACTATGTCGGAAGCCATCAAAGACGCCACCGAAGCGGCTTACGGCGAAGCGATTCATTTGTAATAAATGAATAATGGAAAATGTACAGTGAATAATACGTTCGCCAACAACCATTATTCATTGTACATTTTCCATTATTCATTTACTTCAATATCTTCCAGTGCATCAGGCCAAGCTTGGTGAACATATACAGGACTGAAGTCCGCAGAACACCAAGTCCGTAGATGGAACTGCGCCGGAAGTTGATCGAGGAGGCTTCATCGAAATACTTTGTAGGACAGGTGACTTCGCCGATTTCATAACCCTTGTAGAAAATCTGGGCGATCATTTCGTTGTCAAAAATGAAGTCGTCGGAGTTGTGCGTAAAATCCAGACTTCGTAGTACCTCGCCCGAAAACGCCCGGTAACCCGTATGGTACTCCGACAGTTTCTGATTCATCAGCAGGTTCTGAGTGAACGTCAGGAAGCGGTTGGCAATGTACTTGTACATTGGCATACCACCTTTCAGGGCACCTTTTCCCAGAATTCGGGAAGCAAACACAACCGGATACAGGCCATTGCCGATGATGGATATCATGGCGGGCAACAGCATCGGTGTGTATTGATAGTCAGGGTGGAGCATTACTACAATATCTCCGCCGAGTTCGAGGGCTTTAGCATAGCAGGTTTTCTGGTTGCCACCATAGCCTTTGTTCTTGTCGTGCCGGATGACGTGCCGGATCCCTAACTGGCGGGCTACTTCGACGGTATTATCGGGGCTGGCGTCGTCGACTAAAATGACATCGTCAACTAAATCGAACGGAATTTCGCGGTAAGTACGTTCCAGCGTCAGTGCTGCCCGGTAGGCCGGCATCACCACAATCACTTTTTTGTTGTTGAACATGGCGGCAAAATTAAGCGGTCGGTGTGACTATGCCAATAATTTTGGCAATTGCATCCATTTCCTTCGCCAGATTGGGCGTAGATTTGTTCTTTAATCCACAGCACAAATGGATTTGGGCCTTAACCGGCTGTATATTTAGCGATTATGTTTTCCAGCGAAACCTTGTTTTTTCTTGCCTTTGCCGCTTTTGTCCTCACTATTATGATTATTGATCTTGGGGTTTTCTCCAAAAAGCAAAGTCATGTAGTTCATTTTAAAGAAGCGGCCATCTGGAGTGCCATCTGGGTTGCTTTATCCGTTGCTTTCTATTTTTTCCTTCAGAATTTCGGTTATCTAGTTCACGGCATCGATTCGTTTGCCCGCCTGAAGGAAGTTCGGGACCTCTATGCCGAGCACGTCGTTTTTGTGCCGGGCAATTTTGCCGCCAGCCTGGCCCGGTTTCAGGCCAACATGTCTCTGGAATACATCACGGGCTATCTGGTCGAGTACTCGCTTTCGGCCGACAATATTTTTGTCTTTATCCTGATTTTCAATTCGTTTGGTGTTCACGAACGCTACTATAAAAAAATTCTGGTTTGGGGAATTCTGGGAGCGATTGTTCTGCGATTCATTTTTATTTTCGTCGGGTCGGCCTTAATTCAACGGTTCGAATGGATCATGTACCTGTTCGGAGCATTTCTGGTCTACACAGGTATTCAACTTTTTTTTCAGAAAGAAGAAGACGAAAAAATCGAGCCATCGAAGCACCCCGTCATTCGGTTTGCCAGCAAGTATCTGAATGTTTACCACCGCAACGTCACAGATAATTTCTTTATCCGCCGAAAAACCGATGGAAAACTGTTTGTTACTCCGCTTTTTCTGATCGTAATCGTAATTGCATTCACCGATCTGGTATTCGCTGTCGATTCGATCCCGGCTATTTTTTCGGTCACCAAAGATCCCTACATCGTTTTCTTTTCGAATGTTTTTGCCATCATGGGGCTACGTTCGATGTTCTTCTTCTTATCCAGTATCATGAGCCAGTTTCGCTTCCTGAAAGTAGGTCTGGCTGTTTTGCTGACCTTTATCGGCGCTAAGATGCTGGCTGAACACTGGCTGGCTGAGCAGGGATTCAAGCCAGTTTATTCACTTTACATCATCATCGCCATTCTGAGCATCAGTATTTTGGCTTCCTGGCTGATTCCTGAAAAAAAGGAAGAGTAGCGCGCCATATCGCACCCGGAACGACCCGAGAGCCGCCTACGAACAAGCCGCTAATGGTTTTCCCCTATCTAATAGCAGCGCCGATCAAGCAATAGCACCAATAAATTTTCGCCTGTAGGCGGCTCGCTATCAATATCTATTTACCTTTGCTTTAGAATTAGTCTAAATAGTTTCGTCGCTATCGGCTTTACTGTGCAGCTGCCAGGTCGAAATGCCGCGAAACGTCCGCCTGAACAGCAATGAATGTAAAGGCAAACAACTGACTAAACGGACAATGGGGAAAAAACTGGTTGGAAAACTTCACCTCTGGCTTGGATTAGCGTCTGGGTTGCTGGTGTTTATTGTGGCTACCACAGGTTGTATACTAGCCTTCGAGCAGGAAATCAAGACCGTTCTGCGCCCTTACCAATACACCGAGCCGGTGGCTAAAGCCAGCGTTCTGCCTCCCTCTCGCTTACAGGCAATTGCCGAAGAAGCACTCGTAGACAAACCTGCTAAAGCCGTTATTTATGGCGGGCCTGGTAAAAGTGCCATCGTATCCTTTTACGCGGTCGATCCAGATTATTACTACCAAGTCTACCTGAATCCTTACACGGGCAATATTCTGAAAATACAGGATGAAGAGACCGATTTTTTTCACTTCATTCTGCACGGCCATTATTACCTATGGCTACCAGAATCTGTTGGACAGCCCGTGGTTGCTTATGGGACGCTGGTTTTCACGATTCTATTAATTACGGGTATCGTACTGTGGTGGCCTAAAAACCTGTCTAAAGCCAATCGGGATAAAAGCTTTAAAGTAAAATGGAAAGCAAAATGGCGACGGGTTAATTATGACTTGCATAACGTACCGGGCTTTTATGCTTTATTTTTTGCCCTGATTCTTGCCTTAACCGGTATGACTTTTGGCGTTCAGTGGTTTGCCAACTCCGTCTACTGGGCAACGACAGGTGGTAAAACGGCCCCTGCTTTCTCGACCCCCTTATCGGATACGACCGTAGCCCGGCGGTTTGCATCGCCTGTCGATGTGGTCTGGCAACGGTTGGTAAAGACCATGCCCACAACGGCTGGCGTATATATCTCCACGCCCGAGAAAGCGTCAGAATCTATTTTCGCATATGTGAACTACAAACCTGGCACTTATTACAAGCTCGATTACTATTCGTTCGATCAGCAGACGCTAAAACGTATTCCGGGTGAAGGACCATACGCGGGCCCGTATGCCAAAGCGGGTTTTGGCGATAAGCTACGGCGTATGAATTACGATATTCATACCGGTGCTATTCTGAGCTTGCCGGGTAAAATTATGGCTTTCTGCGCCAGTCTTGTCTGCGCTAGTTTGCCCATTACTGGCTTTATGATCTGGTGGGGGCGACGGAAAAAGGCCAAAAAAGATAAACAGGCACTGAAGTCGGTTGGTCCGGCGAAAAAGATGTATCGCCCCGCCCGGGTCCACTGACAGAATTTACGGCCGAACCGACGTTCGGATGAACAGGATTTTTTACCTTGCTAAGCGTTACCATCCTGCTCATCTTATAAATTCTGTCAAGTAGTTGGCGGTTCAGACATCCGTGAAAATTCCTGTTCAGACGTCCATCCTCAAAACCTTTCGCCGACGCTTAACCAATCTTAGCAGCCGTAACCGCTCGTTGGTACTGACGAGTTTGCCGGCCGGCCAGTTTCTGGATTTACAGGAAACAGATTTTCTGCTCAATAAACCTTCTTTCAGTCTTCTTACCGACCTCATCAGCCGTAAACCTTCTATAACTGTCTGCGAGGTGCTGGATGCTCGACAGGAGCGCAGCAATGAAGTTAGTCGTAAAATCCGCCGAATTGATCGTACGGCTCGGTTCATCGAAGACGAGCGGGGCACGGAAGATTTATATGTAGGTTGGCCCTTTGTGAAAGGAAAGTTTCTCGACGATACGGTCGTTCATGGGCCGCTTTTGTTTTTTCCGGTAAACATTGAACAGCAGGGGAAATTCTGGAAGCTTACACGCCGGGGTGATGAACTGGCATTTCTGAACCCGACGCTGGCACTGGCTTATGGGCAGTTCAATCAGGTAAAGCTGCCCGACGACGTTGTCGAGAAAACCCTGGATGATTTCGACCGCGACCCGCTAGTGTTTCGCACACAGTTGTATGAATGGCTGAAAACCACTCCTCTCGAGATCAATTTCAACCAGGATTTGTTTGCCGATAAGCTTCAGTTTTTCAACAAACAAACTGTAAAAGATCTTACCCAGCTCGAACGAACCGGCGAACTAAAGCTATATCCGGAAGCTGTGCTCGGTATTTTTCCGCAGGCGGGTTCGTTTCTTGTTCCGGATTACGACATGCTGATTGCGGAGGGGGAAGAGAGCCGGGAAGAGGGTAATGGGTCAGAGCAGGAAGAAGAGAATAAGGAGGTAGTGCCTTTTACTAATTCCTCCCGCACCCTGCTCCCCGCGCAACCCCTGCCCGAAAAATTTATCCACACCCCACTACCCATGGATGCCTCGCAGGAAGCAGCGGTACGGGCGGTGAAAGCAGGTCAGTCGTTGGTGGTGCAGGGGCCGCCAGGTACAGGTAAATCGCAGCTCATCGCGAATTTGATGGCCGACGCGGCTGCGTCCGGGAAGCGCGTCTTGCTGGTTTGTCAGAAACGGGCGGCCCTGGACGTAGTACAGGAGCGCCTTTGTCAGGTCGGTATGGCCCCGTTTTTGGCGCTGATCCATGATTTTCAGGATGACCGACGGGCGCTCTATGTTCAGATTGCCACACAGATCAACCAGATCGAGGCATATCGTCAGCAGAATAATAGCCTGAATGCCGTGCTGCTCGAGCGCGATTTTGACGTGGAAAGCCGGCGAATAGATGAATTGATTACTGACTTGCAGGCTTTCAAAGCCGCTCTGTTCGATACGAATGAATGCGGGTTGTCTGCTAAAGAACTGTACCTAACCAGCGATTCTGATGCACCTACCATCAGTTTGGAAGATAGTTATTCACAATTTCATTTTACAGCTGTGGATAACTTTATCAGCCGATTGACAAACTACGCGGCTTATCGGCAGCGTATAGGTACGGATCATCTCTGGCAAGAGCGGGTTGATTTTACTTTCTTTACCAACGCGGATTTAAGTAGAATCGAGCAAGGCATTAGTCGTTGGTCGCAACTTCGCGATGCAGCAAATGCACAGACAACAGCCTTACTAACCGCTCCGCTTCCATTGCCGGCTCTATTGGCGTGGCTGGGGCACGACTGGGAACTAACGGCCTTACTGACGTTGCTGGAAGTTTCTGATGCGTCTGAACTCTGGGAAGTGGTTAAGATGCTCCGGACGCTTCCCGGTCATCTTGCTTTAACGGTCGATGAAGCAAAACTTGAGCAGATTGCACAAGCCTGGGATGAATCGCTGGAAACGCCTGGCCCTGAAGAATCGCTGGCGACGCCTGATCTACGAGCGTTCCGGGATTTGCTGACAGACGCCCTAAGGGCTCGGACGTCCTGGATTAGCTGGAATTGGTGGCAACTGACCAATGCCGGAAGTAAGCGTCTTCAAATCCTGGTTCGGAGTAATGGGTTGAAGATGACCTTAACCGATTTACAGACATTAGCCACAAAAATCGATAAGCGCATCCGACTGGAAGCTACCCGTTATGAAGCCAGTGCCCTGTTGGCCGGGTTGTCGCTCCCGGAGTCCGCTGCCAGCCTGCGTCTCGTTCGCCGAGCGCAGCACCTCACGGAACGAGTGAAGGGAATTATGCCGTTGCAACTGCTGCCGGAGGCAGGCTGGCAGACGCATGAGCATTTCGTAGCGGGTGTAACAACACTGCTGAATCTTGCCGCAATGGTCGGGCAGGAACAAACGGCGCAGGAGCTTAACCTGACCGCTGAGCAGATAAGGAATAGCTGGCAGGATGAGGTATTTAGTCAACAGCTTAAGCACACACTTCGGGCTGATTTTGATTTTCTAGTAGAAGCCGACCGATTGTGGGCGGGGTTTTCGGCGCCTGAGAAAGCGGTCGTTGAGCGGTTGCAATCATTCGAAACGACCCAATGGACCAGGGTTTTCCAAACAAGCCTGCGTCGAACCTGGCTGGAGCATCTTGAGGTAAAATATCCTGAATTGCGTAGTGTGTCTTCGCTTAAAATGAGTCAGTGGGAACAGAGCCTACAGACGAGCATACTGCAAAAACAGCGCCTGAGCCGCGATATTCTGCTGGTCAGGCTGCGCGGACAAACGTACCGGAACCTGACACTCAATCGCCTGAACAACGTAGTGACTTACCGCGATTTACTGCATCAGACGACCAAGAAGCGCAATGTCTGGCCGGTTCGGAAACTAATGGAATCGTTTGCGGAGGAAGTGTTCAAGTTAGTACCCTGCTGGCTCGCATCGCCCGAATCGGTTTCGGCTATGTTTCCCCTGCGCGAAGGCCTGTTCGATCTGGTCATTTTCGATGAGGCTTCCCAATGCTTTGCCGAAAATGGTATCCCAGCCATGGTTCGAGGACACCAGGTTGTTGTGACCGGCGATAATCAGCAGCTTCGTCCGAGCGATCTCTATCGAATCCGGATCGACGAAGCCGGGCAGGAAGAAACCCTACCTGCCGCCCTGGAAGTCGAGTCCCTGCTCGAACTAGCCGCTCAGCAACTGCCGCAGGTAGCCCTGACTGAACATTACCGCAGCCATTCTCTCGATCTGATCACGTTCTCTAACCAGTATTTTTACCAAAATACTTTATCCCTGCTTCCTTATTTTGAGGATGTGAATCGCCGTGAGCCAGCGATTCGTTACCTAAACGTAAAAGGGATCTGGCAGCAACATACAAACCCAATCGAAGCAGAAGCCATTCTCAAGCTCCTTGGTCAGATCATGACCGAATTACCGGGGCGCTCGGTAGGAATTGTCACCTTCAATTACCCGCAGCAGCAGCTGATTCAGGATATGCTGGAAAATAATATTTCGGACGAGCTGCCTTCGGAAGCGGGCTTGCCTGAGACATTGCAGCTATTCGTGAAGAACATTGAGAATGTACAGGGCGATGAGCGCGATGTGATCATTTTTTCGGTGGGTTATGCGCCAGACGAGCGTGGCCGAATGGCGATGCAGTTCGGGAGTTTAAACGCCCGTGGTGGCGAAAACCGGCTTAATGTAGCCGTTACGCGTGCCCGCGAGCGGGTGTACGTAGTGACTAGTCTCTGGCCCGAACAATTAAGCGTTGCCGAAACGGCCAATGAAGGCCCTCGCTTACTAAAAGCGTATCTGGGATATGCCCTGAACGTTGCTCAGGAACAATTTTGTCCTGTTCCGTCCGGCCAACAGGCCTTACCCGCCAGTTCCTTACTGAAAAATAAACTAACTCGTCAGCATCCCGACTGGAAACCTGAATTGCCATTTGCCGATCTGACGGTTAAAGCCGGGGACCAATACGAATCGCTTGTTCTGACGGACGATGATTTATACTACCAGCAAACACTGAAGCAGTCGCATGCGTATCTACCCATTGCCTTGCATCAGCGCAAATGGCCCTTCCGGCGAATCTGGAGCCGCGAGTTTTGGCGTGACAACGAATATACGGGAACGGTTCGGTAAGGAACGAAAAAGCCTGAGTTTCCCCAGGCTTTTTCGTTAGTCGTTCATCATGTTGATAAACTGATCGAATAAATAGTGCGAATCGTGCGGGCCCGGTGACGATTCCGGGTGGTATTGCACCGAAAAAGCGGGTTTGTCTTTTCGCCGTATTCCCTCAATCGTTTTGTCATTGAGGTTAACGTGCGTCAGCTCAACATTTGGGTGGTCCATCACTTCATCGGCTTTCACCGCAAAACCGTGGTTCTGCGACGTTACCTCGCAATGGCCCGTTATCAGGTTCTTAACCGGGTGATTCAGACCCCGGTGGCCATTGTGCATTTTATAAGTTGAAATACCACTGGCCAACGATAAAATCTGATGTCCTAAACAAATGCCGAAGAGCGGTTTGTCGGTTTCCAGCGCCTGTTTAACGGTTTCGACGGCATAAGGCATAGCTGCCGGATCGCCAGGTCCGTTAGCTATGAAATAACCATTGGGCTTCCAGGCCGCTAATTCCGCATGTGCAGTACGCGCCGGAAAAACTTTGCAGAATACACCCCGCTGATTGAAATTGCTCAGAATGCTCCGTTTTACCCCCAGATCGAGTACAGCTACCCGTAGCCGTGCTTCCGGATCGCCCTGTTCATAAGCGTCTTTCGTACTAACTTCCGACGAAAGTTCGAGACCTGCCATGTCGGGAACCTGATGTAACTTGGCCAGCAATGCAGCCGGATCAAGATTTTCGGATGAAATAATACAGTTCATCACACCTTTCGAGCGGATGTAACGGACCAACTGCCGGGTATCTACCCCATGAATCCCGACAATATTCGCCCGTTCAAAATAGTCCTGGAGCGAACCGTCTGCTGTATAACGCGAGTGAATATTGGAAAAAAAGTTGCAGACCATGCCGCGGATTTTTACACCATTCGACTCTTGTTCAGCATTGTTCAGCACCCCATAGTTTCCAATATGGGAGGTAGTGTTGATAATTACCTGGCCATAATAGGAAGGGTCCGTATAGATTTCCTGGTAGCCGGTCATGCCTGTGTTAAAGCAGATTTCGCCAGCGGCTGTTCCAATCTTTCCCAGGGCTAGCCCTCGGTATACTGTACCATCCTGTAAAACCAGTAATGCTTCAGGTTGCTGCGTGTGTTTCATCTATGCGTTTGTACTTAATAGACTAAAAAAAAGGGCTAACCGTTGCGGTTAACCCATTTCCATATGACGTGTTTGTCAATCACTATTCCGTTTCTTTACCACCTTTCAAACGATCCTGTAGCGCGTTCAGTTCATCCCATTTGCCATCGCGGGCCAGGGCTGCCTGTTCGTTCCAGGTAGTTGCGTCATGTACGTTGAACCGGGAACCGGCTTCGGTCAGCACTTGTTGAACCGTTTCATCCTGGGCGTCGGCTAACTGCGCAAAGGTAGTAATACCTGCGTTGTTGAGCAACTCTGCAATTTTCGGACCAATGCCTTCAATCTTGGTCAGATCGTCGTTGCTACTGGTCGTCGTTGCTTCAGCTGTAGCAGGGGCTTCTTCAGAGGCTACCGGCGCTGCTTCTACTTCTACCGCAGCGGTTTCAGCAGCTGGTGCACCCTGACGCGAACCACCGCTCCGACGGCTCCGACGGGTTTTGACCGTAGCAGTTGCCTTTTCTGTAGCCGCAGCGATCAGTAATTCATTGAAGTCAACTAACTCGATCAGGCAGGTGTCAGCGTTATCACCCAGCCGATTGCCTAGCTTGATGATCCGCGTGTACCCGCCAGGACGGCTGGCAATTTTGTCGGCTACCGTACCGAACAGCTCCTTAATCGTTTCTTTATCGTGCAGTGACTGAAACACAACACGACGATTTTGGTAGGTGTCATCTTTGGCCCGCGTCAGAATGGGCTCCACAAACTTGCGGAGTTCTTTCGCTTTCGCAACAGTCGTTTCAATGCGCTTGTGCAGGATGAGCGAGGAAGCCATATTCTGCAGCATCGCTTCGCGGTGCGAGTGCGTCCGGCTGAGGTGATTATCTTTTTTACCGTGTCTCATTGTTATCTTGGCTTAAAGCGTGGGGCCTGGAGTGTAGGGTTTACTGACCCCATGCCCCCAACCCTATGCCCAAAACGATTTCTTAATCTTCGTCTAGTCTGTACTTTGCGACGTCCATACCGAACGTCAGGTTTTTTTCCGCAACAAGTTGCTCAAGCTCCGTCAGCGACTTTTTACCAAAGTTGCGAAACTTCATCATATCCGAAATTTCTAACCGAACCAGATCGCCCAACGTCCGTACATCCGCCGACTTGAGGCAGTTATAAGCACGTACCGACAAATCGAGATCAGCCAGTGACGTTTTCAGAAGTTTCCGCATGTGCAGCACTTCTTCATCGACCACATTTTCCTCTTCTGGCTTAGCGGTTTCGAACGTCATGGTCTGATCTGAGAACAGCATGAAATGCTGAATCAGAATGTAAGCGGCACCTTTCAGCGCTTCTTCCGGATGAATCGAACCGTCGGTTTCAATGTCCAGCAGCAATCGCTCATAGTCCGTTTTCTGCTCAACCCGCGTGTTTTCTACGCTGTATTTGACGTTTTTGATCGGCGTATAAATAGCATCGATCGGAATATGACCGAAAGGCAATTCGTTAGCCCGTGGTTCGTCGGCTGGAACGTAGCCACGACCTTTTTCCACGAAAATTTCCATTTCCAGATCCCGCGTGTCGTCGATATGGCAGATTTCCAGATCAGGGTTCAACACCTCGAACGACGGCGAAAATTTGGATATATCACCAGCTTTTAGGACTGATTGTTTTTTTATGTTGACCGTAATTTTGTTGTCAACCATGTCCGAAATCTTCTTAAACCGAACCATCTTCAGGTTCAGGATAATTTCGGTCACGTCTTCAACAACGCCCTCGATCGAAGAAAACTCGTGTAAAACACCTGGAAACTTAACGCTCGTGATGGCGTAACCTTCCAGTGATGATAGTAAAATGCGACGAAGCGCATTCCCAATTGTTACACCGTATCCTTTTTCAAGGGGTTTGAATTCAAACACCCCGTGAAAGTCGTCAGCTTTCTCCACTACGACTTTGTCGGGCATTTGGAACGCTAATATTGACATACGTTTCGCATTTTACAGCAGTTCTCTGCCTTGGCGTGAAGACTGAAATTAGGTTTACGGTTTTTCAGCTTCGGTTTTCGGTACTATTTTGGACATACGACCAGCTTTCTACCGAAAACCAATCAACTGTAAACCGTCGATTATATAAATCCGGCAGAACCCATAAGGAGTTCTGCCAGGGAGCTTACTTCGAATACAATTCGACGATGGCCTGCTCGTTGAAGTTCTCCGGAATCTGGTCACGCTCAGGGTAGCTGATAAACTTACCCGTCAATTGTTGCGTGTCCCATTCAACCCAGTTATAGCGCTTCGTATTACGAGCTGACAGACTCGTGCTAACCGCTTCCAGCGATTTCGATTTCTCGCGTACACCGATCAGCTGACCAGGTTTCAGCGAATAAGAAGGAATGTTGACTACTTCACCGTCGACGATGATGTGTTTGTGAGACACCAACTGACGAGCTGCCCGGCGGGAAGAAGCGATACCCAGCCGATAAACGGTGTTGTCAAGGCGGGCTTCACACAATTTGAGTAGGTTTTCCCCCGTAATCCCTTCGCGAACCTGTGCCCGGTGGAACAGCGCGCGGAACTGACGTTCGAGAATACCGTAGGTATACTTCACTTTCTGCTTTTCCAGCAGTTGGAGCGCATATTCAGACTGTTTCCGTTTGCGGCCCCGACCGTGCATACCCGGTCCGTAATTTTTCTTTTGGAGCGCTTTGCTGGGGCCCATAATAGGCTCACCGAACTTACGCGAAATTTTGGCTTTTGGCCCTGTGTAACGTGCCATTCTTCAATGAATGAATAATTGTGAAACATTGGACAGACACAACCAAATGTCGCCTGTCCCTATTCATGTCATCCGTATTTATACGCGACGACGCTTTGGCGGCCGGCAACCATTGTGCGGCAGCGGGGTAATATCACGAATTGTCGTTACTTCGATCCCCGAGTTCTGAATGGTACGAATCGCCGACTCACGGCCTGAACCCGGACCTTTCACGAATACTTCTGCTTTCCGCATCCCCAGGTCATGGGCAACGGTGGCGCAGTTTTGAGCGGCTGTCTGAGCAGCATACGGCGTATTTTTCTTTGAGCCACGGAAGCCCATCTTACCGGCCGATGCCCAGGATATAACCTGGCCGTTCATGTTGGTGATCGAAATGATAATGTTGTTAAACGTAGCCCGGATGTGTACCTGGCCGACGGGTTCAACAACTACTACCCGCTTTTTCGCTTTGTCTTTGCGTTTTGCTTGAGCCATTTTGTTAGGTAATCGTCAATGTGCCACCGGTTTGCATTACTTGCCACATACGACGTATATGACCACAAATGCTTCGTATGACGATGAGCGACCGATTAATTATTTCGTTACTTTCTTCTTGTTTGCGACTGTCTTCCGCTTGCCTTTACGGGTACGGGAGTTGTTCTTCGTATGCTGACCACGAACGGGCAGCCCTTTCCGGTGCCGTAGCCCCCGGTAACAGCCGATATCCATCAAGCGTTTGATGCTTAACTGGACCTCTGAACGCAACTGACCTTCTACTTTGTATTCGTTCGAGATCGCGTTACGAACTGCGCTTGCTTCATCATCTGACCATTCGCTGGCTTTTTTATCAACGCTGATGCCCGCGTCGGTCAGAATTTTCTTAGCTCGGCTACGACCGATGCCATAGATGTATGTCAGCGCAATTTCGCCACGCTTCTTGTCTGGAATATCAACACCTGCAATACGTGCCATGCTTAGCCTTGTCTTTGTTTGTAACGGGGATTCTTTTTGTTGATCACGTACAGCTTCCCTTTCCGCCGGATCACGATGCAGTCTTCGCTGCGCTTTTTGATGGACGCTTTAACTTTCATCTTTGTTAGAGTTAAGAGTGAAAAGTGATACGTGAAGAGTAATTGCTGCTGATTGATCAGCCATTAGTAGCTCTACACGCTTCATTCTTCACTTACTTGTATCGGTACACAATCCTTGCCTTACTTAAGTCATAAGGCGACATTTCCAACTTTACGCGATCTCCAGGCAGAATTTTGATGTAGTTCATCCGCATTTTGCCGGAGATGTGAGCGATTACCTCGTGCTTGTTGGCCAGTTCGACCCGAAACATAGCATTCGACAATGCCTCCAAAATCACACCATCCTGTTCTATAGAATTCTGCTTTGCCATATTCGCTTTAAGCGGCCATCAGTTCCTGTGTTTCAACCATCAGGCTTGTATTCGCAGTCACTGCTTCAATGTATTCAAAGGTTGTAAGAATCTCGGGTTTACCCTTCCGAACAGCTACCGTATGTTCAAAGTGAGCCGACGGTTTGCGGTCGACTGTTCGAATTGTCCAGCCGTCGCGCTCCTGCACTACTGCCTTCTTGCCAAAATTGATCATGGGTTCTATGGCCAGGATCATACCTTCGCGCAACTTCGGCCCTTGTCCGCGTTTACCGTAATTCGGCACCTCGGGAGCCTCGTGAAGATTTTGCCCAACGCCGTGGCCCACCAATTCTCGCACGACCGAGTAACCACACTTTTCGGTGTAAGTCTGGATGGCATAACCGATGTCGCCGATCCGGTTTCCATCAATTGCTTTTTCCAGCCCAAGATACAACGACTCCTTCGTGCGCGACAACAATCGCCGGACAGCAGGATTTACGTCACCAACCGGATACGTGTAGGCACTATCGCTGTGATAACCGTTCAGCTTTACCCCACAGTCGATCGAGACAATATCTCCGTCGTGAAGTTCGTAGCGGCTTGGAAACCCATGAACCACAACATCATTGACTGATATACAGAGCGAAGCCGGAAACTTATTGTATCCTAAGAATGAAGGAACGCCACCGTTATCCCTAATAAACGTTTCCGCTACTGTGTCCAGTTCCTTCGTCGTTATGCCAGGCCGGATAAGTTTAGCAACTTCGGCGTGGGCTTTACCCAGTACCTGCGCGCTGATTTTTATCAGAGCGATTTCTTCGTCGCTCCGGTAAAAAATCATTTTATCCTTTTTATCTGAACCTGTCATCTTAATTAAGCGGCTACTGTCTCGCTGCTCGTCCGTCCTTGTACCCGGCCCGACTTCATCAGTCCTTCGTACCGGCGCATGAGCAGATAGCTTTCTACTTGTTGAAGTGTATCAAGTACCACCCCGACCATAATCAACAGCGACGTACCACCGAAGAATTGTGAAAATCCAGTGGTCATACCCAGCAGGTTAGCAATAGCCGGCAAAATGGCTACGATCCCCAGCATAATTGCCCCAGGCAGAGTAATCCGGTCAAGTACGGTACCGATGTATTCCGAAGTTTGAATACCAGGTTTTACCCCAGGAATGAATCCACCGCTCCGACGCATATCATCTGCAATCTGAGTCGGGTTGACCGAGATAGCCGTGTAAAAAAACGTAAAGATGATAATTAACAGGCCAAACAGCAGGTTGTACTGCCAGGTAGTATAGCTCTGGAAAGCGTTCTGAACGCTAGCGGCAAAATCACTCTTCTCTGCGAACAGCCCAGCTACATAAGTCGGGATGAACATCAGCGCCTGAGCAAAAATGATCGGCATTACACCGGCTGCGTTCAACTTCAGGGGCAGATACTGCCGCTGGCCACCAACAACTTTATTACCGATAACTTGTTTAGCGTATTGAATAGGAATTCGACGAACAGCCTGTGTTAGTACGACAGCACCCATAACAACGAAGTAGAGTGCTACCATTTCCAGAACGAAAATCAGTATACCGCCCGAACCACGCGACTGGAATTCTCCAATGATAGCACCTGGAAGCCGTGATACGATCCCGATCATAATGATCATGGAAATACCATTGCCGATTCCTTTGTCGGTAATCCGTTCGCCTAACCACATGCAGAAAATAGTCCCTGAGGTCAGAACGAACAGCGATGAAATCGTAAATAAGCTCCGGCTGATCAACAGGGCATCGGTAGGAATCGTCGTATTAACGTACGTAATGGCCTGAACCGCTGTTACGCCAATGGTAAGCACTCGTGTAATCTGATTCAACCGCTTACGACCCGATTCGCCTTCTTTCTGCATTTTCTGAAAGTAGGGGAGAGCCAGCGTAAGCAGCTGAATAGCGATCGATGCCGAAATATACGGCATGATACCCAGCGCGAAAATGGAAGCCTTACTAAACGCACCACCCAAAAAGGTGTCCAGCAAACCGAGCAACCCTTGTGGGTTAAGATTCAGCTTGCTAGGGTCAACGCCTGGTAGTACGATAGCCGAACCCAGACGAAAGGCTGCAATAAACAGAAGTGTGTTGAGGATTCGACCCCGCAACTCGTCAATTGCAAAAATATTCTTAAACGTGGTGATGAGTCGGTTCATAAAAGTAGATCGGCTTTACCGAACAACTTAGTTAGCTGCTTCCTCTTTTGCTTCTTTTGCTGGCACGATGGCCTTACCACCCGCCTTTTCAATAGCTTCCCGAGCACTCGTTGAGAAAGCATGAGCGTGAATTTCAACAGGGGTTGTCAATTCACCACGGCTCAGTACTTTGACAAGGTCTTTCTTGCTTACCAGACCATGCTGACGCAGAAAGTCAAAGTCAACAACCGTTACCTTTGTCTCATCGACCAGCGCCTGAATGATGTCCAGGTTGAGGGGTTTATATTCGACGCGGTTGATGTTTTTAAAGCCAAATTTAGGCACACGACGTTGCAGGGGCATCTGGCCACCTTCAAAGTGCATTTTCTGGCTGTATCCCGAGCGCGACTGCGCTCCTTTGTGACCACGCGTAGACGTTCCGCCCATGCCTGATCCTTGCCCGCGTCCGACTCGCTTGCGCTCTCTGACGGAACCTTTTGCCGGTCTAAGGTTGCTTAGATTCATTTTGGATTATTTGTTTTGTCATTAAGTGGTCATTGATTGTCAGTAAGTAGCATTCATCGTATTCAACAAATGACTACTTACTGACAATCAATGACCACTTAATGAGTGTTTTGCTAAAAGAATCGCAAAGGTACTAAATTTCTTCGACTTTTACCAGATGTTGTACCTTGTTGATTGCACCTTTCAGCGCGTCGTTATACTCTAACTCAACGCTGCGGTTGATTTTGCCCAAGCCTAACGACTTGATAGCGTTTTTTTGGGATAACGGCCGCTTGATGGTGCTGCTGACCTGCGTGATACGTACTCGTGCCATGTCTGTTGCTCCTAATGGTTAACCGTTAAATACTTTAGCCAGGCTTACTTGGCGCTGGAAAGCTACCTGATGAGGCAGACGCATTTTCAGCAGCGCATCCAGCGTAGCTTTTACTACGTTATGCGGGTTCGACGACCCTTTCGACTTCGCCAGAATGTCGTGTATGCCAGCCGATTCGAGAACGGCCCGCATAGCACCACCGGCGATTACGCCCGTACCAGGAGCCGCTGGTTTCAGCAGGACAAAGCCACCGCTGAACTTGCCTTCCATTTCGTGAGGAACCGTGCGTTTCAGAAGTGGAATCTGTACCAGATTCTTTTTCGCATCCTCTACTCCTTTGGCAATTGCATCGGTTACTTCATTGGCCTTACCCAATCCGTAACCAACGACACCATTACCATCGCCGACGACGACAATCGCCGAGAAACTGAACCGGCGACCACCTTTTACCACTTTCGCTACGCGATTGATGGCAACAACCTTTTCTTTCAGGTCGGCTTCGTTGAATTTTGTCGGTCTTGCTGAATTGATGTTCATTGCTTAGAACTTAAGGCCACCCTCGCGGGCTGCGTCGGCCAGTGCTTTTACTTTACCGTGATACAAGTAGCCATTGCGGTCGAACACAGCTGAGCTGATGTTCTGGGCAACTGCTTTTTCGGCCAATCGTTGACCTACTTTCTTTGCCGTCTCAACGGTGTTCCCTTCAACTTCACTTTGCAACTCGATCGAGGAAGCAGAGGCCAGCGTATGTCCTGCTACATCATCAATCAACTGTGCGTAAATAGCTTTGTTAGAGCGAAAAACCGACAGGCGAGGACGTTCGGCGGTACCAGATACTTTTGCCCGGATGCCAAACTTAATCCGTTGTCTTCTTTCTTGTTTAGTAGTTGCCATGTTATTTGATTCCGACCAAATAGGCGATTTAAATTATCATTGATGATCATTCCCGGCAACCCACCAGGGGCTCCTTCAGAATAATCAATGATTACCCAATGACTTATTTCTTAGACGAAGATTTACCAGCTTTCCGGCGAACTTGCTCACCAACGAAGCGAATACCTTTACCTTTGTAAGGCTCAACTTTACGCAGCGAACGAATTTTAGCAGCTACGTCTCCGAGCAACTGCTTATCTGAACCTTCGAGGTATACTTTAGGATTCTGGCCTTTTTCTGTTACAGCCGTAACTTTGATCTCTTCCGGAACAGCTACATACACATTGTGTGAATAGCCCAGTTGTAACTCCAGAACATTATTAGCAACCGATGCTTTATAACCGACTCCAATAACCTCGAGGTTCAGTTTAAAGCCTTCGCTTACGCCCGTAACCATATTGTTCACCAGTGAACGATACAGGCCGTGCAGCGCTTTATGACGCTTCTGTTCAGTAGGGCGCGATACTTGAATCTGACCATCTGCGACTGCTACCGAAATGTCCGGATCAACCGACTGGGTCAGGGTGCCTTTAGGCCCTTTCACCGTTACGACGTTCTGAGCGTCGACGGACAACGTTACGTTGCTGGGCAGGGCAATGGATTTCTTACCTATACGTGACATCGTTCAGTTCGGATTAATAGACGTAACACAGGACTTCTCCACCGACGTTCAGCGTTTTGGCTTCTTTGTCGGTCATCACGCCTTTCGAGGTCGAGATAATAGCGACACCCAGACCATTCAGGATACGGGGCAAATGATCGGCACCCCGATATTGCCGCAAGCCTGGCCGGCTGATGCGTTGCAGATCAACGATAGCGGATTGCTTCGTTGTCGGATTGTACTTCAGCGCAATTTTGATAGTGCCCTGAGCGGTGCTGTCGTCGAACTTATAGTTCTGGATGTACCCTTTTTCGTACAAAACCTTGGTAATTTCTTTTTTTATATTAGAAGCAGGGATTTCTACAATCCGGTGTTTAGCACGGATAGCGTTTCTGACTCGTGTCAGGTAATCTGCTATTGGATCTGTATTCATTCTTAGCGTTGCGTTACTTGCAAACTCCTGTTTCCAAGAAAGTTCGCAAAATTACGGAAACTGAATTACAAATAGAAATGGAGTCTGGAACTACCAGCTTGCCTTAGTTACACCTGGAATTTTACCCGCCGAGGCCATTTCACGGAATGTTACCCGCGAAATACCAAACTTGCGCATGTATCCCCGAGGACGACCCGTCAGCTTGCAGCGATTGTGCAAACGAACCGGCGACGCATTCTTGGGTAGTTTGTCCAGACCGATATAGTCACCAGCCTCTTTCAGGGCTTTCCGTTTCGCAGCATATTTGGCAACTAACGCTTCGCGTTTCCGTTCCCGTGCTTTGATTGATTCTTTTGCCATTTTCTTAGCCTTTGTGTCGGTTATTATTTACCACTTTTAGCAAACGGCATTCCCATTGCTTTCAGCAGCTCATAGCTTTCGTTATCGGTGTTGGCGGTCGTCACGAAAGTGATATCCATCCCCGAAATGCGGGCTACTTTATCGATGCTGATCTCAGGGAAGATAATCTGCTCCTGCACGCCGAACGTATAGTTACCACGACCATCGAACCCTTTATCGCTAATGCCTTTGAAGTCACGAACGCGGGGCAACGAAACCGTCGTCAGCCGATCCATGAATTCATACATTTTCTCACCACGTAGTGTTACTTTCGCACCAATGGGCATTTTCTCCCGCAGTTTGAAGTTCGATACCGCTTTCTTCGACAGAGTCGGAACGGCTTTCTGCCCCGTGATGGTCGTCAACTCTTCGACGCCTACGTCTACCAATTTCTTATCAGCGACAGCAGCTCCGATTCCTTTATTGATGACGATTTTGCTCAGACGCGGCACTTGCATAACCGACTTATACTGGAATCTGTCTTTCAACTGAGGCACGACCTCATTCAAATATTTCTCTTTCAGTCTTGGCGTTGCCATTTTCTTAGACCTTTTTCGTGTTATTGCTTCCGGTAAGAATCGGGAATGAAATTACCCGTCTTTTTCGAATACCGTTGCAGCTTGCCTTTGTCGTTCAACTTACGACCCGTACGGGTAGGTTCGCCGGTGGCCGGATCGACCAGCTTCAGATTGCTGATGTGAATCGATCCTTCCGTTTTTTCCAGGCTCCCCTGCGGGTTAGAAGCCGTTGGCTTCAGGTGTTTGGTAATCATAGCGATACCCTCGACGCGAGCGCGATCTTTTTCTACGATTACTTCTTTCACCACTCCGCGCTGACCTTTCGAGTTACCACCAATCACCAGGACCGTATCGCCCGTCTGAATGTGGAATTTATGTTTCGGTAGCGTTATTTTCTTTTCCATTACTTACAACACCTCAGGGGCTAGCGATACGATTTTCATGAATTGTTTCTCGCGCAGTTCGCGGGCAACAGGTCCGAAAATCCGGGTGCCCCGCGGCTCATCGTTATTATTGAGCAACACAGCTGCGTTGTCTTCAAAACGAATATACGAACCGTCTTTCCGGCGTACTTCTTTCTTGGTGCGAACAACTACTGCTTTCGAAACCGTCCCCTTTTTCATACTGCTGGAGGACAGGGCCTGTTTCACCGTCACGACAATCTTGTCACCGACCGATGCATACCGCTTGCCTGTACCGCCCAGAACGCGGATAACCAGTACCTCTTTGGCACCACTGTTATCGGCTACTCCTAATCTTGATTCTTGCTGTACCATGGCTTACTTCGCCTTTTCGATGATTTCGACTAACCTCCAACGCTTATTTTTGCTCAATGGGCGGGTTTCCATCACACGAACGGTGTCGCCGATTCCGCACTCATTGTTTTCATCATGCACCGTCAGTTTCTTCGTTTTAGTCTGAAACTTGTGGTAGAGCGGGTGTTTCACTTTACGGTCAATGGCAACCGTAATCGTTTTCTGCATTTTATTGCTGGTCACCCGTCCGATCCGCTCTTTACGAGCGTTACGCTCCGAAGCCGGCTTGGCAGCACTCGTTGCGGGAGCGGTTGCCGTCGGCTGTTCTGTTGCTGCTGCCGCCGGAGTAACTGTTTCCTCCTGCGGTGCTGGTGCTTGTTGCTCTTCCATCGTCGTGTCTTAGTAGGCTTGCTTAGCTGTCAGTTCGGTATTCAGGCGAGCAATCCGTTTCCGACTCTCGCGGATTCGCATGGGGTTCTCGATAGGAGAAACCGCGTGCGCAAACTTCAGTTTCAGCAGTCGATCCTGCTCCGCACCAATCTCCGTACGTAGCTGATCGGCCGACAATCCTTTTAAATCTTCTTTTTTCATCTTGTTCGTCGCTTAGGGATACTATTCCTCACCTTGCTCCTGATAATCGCGCCGAACCACAAACTTGGTTCGAACGGGCAACTTCTGAGCGGCCAGGCGCAGAGCTTCCATGCCCGTTGCCAAATCAACACCCGTTGCTTCGAACATGATCGTGCCGGGCTTGACGACGGCTACCCAGTATTCGGGAGCCCCTTTACCTTTACCCATCCGTACTTCAGCCGGTTTCTTCGTGATTGGCTTGTCGGGGAAAATGCGAATCCAGACCTGGCCTTCGCGTTTCATGGCCCGGGTTACGGAAATACGAGCGGCTTCAATCTGGCGGGCGGTGATCCGGCCGGGCTCCAGAGATTTGATACCAAACGTACCGAAGGAGATCTCATGACCGCGTGAGGCAATACCGGGAATCCTTCCTTTATGCTGCTTGCGAAATTTTGTTCTTTTTGGCTGTAACATAGCTCTAAAAGTTGGAGTCGGTAGTCGGCAGTCAATAGCTGGTAGTTACCTGGCAGCGCTTGACTGACAACTGCTGACTTGAAGTTATCGTCTTTGGCCTCCGCCCCGGTTTCCACCGCGATCGCCACCCTGGTTACCACCCCGGTTACCACCGCGGCCTCCTGCACCCCGTTCTCCGCGATCACCTCGATTGCGACCACCGCGTTCGTTACCGTCACGGTCACCACGAGGACCCCGACGGTCACCCCGGTCATTAGAGGAAGCTGAACGCTCACCCGCCTGTGCCTGGCTCATCATAGCCGCCGGCGACAAGTCGCGCTTGCCATAAACTTCGCCCTTAAAGATCCATACTTTAATACCGATCTTACCGTATACGGTCTGTGCTTCCGAGATTGCGTAATCGACATCGGCACGCAGCGTATGAAGCGGAACACGACCTTCTTTGTATTGCTCCGAACGGGCAATTTCTGCACCGCCCAAACGACCTGATACTTTTACTTTGATACCTTGCGCACCGACGCGCAGAGCCGACTGGATCGCCTGCTTCATGGCACGACGGAAGGAAATACGCGCCTGTAACTGCTGAGCGATTGCTTCGCCAACTAGTTTGGCATCGATTTCCGGACGCTTGATTTCGAAGATGTTGATCTGGACGTCTTTGCCCGTAATCTTTTTCAGTTCTTCTTTGATCTTGTCGACCTCACCACCGCCTTTACCGATAACGATGCCCGGACGTGCCGTATGAATCGTCAGGGTAACGCGTTTCAGCGTACGTTCGATTACTACCCGAGCAATGGCTCCTTTCGGAATACGGGCTGCTACGTATTTCCGGATTTTTTCGTCTTCAACGAGTTTATCCGAAAATTCTTTACCGCCGTACCAGCTCGATTCCCAGCCCCGAACAATACCAAGTCGCAGGCCAACTGGATTTATTTTCTGTCCCATTTCTTACTTATTGTTCGTTTTCAGGGGTTTCTGCTTCTGCCGAAGTCAATACCGATTGAGCTGCGCTATCGACAACAATCGTAATGTGATTCGACCGCTTCCGAATCCGGTGTCCCCGACCTTGTGGGGCAGGACGCAGACGTTTCAGCATCGGACCACCGTCCACAAAAATCGTTTTTACGTACAGATCGGCGTCTTCAATGCGCTCGTTCTCATTTTTCTGCTGCCAGTTGGCAACGGCCGACAAAAGCACTTTCTGCAATACATCGGCACCAGCCTGTGGCTGATATTTCAACAGACCCAACGCCCGGCTAACGCGCTGACCACGAATCAGGTCGGCGATTAACCGCATCTTACGGGGCGACGTGGGCACATCTCTAAGTCTTGCTACTGCTTCCATGTTTTTTATGGCTCGGGGTTTAGGGCATAGGGCGTGGGAATAAAACCCGATGCCCAACGCCCTATGCCCTATGCTAGTTTATCGTTTGCCCTTGTCTTTTTTTGCGGTGTGCCCCCGGAAATTGCGCGTCGGTGAGAACTCACCCAGCTTGTGGCCTACCATGTTTTCCGTTACATAAACCGGGATGAACTTGTTGCCGTTGTGAACAGCGAACGTATGGCCTACGAAATCCGGCGAAATCATCGAGCGACGCGACCAGGTTTTGATGACCGATTTCTTGCCCGAATCGTTTTGAGTCTGCACTTTGTTGTCCAGACGAAAATCAATATATGGGCCTTTTTTAAGTGAACGTGCCATATTTATTTGTTACTTTTTGCGTCGGCTAATAATCATATTCTCAGAAGCCTTGTTCCGGTTGCGGGTTTTCTGACCTTTCGCAAACTGGCCATTTCGTGAACGTGGGTGACCACCCGACGCCCGGCCTTCTCCACCACCCATGGGGTGATCGACAGGGTTCATAACGACCGCCCGGACACGAGGACGACGACCTAGCCAACGACTACGGCCTGCCTTGCCTACTACTACGTTCATGTGGTCGGGGTTGGACACCGAACCAACCGTTGCCATCCCCGAACTCAGAACCCGGCGGGTCTCGCCCGAAGGAAGCCGTAGAATGGCGTATTTATCTTCACGACCTACTAACTGAGCGTATGTACCAGCCGACCGGGCCATCGAACCACCTTTACCAGGCGTTAGCTCAATGTTATGAATAATGGTACCGAGTGGCATTTCCGACATGGGCAGTGCGTTGCCTACGTCGGGGGTAGAACCCGTGCCCGACTGAATCTTTTGGCCAACGGCAATGCCCTGAGGGGCAATGATGTAGCGCTTCTCCCCATCGGTATATTGCACCAGCGAGATGCGGGCCGAACGGTTTGGATCGTATTCTACAGTCAAAACTTCGGCAGTCTGGCCGACTTTATCGCGCTTGAAGTCAATAATACGGTAGTGCCGCTTATGACCTCCACCAATGTAGCGCATAGTGCGGTGCCCTTCGTTATTCCGGCCACCGGTTCTCTTAATGGGCTCCAGCAGACTTTTCTCTGGCTTGGAGGCTGTTATTTCCGCAAAGTCGGGTGCCACGCGAAAGCGGGTACTCGGCGTTATTGGTCTTAGTTTTTTAACTCCCATGACTGATTAATTGGTAGAGCAAGGCTCGGTTTACAGGTCAGCGTAGATATCAATGACTTCGCCCTCTGCAACCGTCACGATTGCTTTTTTCGTTGTGGGGGTTTTCCCCGATACCACACGTCCGTTAATGTTTTTGCTGCGTTTCTTTCCGAAAACCCGGATGGTGTTCACAGACTCTACATTGACGCCGTACATTTTCTCGATGGCTTTGCCAATCTCGAGTTTGTTGGCTTTCAGATCAACCTCAAAAGCATACTTCCCCTGCTTGTTAAGGCCCGTCATCTTTTCAGTGACGATTGGTCGTTTCAGTACGCTCATGATTATTGTTGGAACAACGTTTGAATGGTTGACAGCGCGTCTTCACTGATCAGCAGCTGGTCTGCGTTCATCAGGTCGTAGGTGTTCACCTGAGAGGCTGTCGTTACTTTCGCTTTTTGTACGTTCCGGCTCGACAGAACCACGTTTGTATTTACATCGGGCAGAATGAGCAGCGTTTTACGACCCGCCAGGTTCAGACCACTCAGGAACTGAATGTAATCTTTCGTGCGGGGAGCTTCCAGCGCGATGCTGTCAATAACTGAAATACTGTTGGCTTTCGCTTTGACGGAATAAGCCGATTGGCGGGCCAGCGCTTTTACTTTCTTGTTCAGTTTGAAGCTATAATCGCGGGGACGAGGTCCGAAAACCGTACCACCACCCACAAATACAGGCGACTTGGCACTACCTGCACGGGCACCACCTGTTCCTTTTTGCTTTTTCAGTTTGCGGGTCGAGCGCGCTACTTCAGCCCGTTCTTTCGCTTTGTGCGTTCCCTGACGCTGATTGGCCAGGTATTGTTTCACGTCGAGGTAAATCGCGTGTTGGTTCGGCTCGATTCCGAAAACCTCTTCCGGAAGGGTGACCTTTTTGCCTGTGTCTTCGCCCTTGCTGTTATATACGATTACTTCCATGGCCTACTTTTCGATAATTACGTATGAATTTTTAGCTCCGGGAACTGAACCGCTAATAACGATCAGGTTTTGCTCAGGCAGAATACGCAGAACGCGCAGGTTTTGCACCGTTACCCGGTTGCCGCCCATACGACCGGCCATACGAAGACCTTTGAACACGCGCGATGGGAACGAGCAGGCACCGATCGAACCTGGGTGACGACCCCGGTTGTGCTGACCGTGCGTTTGACCGCCTACACCACCGAATCCGTGGCGTTTCACAACGCCCTGGAAACCACGACCTTTTGCTGTGCCGACAACGTCAACGAAGTCAGCTTCTGCAAAAACATCGGCTACCGTAAGTGTTTCGCCCAGATTCAGCTCCTGCTCAAATTCTTTGAATTCGACCAGTTTGCGTTTAGGCGTGGTACCCGCTTTTTTGAAGTGGCCCAACTCCGGCTTGTTGCTGTGCTTTTCTTTCTTGTCGCCATAACCCAGCTGCACAGCTTTGTAGCCATCTTTCTCGACGCTACGAACTTGAGTTACGACACAGGGACCCGTTTCAATCACTGTACATGCCAGAGCCTGCCCGTCCGCATTGTACACGCTGGTCATCCCGATTTTTTTGCCAATTAAACCAGACATTTGTGTTTGTTTAAAGTAAGCAGGTAAAATTTAGGTACTCATTTCCCCCCTCGGACCTTCCGAATCGGGCCGCAAAAGTAGATATTTTTTCGTACGAATCCTATATCTGCTTCACAATCAGCCCCGAAAATTGACATAAAAAAAGGTCGGGCGCGTTGCACCTGACCTTTCATGGACAAACAATTCCTTTATCAAGCAAGGTTTGTTTGACCAAAAGTCAGGTGTGGTTTCCTGTTCGGACCTTCACCCTCGTATGTCATTTACTCGTATGTCGAGTTTGGGAGTGCAAAAGTAGCAAATAATTAGTAGAGATAGAAATTATTTTAAAATAAAGTTTTGAGGCTATTCGGCTGGCTGTCTACTCATTGATAGAGCCCGTATCTATGACAATGCTTAACGGCGTGATGTCGTAAGTGGCATCCGCTTTAATCAGTAGATTTCCCTTTTTTTTATCATTTACAGTAAAATCGCTACAAACGCCTGAATTCTTTCCTGTTTATGTCGCAATCTGTAACCCGCCGGCAGACGCTGGCCGCTTTAACGGCCTCTGTAGGTGCTTCGCTCTCATCAAAATCGCTGGAATCTGTATCATTGCCAGCCGCCCAGTCAGCCTTTACGCTTTGCTTGAATATGAGCACGATTCGAGGCCATAAATTGGGCTTTGTGAAAGAGCTGGAAGTGGCTTCTAAAGCTGGATTTCGATCGGTCGAGATCTGGGTTGAGACGTTGCAGACGTATTTGAAATCTGGTGCTACGGCTGCTGACGCCAGGAAAGTATTGAGCGATACTGGCATAAAAGTTGAAAACGCAATTGGATTTGCCCCCTGGATTATCGACGACGAAGCCGCTCGGGCCAAAGGGTTAGATCAGCTCAAACGCGAAATGGACATGCTGGCAGAAGTTGGCTGTAAGCGCGTAGCAACTCCACCGATCGGGGCGCAAACCCCCGGCAGTCCGAAAATCGATCTGTACAAGGCTGCTGAGCGATACCGGGCTATTCTGGAAATAGGCGATAAAACCGGGGTTGTTCCACAATTGGAACTGTGGGGCTTCTCGCCTAATCTGAGTCGATTGGGGGAGGTAATGTTCGTGGCTATTGAAAGTGGGCATCCATCAGCCAGAGTGTTGCTCGATATCTACCATCTGTATAAAGGTGGCTCAGGAAATGTGAGCATGCCGCTGGTGGGTAAACCCGCCATCGAGGTTTTTCACGTAAACGACTATACGGCTGATTTCCCACGGGAGAAAATCACCGATGCCGATCGGGTGTTTCCGGGCGACGGTGTAGCGCCCATTCGCGATACGCTTAAAATCATCAAACGCACCGATAGGCCCATCGTACTGTCGCTGGAAGTATTCAATAAATCATACTATGCCCAGGAAGCCCAGGCCGTCACCAACACGGCAATGGCCAAAATGAAAGCAATGGTCGCCGGTATTTAAAAGGCCCAGGCCATCAACCCGCCGTCTACCGAAATGGTCTGGCCGGTTACGTAGCCCGACGCAGGCATGCTCAGGAACGAAACCACCGAGGCCACTTCTTCGGGTTCGCCAATCCGGCGCATGGGCGTCCGGTTCAGAATTCCTGCCAACTTCTCCGGGTTCGTAAGCACGGGTGCCGCCAAGGGAGTCTTAATATACCAGGGAGCCACCGCATTGACCCGAATACCATCAGAGGCCCATTCGACGGCCAGGTTTCGTGTGAGCTGTAACAGAGCCGCTTTGGTCATGCCGTATAGGGAACCACTGCTGGTATGCGCTAATCCTGATACCGATGAGACGAATATAACCTTGCCGTCACCCGAGGCTTTCAGTAAAGGGTGCGCAGCCTGAGTTATTTTATAGGCCGAACGAAGGTTCGTATTGAGGATATGTTCGTATTCTACTGAACTATAGTCAGCTGTGGGTTTTCGGATATTCGTTCCGGCATTGTTCACCAGAATGTCGAGGCTCCCCCAACTTGTCTGCACAGCCTGCACAACCTGAGCGGCTGCTTCAAGCTGACTTATATCGGCCGCGATACCGTCGATTGTATGACCCTGCTGCCTGTAAGTAGCCAGATGTTCCTGCAACAGACCATTGTCCCGGGCAACAATGAAAACCGAAGCGCCAAGCGCCAGAAACTGCTGAACAATGGCTTCGCCAATGCCTTTGGTCCCCCCCGTGACCAGAGCTCGTTGACCATTCAGCGACCAGAGCGATGGATTCATAAACCTTGTTGTAATGATAATATAACCCTGCGACTGCAACCTACGTAAGAAAGATCAAACTCGTCTCTCTTCAACGGAGGAATTCCGGGCGTACGCTACTATTCCGTAAATTTTTCTACTTTTGTCCTGAGTTTTCGGTGCCAAACGTCGCTTCATGGCGGCTTTCATGGCTTAAAAGGGAAGTTGGTGTAAGACCAGCGCTGTCCCCGCAACTGTAAGTTTCATTGTAATCAATACTGTACAATGCCTGAATGATGATGGATATCCGTTATTCATTCTCCATTTTACATTATTCATTAATAAAGTCGGTTCATGCTACGTGACCACTGCGCCATACGTGCGGGAAGGTTGGAATCGATGAGACAAGCCAGGAGACCTGCCGACGACCATCCGCTGTTTGGGTGTTCGGAGGAAACGCCCCAATCGCGTGCCGTTAATACGGCCTAACGATTCGGTATCCATTTTTTACGCTGATTGTGGGAAAGCACACCTTTTACTGGTGGGTCTGGGGTTGGTTCGTCTGTCTGTCAGGGCAACGGCACTGCTTCGCGCAAATCGATTCGGTACGGTCGGGTCGACTGCCGATTGACCCCGGCGTGTCACTTTCGGCCGTGACGGTACGGGCTATTGCTCCCGAGCGATTTCTGGCCGGCCAGAAACTTCAGCGCATCGACTCGACTACGCTGCTCCAGTTCCGGTTCGGCACCCTGACCGATTTGCTGACGTTCAACACCCCCCTGGCGTTCAAAAACTACGGTCCGGGTCAACTCGCAACGGTGTCGTTTCGGGGCACCTCTGCCAATCATACGGCTGTGCTTTGGAACGGAATCAACATCAACCAGCCCAATCTTGGGCAGACCGATTTTTCGACCCTGCCCGTCGCAGGCTTCGACCGACTGGCGGTGCAATACGGATCGGGGGGGAGTGCCATTGGATCGGATGCGGTTGGAGGGAGCATTTTGCTCGGCACTTCTCCAGACTGGCAAACGAAGTTGGGCATATTGTTTGGACAGCAGCTTGCGTCGTTTCGAACTAATCAGACCCAGTTAGGAGTCCGGTATGGCGGAATGCTGGGCCAATCGTGGCAGTTCTCGGGCCGCACCTTCGGGTATCGGACCCAGTTGAATAACGATTATCCATACCGGGAGCGAAAAGGATATTTCATGGAGCCCTCTGTAACAGCACAGCGTGGGCTGATTCAGGATCTGACCTTCCGTCACAAGAACGGTCAACAATTGTCCGTAAATGCCTGGTTGACCGATAATGACCTGGTTGTTGCCCCTCAGGATTCCATTGCGCGTGAGCGTACTCGTACACAATCGGCTCGGCTGCTGGCAACCTACGAAGCCAATCGGATGACGGTTCGCCTGGGCTGGATTCGCGACCTGCTTGATTATGGCAAGGGTGATTTTACACAACCCAGCCATACCCAGACGGATCGGTTTATTGGCCGGGTCGAGCGGGAGTTTGCGCTCTGGCCAACTCAGCAGCGAATACAACTGAATCTTCGGCTGGGGGGAGAGTGGTCACACTACCGTACGCACACCGATGGCTATGGCGGAAAGTTAATTACAGAGAATCGGCAGGACCTGTACGCTTTACTGCGGCTTCAGACCTCGCGCTGGCTGGTATCGGCCAACATCCGACAGGCGTTCGTCACTCGGTTCAATCCACCGCTGACCCCGTCGCTGGGGGGCGAGTATAAACTAGTTCAGCATACCCGGCTGACGCTGACCGGTAAGGGTTCGGTTGGGTACAGCTACCGGGTTCCGACACTTAATGAGCGGTATTGGCTGGGATTGGGTAACCCCGACCAGCGTCCGGAGAGAGGACTAAACCTGGAAGCTGGTCTGGCAGGCGCTGTAACCCTCTCGCAGCAACTGAACCTTACTGCAGAAGCCACGGCTTACCATAACCGGATCGATGACTGGGCCTACTGGAACCCGGCTAAAGATTACCACGTCGAAAACCTGCAACTAGTGGTAGCTCGTGGAGGAGAGTTTACAACGACGCTTGCTTACGCCAGACAAACCTGGCGCGCGGGCCTGCGAATCGGCTATGCCCTGACGCACACTTCGCAGGAACGGGTATACGATGCCTATGCACAGGATATCGTGGGTAAGCAATTGCCGTACGTACCCATTCATACCGGTACGCTCAATGCCTATGTACAATACAAACGAACACGCCTGACGGTGCAGTCGCAGGCTACCTCGCGCCGGTACGTTACCTTCGACAACAGCCAGTTTTTTAAGGGTGTTGTAATTTCAAATGTATTGCTGGAAACGACTGCCCGACTGCTGACGGTACCCGTTCGGATTCAGGGCCAAGTGGCTAACGTCTTCGACACGTTGGTGATTAATGTGAAACAGAATGCGATGCCTGGGCGAAACTGGGCCATAAATGTGCTTATCAATTTTCCATCTAATATTCCATGAAGAATCAGTTAATCAAAGGAATTGTAGTCAGTTCGCTGGCCCTAAGCGTCTGGAACTGTAAAACCTCCGATCCTGAACCAACCCCCTACGGAGAAGGTGTCTATATTTTAAATGCAGGAAATTTTTTCGATAACAACGGGTCTATTTCTTTCCTGAACAGAAGTTCCACAACGGCTTCGACCGATATTTTTAATGCGGTAAATGCGCGCACACTGAAGGGAGGAATTCAGGATTATACCGAAATAGATGGCAAAGGAGTAATTCTGGTAGACAATAGTACAGCTGGGCAGGATAAGGTGGAGATCGTCGAGTCGGGCACTTTCAAATCACTGACTACCATTGCGGCTCCCGATGTCGAGAATCCACGCTATGTTGTCAAGGCGGGGCTCAATAAAGCATACATAAGCTGCTGGGATGCCACCGGTTCTTCTCCTTTCTACGTGAATCCAGGTTATGTTCTCGTGGTAGACCTCGCATCGAGAACGGTAAAGAAGAAAATTTCGGTTCCTAAAGGAGCCGAACGGATCATTGTCGTGGGCAATGAAGCCTTTGTGGGGAACGTAGGTGGCGAACGAACGCTGGCCGTAATCAATACCGATACGGATGAGTTGAAACAGCCCGGCCTTGACGTAGGAGTGAACCCCAATCCTATAGCTGTAGATGCAAACAGTAAGTTGTGGGCTTATGCATCGTCGACAAAAGAAATGGTCAAAATCGACCCTGCCAGTAAAGCAATCGAAACTCGTTTAGTCGTAGGAAAAGCAGATCGGTCGGCTCGTTCCATTGCCATCAGCGCTGACAAGAAGACCTTTTACTTCGTCAACACTTTTTACGATGCCAACTTTGCTGAAAAAGGTGAAACCTATCAATTCTCGATCGATGCAACCAGTATTCCAGCGACAACGCCCTTCATTGGACGCTTATTTACCGGTCTAGGGGTCGATCCACAAACTGGAATTATTTACGCCGGTGTTACGCCTTCTTACAAGCAGGCTGGGTATGTACTGCGTTATAAGCCTGGTGCTACCACCTCTACCCTGATCGACTCGGTTAAGGCTGAGATAGCCCCTTCTAGCTTTTACTTCCGATGAGTCGGGCGAAGGCCATTATGAACTGGAGCGGAGGAAAAGATTCCGCTCTTGCTTTGTACCATAGTCTTCAATCCGACCGATGGGATATCCGAAGTTTGCTGACCACCGTCAATGAGCAGTATGACCGGGTAAGCATGCACGGTGTGCGAACCGAGCTACTGGTGGCTCAGGCCGACCGGCTGGGAATTCCGCTTCAGAGGCTGAATCTGCCGGGCGACGTATCGATGGAAATTTATAATGACCGTCTGCAAAGTGCGCTTCAGGAATTCCGGGCAGCGGGTATCTCGCATTCCATCTTCGGGGATCTTTTTCTGGCCGATCTTCGACACTACCGCGAAGCGCAGCTGCAACAGGTGGGTTTAAAGGCCGACTTTCCGCTCTGGCATCGCAATACGACCGAGTTGATCCATGAATTCGTAGACCTGGGTTTTCGGGCCGTGCTGGTTTGCGTGAACGAGAAGCAATTGAGCCCGGATTTTGTCGGTCGGGAGTTGACCCTGGATTTGCTGAAGGAACTGCCCAGAACAGTCGATCCCTGTGGCGAAAATGGCGAGTACCACTCGTTTGTCTATGATGGTCCCATCTTTTCTTCACCTGTTCCTTTCGTAAAAGGCGAAGTGGTTCGCCGGATTTACACGCCCTCGGGCCAAACGGACTCTCATACGGATCAGGCCGATACACGCTGGGATACTGGCTTCTGGTACCAGGATTTACAATTACCCGTTTAAGATTAATCATTCATAATAATACGTCGGCGGAGTCGGTAAATGGGGGATACAGTCCTTCAGGCCTGGCTTCGCCGACGTATTTTTAAGTACGGCAGAATCGTATACTGAACACTATTCTACTGAATACACCAGCTAATTCCCTTAGCTAGAAGAGGAAATTTGGCAGACTTTGCCTTTTACCAACGAGAATTACATTTTTTTAATCGTGCCATAATCGATATTGCCTTTTTTAGTTTTATCTTTCTTGGCTAAAAAATTATAGTTTACCAATACCTATCTTATCTATGAAACGCAGAGAGGCCTTACAGCAGGCAGCCTTGATGATGGGAGGAATCCTGTCGGCTCCCACGCTGGCCGGTGCCATGGGGCGCATCACCAATCTGGGTCCCAGTGTAGCGGTTACTCCCGAGCAGGAAACCCTGCTGGCCGAGGTAGCTGATGTGATTATCCCAACGACCAAAACCCCCGGTGCCAAAGCGGCTGGGGTCGAAAAGTTCATCGTCCGGGTAATGCGCGATTGCTATCCAAAAGAAGAACAGGATAAGTTTTATGCCGGGCTGGCGAAGCTGGATGCCGACAGCAAAACCAAATTTGGGAAAGGATTTATGACACTGGATACCGCGCAGAAAAATGAAATGGTTAAAGAGACCATTACGGCGGATAAGCCCTTTTTCCTGCGCATGAAAGAACTTACTACCACCGGTTACTTTACCTCCGAGATTGGAGCCACCAAAGCCCTCGAATACTTACCCGTTCCGGGCCAGTTCAACGGTTGTATGCCGCTGAAACCCGGCCAGAAAGCCTGGGCGCTTTAATGTAAAATGAATAATGCACAATGAATAATTTGGATGGAACCGGGCTATTCGAGGCTTTTTCCCTTATTCATTATCCAGTCAAAAAAACATGAACCTCAATATTGACGCAATAAAAGATCAGACCTACGATGCTATCGTCATCGGGTCGGGCATTTCGGGTGGTTGGGCTTCGAAAGAGCTCACTCAGAAGGGATTACGAGTATTGATGCTCGAAAAAGGCCATCAGCTCGAACACGTTACGGGCTACGAGAATGCCATGAAAGATCCGTGGCAGCTTAAGTACAACGGCCGACTGACCGAAGCACAGAAAGCCACGCACCCCAAACTAATGCGCGACTATCCGTACAACGAAATGACCGAAACGTACTGGATGAAAGATACCGATGCGCTTTACAAGGAAGTAAAACGGTTCGACTGGTACCGGCCTAATATCGTTGGCGGTAAGTCTATCATGTGGGGACGGCAATCGTACCGATTGAGCGACATCGATTTTGAAGCGAATGCCAAAGACGGTATCGCCGTCGACTGGCCTATTCGGTATAAAGATGTTGCACCCTGGTATTCATACGTCGAAAAATTCGTCGGGATTTCGGGCGAAAAGCTGAACCTGCCGCAACTGCCGGACAGCGAGTTCCTGCCACCGATGGAGATGTATTGCGTGGAAAAAGAAGTTCGAAAACGCATCGAAAAGAATTTTCCGGGGCGAACCATGACTATCGGGCGGGTGGCGAACCTGTCGAAAGCGGGCGAGGCTCAGTTGGGCGTTGGCCGGGCTCCGTGTCAGTACCGAAACAAATGCTCGCTGGGATGCCCTTACGGGGCGTATTTCAGTACGCAGTCGTGTACGCTGCCGCCTGCCGCTAAAACCGGTCTGCTGACACTCAGACCCGATTCAGTCGTAACGGAGGTGTTGTACGATGAGAATAAAAAGCGGGCGACCGGTGTCCGGATCGTCGATGCCGTTACGCTACAAAGCAAGGAATACTACGCGCCGATTATTTTCGTATGTGGCAGCTCCCTGGGAACCACGGCTATTCTGCTGAATTCCAAGTCGAACCGTTTTCCGAACGGGCTGGGCAACGATTCTGAACAGTTGGGCCATAACCTGATGGATCACCATTTCCGCATTGGCGCGTCGGGCGACTGGGAAGGCGATCTGGATAAGTACTACATCGGTCGGCGGGCAAACGGTATCTACGTGCCGCGTTACCGCAATATTGGCAACGACAAACGTGATTACCTGCGCGGATTCGGCTACCAGGGCGGGGGCAGCCGGCAAAACTGGCAACGGAACATTGCCGAACTGAGTTTTGGGGCCGAGTATAAGGAGGAACTGACCCAGCCCGGACCGTGGACGATGGGCCTGGGCGGCTTCGGTGAGACACTGCCTTACTACGAAAACCGGATGTATCTCGACAAAAACGAGAAAGATAAGTGGGGTATGCCACTCGTGGTGTTCGATGCGGAACTGCGGGAAAACGAGAAGAAAATGCGCGTCGATATGATGAACGATGCTAAGGAAATGCTGGAGTCGGCAGGCGTCAAAAACGTGAAAGCCTATGATCGGGGTTCGTTTCTGGGCATGGCTATTCACGAAATGGGTACCGCTCGCATGGGCCGCGACCCGAAAACATCGGTCCTGAACGGAAATAATCAGGTACACGCCGTAAAGAATGTGTTCGTGACCGACGGAGCCTGTATGACGTCGGCCTCCTGCGTAAACCCATCGCTGACCTATATGGCGCTAACCGCCCGGGCGGTTAATTTCGCCGTGGCTGAATCGAAGAAGAAAAGCTTGTAAGCCTGATCTCAAAAACGCCGTGCTGATTCTCTTCTCAGCACGGCGTTTTGTGTAGAAACAAATTCGATTAAAACAGTCGTCCTAGAAATATCAGCACGATAGCGCCACCGACTGAGATTAATAGGTTCATGAGTAGCCCATCGTTTTCGGGATCGTTGCCGAGTCGCTTTGCAATGAAACCCCCGACCCACCCACCAACAATGCCTAACAATACATTCACGATGGCGGAGTGATGACTATCCATAACCCGGCTGGCGATAAAGCCGGCAATGCCGCCCAGTAAAATTGAAAACAGAAAGCCCATACTAGTGATCAAGTTTAGGGTGTAGCCGATATGGCGATGTAATGCTACATAAAAAGATGGAAAATTAGTGTTGTTTTCAAGGGTAATTGCCCGTGAAAATTGTAACAGAAATGGGTATAAACAGACTATATACTCATTTTAGCTATTGAGTAAATATTCCTGCTTTCAAAAGTCGTCTCTTCCTATATATACATGAAGCCATGAAATCATCCATAGTTGCTAAGCGCTCCCTGTTTTCCCGGCGAACTATCGCTGTTTCTGCGTCAGCATTGATTGTGGCAGGATCTTTTATCGGCGCTTATCAGAATCGCAACCTCAACGCAGCCTCGGAACGCTACCTGTCGGGATTATTCGCTCAATTAAGCGACGATGATAAACATGATCCGAAATACGCCGTCGGAAGTCTGAACATAGCGCCTGGCCTCGAAGCCACGCTCTTTGCGTCGGAACCGATGCTGACCAATCCAACCGATATCGATGTCGATGCGCGTGGGCGGGTGTGGGTCTGCGAAGCCTATAATTACCGGCCTGCCATCAATGGTAATCCGACCCGCAAGGAAGGCGACCGCATCGTCATTCTGGAAGACCAGAACAACGACGGAAAAGCCGATGTCAGTAAGGTCTTCTACCAGGGCCCCGATATCGAGTCGCCATTGGGTATCTGGGTACAGGGTAATAAGGTGATCGTGTCGGACAGCCCGAACGTGTGGGTGCTGACGGACGAAAATGGCGACGACAAAGCCGACAAAAAAGAACTGCTCTTCACGGGCATCGGTGGCGAACAGCACGACCATGGCATGCACACGTTCGTGTTCGGTCCTGATGGGAAGTGGTATTTCAACTTTGGTAACGAAGGAAAGCAACTGCTGGATAAAGACGGCAAACCGGTTATCGATATTGCAACTGGTAACCCCATCAACAAGCAGAATTTCAAACAGGGCATGGTCTTCCGCTGCGATCCCGACGGCAAGAACGTTGAGCTGTTAGGGCAAAATTTCCGCAATAACTACGAAGTCGCTGTCGACTCCTACGGCACCCTGTGGCAGTCGGACAACGACGACGACGGTAACAAGGGCGTTCGGATCAACTACGTCATGGAATATGGCAACTACGGCTATACCGACGAGATGACCGGTGCTGGCTGGCAGGCCAATCGCGATAACCTCGAACCCGAAATTCCTCGTCGGCACTGGCACCTCAACGATCCGGGCGTTGTGCCGAATCTTTTGCAAACCGGAGCGGGTTCGCCAACGGGCATCATCGTGTATGAAGGCAAGCTGCTACCCGAAGTTTTTAGAAATCAGGTGATTCACTGCGATGCCGGTCCCAATGTCGTGCGCTCGTATCCTGTGCAGAAAGAGGGAGCTGGCTATAAAGCTGAGATTGTTAACGTGCTGGAAGGTACTCGTGATCAGTGGTTTCGGCCGGCCGACATATGCGTAGCACCCGACGGCTCGCTCATCATTGCCGACTGGTACGATCCGGGCGTGGGCGGACACCAGGCGGGCGACCAGAACCGCGGGCGTGTGTACCGCGTGGCGCCCCCCAATACCCCATATGTCATGCCCAAAGTAGATGTTTCATCGACTGAAGGGGCCATCGACGCGCTGCAAAGTCCAAACATGGCCATTCGGTACGCGGCCTGGAACAAGCTGCATGACATGGGTAAGAAAGCCGAAAAGCCTCTGGCGAAACTGTACAAGAACTCAGATAATTCCCGGATGCAGGCCCGCGCGCTGTGGCTGTTGAGTAAACTCGACAACGGAGCGAAATACATCGAAACTGCGCTGAAAAGTAACAATCCCGATTTACGCATTACGGCCTTACGCGCTGCCCGCGAGTTAAAGGGCGACATCATTCCGTACGTCAAACAACTGGTCAACGATACGGATGCTCAGGTTCGTCGGGAGGCTATTATTGCCTTACGCGGAAGTAAATCTCCTGATGCACCGGGCTTGTGGGCGCAGCTGGCAAAACAATACGATGGCAAAGATCGGTGGTACCTCGAAGCACTGGGCATCGGTGCCGAGGGCAACTGGGACACCTATTATGTGGCCTGGGCCAAACAGCAGGACCCACTGGCCAGCCCAGCCGGCCGGGATATTGTCTGGCGCGCCCGCACGAAAGAATCCGTTCCGATGCTAGCCAAACTTGCGGGTGACCCATCGGTCGACCTGACCCAACGGTTGCGTTATTTCCGGGCGTTCGACTTTAACCCAGGGGCTACCGAAAAATCGAAGGCACTACTTGCGCTTCTACAGGCTAATAGTGGATCGACCGACGTCACAAAACTGGCGCTGCGACACCTCGACCCGGATTTTGTAAAAAATTCATCGGTAGCAGCTGCCGCTCTGAATAAACTGATGGGCGATGTATACGGAACTCCCGAGTACATCGAGCTTGTCACTCGCTACGAACCCATCTCTGAAAATGCCCATTTGAAACAACTGGCTGTACAAAAAGCTATGGATGGAATCGGGCGGGATGCCACTCGTCAGCTGCTTAAGCAAGGTGGAGGTCCTATGGTATGGGAGGTGCTCAACGGCAGCGATCCGGATGCGGCTCTGAATATGTTGGTGGCGTTACGTCGGGTGGGTAACAAAGAGTCGATCGACATTTTGAAAACCGTCGCCCTCGACGAAAAGCGATCGGCAGCCCTTCGTCGGGAAGCCACGCGCTCGTTGGGCGGTAGCATGGACGGCGCCGACGTAGTGATCGCGCTGCTACAATCCGGGGATATCAAAGGCGATTATAAAAAAGCAGCTGTGCAGGGGGTTAGCAATGACTGGCGTAAGAATATCCGGCAGCAGGCCGCTGGTTTTCTGGATGGCGGGCAAAGTGCCGAAGGGAAAAAACTGCCGAATGTAAACGAACTGCTGACCATGAAAGGTGACGCGGCTAAAGGTGTACTCGTTTTCAAAAACAACTGTGTTATCTGCCATCAGGTCAATGGGGAAGGTATGGACTTTGGGCCAAAATTATCCGAGATTGGGTCAAAGCTGCCCAAAGAAGGACAATACCTGGCCATTCTGCACCCCGACGCAGGCATTAGTTTTGGCTTCGAAGGCTGGGAAGTGAAGTTTAAAGACGGCAGCTCGATGACGGGGATTGTATCCAGCAAAACCGAAACCGACCTGCAAATGAAGTTCCCGGGCGGGGTGGTCCAGAACTACAAAATGGCCGACGTAGTGTCGATGAAACAGATTGATACGTCCATGATGCCATCGGGTTTGCAGGAAGCCATGAGTACGCAGGAATTAGTCGATTTAGTCGAATACTTAGCCAGTTTAAAAAAGAATAAAAATCAGGAGTAATTTAATGCCGCTGATTGGACATGATTAGCCCGCTATATAAACCTGGTGGTAAAATCGAAGTCGGTCAGTCCCATCACATAAACTCGGCGGAGCCGCCCGTTCGGTTCAGACCTTAACCACTTATGCAACGACGCAATTTCGTAAAATCAACAGTTGGATTGGCTGGCGCAGCCATCTCGGGCGAATCCGCAGCTACCAACTGGCATGCCCAGCCCAATGTTCTGGCTAAGAACAATTTTAAGCTCAAATACGCCCCGCATTTCGGCATGTTTGAAAACAGTGCCGGAAAAGACCTTATCGATCAGCTTAAGTTTATGGCTGATATGGGTTTTACTGCGCTGGAAGACAACGGTATGATGGGCAGAGATGCGGCTACGCAGGAGAAAATAGCCAAAGAGATGTCGCGACTGGGTATGACAATGGGCGTATTTGTTCTCGATAAAGGCGGTAACGGTCAGAATTCGCTTGCAACCGGGAAGCCCGAATACGTCGACATTTTCCTGAAAGGCTGTCAGAAAGCGGTAGAAACCGCCAAACGGGTCAATACCAAGTTTACGACCGTCGTTCCCGGTGATTTTGAACGGAATCTGCCTATCGGTATCCAGACCGGCCACGTCATCGATGCCCTGCGCCGGGGGGCCGACATATTGGCCCCTGCGGGCGTAGCGATGGTACTGGAGCCGCTCAGCGATACGCCCAACCTGTTTCTGCGAACATCCGATCAGACGTACGAAATCTGCCGGGCGGTCAATAGTCCATCGTGCAAGATTCTATTCGATATCTACCACATGCAGAAAAACGAAGGGCATATCATTCCGCACATCAACTGGTGCTGGAGCGAAATCGGGTATTTTCAGATTGGCGATAATCCAGGTCGTAAGGAGCCGACAACGGGGGAAATCAACTACAAAAACGTCTTCAAATATATCTATGACAAGCAGAAAGCTGAGAATAAAGAGTTTATTTTCGGCATGGAGCACGGCATTTCCAAACCAGGTAAAGAAGGCGAACTGGCTCTGATCAAAGCCTACCTCGAATCGGATAGCTTTGTTGCATAAGAGAGATCTGTCAGCTTTCCGACCGCTGTGTGGGGTTTAGGAAAGGTTAATATATAACAAAAGGGTAATCGGGAGGATGCATCCAACTGATTACCCTTTTTGGCTTCGTAAATGTCTTTCTTAGAGAACGACGACCGAGTTCTCTTCACCCGCTACACCGCTGGCGACGTATTTGTCGGCAGCCCAATCGTTGGTCCAGGTGGTGCCATCCAGCACATAGCGGTATTGGTATTCACTACCCACAGGCAGTTCAATGGTGGTTTTGTACGAACCATCTTTCTGCTTTTTCAACACCTGAGCAGCAGGGTCCCAGCTGTTGAATTCACCGGCCAGAGCGACCGTTTTTGCACCATTGACGGCTTCGGCCGGCAACTCAAACGTTACTTTTGCAAGAGGCTTGCTTTTGAGAAATTGTTTGGCAACTGCCATATTGGTTCATTGTTTGGTTCCTTCTGCAAAATTATAGTACAAAATAAGTAATATCATAATTATCAGTTGCTTATAGGTTACTTTTCTTGAAATATTGCAATGTTCTGTGTGTAGTATTATAGTTGCTTATATAAAAAACGTCCAATTTTACCGCTCATTTTCACAGATCACCAAGTAGTTCTTTTGCTATACATTCAACAGTTTGCAATCGTTTATTAAACGGCCCACTTACCAGTGTATAAGGCTGTTCCCGCTGGTTCAGTGCCCGTTCGAAACGAGCCAGCATCTCCAAACGTCGGTGTCCCTGATCGCGTAGATGGTCTGCCACCCAGGGCACATCGATGTCTAATAGCACATAGGCATCATATCGGATTTGTTGCTCCAGTTCATACAAAATAGGAGGTACTTCTCCCAGATAAAGTTCAGCATAGATCTGCGTCGTAATCAGGTCAGTATCGCAGAAAAGAATTCGGTTAGCCTGCTGTTCGGCTTTTCTCACCGCATCTGTTTGAGCTGTGCCAATGCGAATAAAATCGTCGGGAGTAAAATTGTTGGAATTAATGAGGGTACGGGCCATTTCGGGTACGAAGACCGTCTGAAACGCAACCGCCAACTGGCGGGCGAGTGTGCTTTTCCCGACACTTTCCGGACCGTATAAACAAAGCTTTTTTACAAAATAAGGTTGTATAATGGCCGGAATATAATCCCAGTAGCGCGCCGGTTGCTGTCGGATCAACGTAGCCGAAATGGGTATCTGCTGCCGGGGCGGATCGAAAGCCACGTGCCGCAACCCGGAATGGTGAGCCAGGGGAACAGCGTACGCTTCAGACGAAAAAAATACGGTTACCGATGGAAACCGCCTTCGGATGAAGGCTGCCCAAAGCTTCGTGGCTTCCCACAGCGGTAAGGTTGGGTCGTGAAAATCGTTGCTTTCAGCGACAACCTCAATCGTTGGATAAGTAGAGAGTAGTTCCGTTAACCAGCTAAATCGAAGCTCGGGCGCAATAACGTCTTCGGGGTTGACGGTCATGGAAACGATGAGATGGTCGCACTGCTTACGTGCAAATTCGATCAGGGCCAGATGACCCTGATGAACCGGCATAAACTTGCCGAAAACCAGTCCTGTGATCATGTCATTTGAGGTGGGTAATTTTGATACTCCCGCGTCCAGGTCCAGGCCCCCACAGCGGCCACGAAGCAGAATGCAAAATACTCGATTCCTACGAATTTCACTCCTTTTACAAAATACATGTACGTCAGAATAGCGTCTACGACGAGCCAGACGTACCAGCACTCGACCCGCTTGTCGATCATGAGAAACGTAGCGACAATACTCATGACCGTGGTAAATGAATCGAGGTAGGGAAAAGCGCTAGGCTTGCTGAACAGAACCGGAAACCATTCATGCAGATTGCTGGCAAACGTACCCAACACAAGCGTTGCGACAAGTCCCGAAACGGTCCAGATCATCAGTTGCCGCGTCGGTATTCGACTAATCCGAAGTTCCTGGTGCTGATCGGCCTCGTTTTGCTTCGGATGTGTCCAGCGCCACCATCCCTGTACGTTGGTTACGAAGAAAAAGACCTGCAGAAACATGTCTGGGTAAAGCTGGATCTGGTAAAACAAAAAGAAGAATAGCAGCACGCTGACCGCGCCAATGGGCCAGCTCCAGACATGAGCCCGTGCCGAGAGCCACACGGCCACCGCCCCGCTGGTGGCACCGAAGAATTCGAGGTAGCTCATGGGATAGTCCCACACAGTAAAGAAAATAGTCCGGATGTCAAAAAAATCGGGCATGCGCGAAGGAATCAGCGTAGATTTCTCATATTTAATGCTACGAAAGTACGGATTAACCCTTTACCCGAACCCTCTAGTCTATGCAACGTATTGCCATGCTCGGGGGCGGCTTTATTGGCCGCTTCTATGCCGATTCCATCCACGGCCAGCGCAGCCGCGACAAGGTAGTCGCTGTTTACGCCCGCCGGCAGGAAACCGCCGACAAATTCAAAGCCGATTACAGCTGTAGCTTCGCATCGACCGATATGGAAGAAGTTATTGCGCATGCGGATGTGGATATGGTTTGTATCGCTCTGCCCAATAACATACATGAAACGGCCGTCAATCTGTGTGCGAAGCATAAGAAATCCGTTGTGTGCACCAAACCGCTCGGGCGGACGGGCGAAGAGGCTCTGCGGATGATGCAGACGGTTGAGGAAGCGGGCATTTTTGCCGGTTACCTCGAAGATTTATGTTATACACCTAAATTTCTGAAAGCGCTCGATAGTGTCAAAAATGGCGCTCTGGGCCGCATTCTCTGGGCTAAATCGCGGGAGACGCACCCAGGTCCGCACTCCGACTGGTTCTGGGATAAAGAACAGGCGGGTGGCGGTTGCATGCTCGATCTGGGTTGCCACTGCGTCGAAATTGCCCGGAGTTTCATCGGTAAAGACGTCCGGCCAGTCGAGGTCATGTGCTGGGCTGCCACGCAGGTCAAGCCGATTGAAGCCGAAGACCATGCCATCGCGCTGGTGAAATACGAGAACGGGGCCATCGGCCAGTTTGAAGTAAGCTGGACGTTCCGTGGTGGGATGGACCTGCGCGATGAAGTGATGGGCACCGAGGGAACCATCTGGATTAATAACTTTTTGCGGACGGGTTTCGAGATGTTTACGACTGGCAAAGGTGCCGACTATGTAGCCGAAAAAGCTGAATCCAATACGGGCTGGCTGTTTCCCGTTGGCGACGAAGTAAATGACCTGGGGTACAATCATATGTTTACCGACATGTTCAGCGCCCGGGAGGAGAACCGGCAGCCGATCGAAACGTTCTACGATGGTTATGTCGTCAATGCCATACTCGACGCGGCTTATCGATCGGCAGAAACGAAGCAGTGGGAGAAGGTGAACCTGCCCGTCTGGCGGGGTCAGGAAGGGCTAAAACCCGAATCCACCCTGGTCGATTACGACGCTGAACATTATCTGATCAAGCAGGAAATGACTCACGATGGCCGAAATAAACTCATTCTGAAGGAAAAGGCTACCGGAAGGATTATAGAACGGGATGTGGTTTAGCATGCGAACACGCCGGAAACGGGTTATAATGCAGGTGGAAACCGGCGGTTATTAGCCAGAAATCGAGGGTTATCACCTGCATTACAATCCGTAAAATATTCAGTAGAAATGTGGTTAGAGGCTAAAAAAATTGTGATCGTTGGCGGCACAACCGGTATAGGGTTGTCGGCTGCCCTGGCATTTGTTCGCGAAGGCGCCCAGGTTGTTGTTGTCGGACGAAACTCCGAAAGCTGTACAGCTGCCGAAAATCAGTTGAACGGGAACGGGCTTGCTATGTCGGGCGATGCGTCGAATCCGCAGACGGCCAGCAAGGCCATCGCCCTTTGTCAGCAAATTTTTGGCGGATTCGATGGTCTCTACCACGTAGCAGGGGGAAGCGGCCGTCGTGCGGGCGATGGCCCACTGCACGATCTCAGCCTTGAGGGATGGAACTACACGGTAAACCTTAACTTAACCTCCCTGATGCTCTCGAATCAGGCGGCTGTCCGCGCTTTTCGGGCTCAGGAGTCAGGCGGTACGATCCTCAACATGGGCTCCGTGCTTGGTTCGCGACCGTCGCCCACTTATTTTGCTACACATGCTTATGCCGCAGTCAAATCAGCAGTAATTGGGTTTACCAAGTCGATTGCCGCTTATTACGCCAACGATAACATCCGCGTGAATGCACTGGCTCCGGCGCTGGTCGAGACACCGATGGCGCAGCGGGCCGCTCAGGACGAGACGATCATGGAGTTTACCCGAACCAAACAACCTCTCGACGGTGGCCGTATTGGGCAACCCAACGACCTAGACGGAGCCGCCGTTTATTTTATGTCCGATTATTCAGCCTTCGCCACGGGGCAGGTGCTGACCGTCGATGGCGGCTGGAGCGTCAGCGAAGGGCAAATCTGAACCGAATAACCCATCTTCGATACTGAATCGTGAATAGCCCGACCAAGCCAGTTACCTATTATGATCGAAACGGCACGTCTTACGATAATTCCGCTCACTTTAAGTCAGCTTCATCTGCACATTGCCGATAACTACCAGCTGGAAGAAACGCTGGGCTTACAGAAAGGCAATCGGGAAGTCGTTGAGCCGGTGCTGAGTATCATTACTTATTTTACCATTCCCCGTCTGCAGGATCCCGCCTACGATCCGTTGTACCACACCATGTGGTTGGCCATCGACCGGCAGAAACGACAATTCGTCGCCGAAGCCAAGTTCAAAGGCGAGCCCGACGAAACCGGCACCATTGAAATCGGATACGGTACTTACCCTCGCCTGCGCCGATTGGGCTACATGACCGAAATGGTGAGTGGTCTGGTCAACTGGGCAGGGCAGCAGCCGGAGGTTCAGCGCGTAGTGGCCGATACCGAAACCGAAAATGTAGCTTCACAGATCGTATTGGTTAAAAATGGATTTCGTCTGTTCGATCGCATCGAAAACCTCCTGTGGTGGGAGCGCCAATTCGACCGTTAACTAAAAGTAACAAACCGGTATTCTGGGAAAAATCCTGCTAAGTTATAATATATAGTATTTTTTGAATGTAACCCCCTAGCTTTCAGGCCGGTAGCTAACAGTACTCATTTGTCTTCTTATTTCGATTGTTGTTCTTTTACAGCATATATGTCGATTCCTCTTGCCACTCCTCAGAACAACTATGAAAAATGTTACGGTTGCTACCAAAATGAACCTGCCCTGGGTCGAATCTCCCTTCTTCAATGACCTGCTGCAGAAAAAAGAGCTCACGCCTGAGCAGCGCGAAATGGCTATCCACTTCAATCAGGAAGGGTTTTTGCTGTTACGCCAACAGGTTAGTCATGAGTTGATCGATCGGACGCTGGCCGAGATAAATCAGCAATATCCGGCCCGCGTGGGTGAAGAGCCCAGTCGCCATCAGGATCTTTGGAAAAAATACCCAACCGTTCGCCAAATCGCCAGTTTACCCCAGATTTTCGATGTACTCCGGATGTTGTATGACCGCGAACCTATACCGTTCCAGACGCTCAATTTCAAATTTGGTACGCAGCAACGCGCCCATTCCGACACGATTCACTTCAGTAGCGCACCGGCTCGCTTTATGTGCGGTGTCTGGGTCGCTCTAGAAGCGACCGATACCAACAACGGTCCCTTATTTTATTATCCGCGTTCGCACCGACAAAAAGAATTCAATTATTTCGATATCGGACTCGAAGCAGAAGAAAATTACGCTGAGTATCCTCATTATGAGGAATTTATGGAAGAGTTCATGGAAGCCAATGGCTACCAGCGACAGGAAATTCATATGCAGAAAGGCGATGTGCTGATCTGGTCGTCTAATCTGGTGCATGGCGGCATGCCCATCAAAGGCGATAACCGTACGCGCTGGTCGCAGGTGACCCACTATTATTTTGAGGGTTGCATGTATTATTCCCCACGGTTTTCCGATATGTTTGCCAACAATCTGAACCTGCGTCATGTCGTCAACATCGCAACGGGTAAAGTTGTGCAACACAGCGAAAACGGGAAACCAATCGAAACCATTAATACGGGGAAGTTCCGGTACGCTGTCAGTCATAATTTTACCCTGCCGGTTTTGCTGAAAGGTGTGGTCAAAAAACTGATAGGAAAAAAACCGTTCTAATCCTTTAGCTTTTATACGCTTGCAACCCGTCCCCATAAAAACGACCGTTGTCGGCTCCATGCCGTTTCCGGGCTGGCTCGAATTCTCCAGTCAGCATCTGGCTCAGTTTGGCCCGGCCGATATCAATGAAATGATTGAAGATGCCGTGGTGGCATCGGTACACGACCAGGTGTCGGCAGGGCTGGACGTCATTACGGATGGCGAACAGACCCGTTTCGATTTCAATCTGTCGTTCTATGGGTATATCAAAGGCATCCAGAACAACGAAGCTGAACTCCGGCGCTTCGGTCCGCCGGCACACGACCAGCGCGGGAAACATACGATCGTTGAGCCCCTGACCGCACCTAAAGGCCTGGGTGTGGTGGAAGAATACCTGCGGCTGAAACGGCTGGCTCCCGAAGGACAAGGCTTGAAAGTATCGATTCCCGGACCGTATACGCTCAGCGGTCGGCTACTGCCAGGCGATCTGTACAAAGACCGCTGGGAGGTTACGGAAGCCTTGTTACCATTGGTTAATAAAGAAATCGAGGACTTAGTTGCTCTGGGTGTGCCTGAAATTTGCGTGGATGAACCCTCAATGTCGTGCTACGCATATCGGGAAGATACGAAGCGGTTTGTGGATATTTTCAACCGGACGGTAGCCCCCGGCGTCGGGAAAACCCGGTTGTCGATGCACCTCTGCTTTGGGAATTACAAAGGTCGTTCGGTTGGTAAAAAGACCATTGCGCCAATGCTCCCCGATTTTCTGGACATGACCGTTGATGAACTTCACACCGAAATGACCGTGCTGAACTTCGCCGAAGTAAACCTGTTGGCCCGCTTCGCCGAACGGTGCGACGTGGCCGTTGGGGTCATTGATGTGAAGAGCTATTATATCGAAACTCCCGATGATGTGGCCGAGCGCATACGGAAATGTTTGCCTTACGTTCCGGCCGAAAAACTAGCCGTAGCACCCGATTGCGGATTAAGTCAGACTGCCCGATGGGCCGCCAAGCAAAAGCTGGTGAATATGGTGGCTGGTGCCAAAATGGTCAGGGCAGAACTGTAAAGACGCGAAGGCCGGGCCACCGGTGCGGTCGCGTCTTTACAGGACGAATCCATCGGCCAACTGGCAGCGCTCTTGCTTTAGCTGATCGACATTTTCGTCCAGTAACATCCGTGTTTTTTCGGTGTGAAAATATTCCGTGAAAGAAGCCCGGAGTTCCTTGCGCTTCATCGCTTCCAGAAACCGACGTACATCGTCGGGCGTTTCCAGCAGGAGCGGAGGGACCTCCGTGGGTTTGTCAGTTTCGTCCTTGGCCACCATCGTAAAGTAGCTGGTGTTTGTATGCTTGGCCGTTCCCAGCTTCACATTCTCCGCAATTACCTTGATTCCGACAACCAGCGATGTTCTGCCCACGTAATTGACCGAAGCCATCAGCGAAACCAGTTCACCTACCTCGACAGGCTGCCGGAAATTGACGCCATCTACAGAAACCGTTACGCAATACTGTCCTGCGTGTTTAGCCGCACAGGCATACGCGACTTTGTCCATCAGCGATAACAGAATCCCGCCATGTACCCTTCCGCCAAAATTGGCGTAGGCTGGAATCATCAGTTCAGTAAGCGTCGTGCGCGAATGGCTAACGGGTTTGGCATTCATACCAGGATTGATGTGATTTTAGGGACTGACTGTGATTTGCTCTACGAAGCCTAAAGATATAAAAATAGAAAAGCCACCCTGTAATGAGTGGCTCCTAAGAAAATCAGGGAAATCGTAAAATTTACATCAATCCGGCCGGACCACCGTAGTGGTTTAAACGGCGAAGCTCTCTCCGCAACCGCAGGTACGGCTGGCGTTCGGGTTTTTAAACTGGAAGCCTTTACCGTTCAGGCCGTCCGAAAAGTCGAGTTCAGTACCAGCCAGGTACAGCAGGCTCTTACGGTCGACCAAAATTTTAATGCCTTTATCTTCAACCACATGGTCGGTGGGTTGCTGCGTGGCGTCGAATTGCAGATCGTACATCAGGCCCGAGCAACCGCCCCCCTGAACCCCTACGCGAATGGCATAGTCTGCATTTAGACCATCTTTCTGACGTAGTTCAATAATTTTATCTTTTGCAATTTCCGAAACCGTAACCATGGTGAACCAATGTATAATGAATAAGGTACAATGGAATTGGCGCTGCCGTTGTAGGTTTGTAGCACCATAGGGTTAACTTTTCCGTTTCTGGAAAAGTTTCCTGATAAGCCGTCATTATTCCTGTACTGTATGTTTACCAACGTCGAACATATCGGAATTGCCGTCCGTAACCTGACCTCCTCGAACGAGCTGTTCACTAAGCTGCTAAACGTAGCGCCGTACAAATCGGAAAGTGTTGAATCAGAGAGCGTAACGACATCGTTTTTTCGGATCAATCAGACCAAGATCGAACTACTCGAAGCAACGGCTCCGGAAAGCGCCATCGCGAAGTTTCTAGAAAAGAAAGGGGAGGGAATTCACCACCTTGCCTTTGAAGTAGACGACTTAGTGGCCGAAATGGAGCGACTAAAAGCCGAAGGGTTTACGTTGTTGCAGGAAGTACCCAAGCGCGGAGCCGATAATAAACTAGTCTGTTTCCTGAACCCGAAAAGCGCTAACGGCGTATTGATCGAACTCTGTCAGGAAATTAAGGAGTAACCCAGAATGAAATCAGTAAGAAGCAAAGTAATCAGTACCCTGTTTGTTTGCCTGGCCACGCTTGCCAGCGCTCAGATTCCCAGCAATACGGCCCGGTATACGCAACCGGGCGTCGACGTTCAGCACTACGCGTTTTCAATCACCCTCAGCGACTCAACGAATAAAATTCAGGGTGAAGCAACCATCCGCTTCACCCGAGCCGACGACCGGCAAACCGTCTGGTTCGATCTGATCGGTAGCAAAGCAGGCTCGGCACAGACTGGTATGACCGTACGGGCAGTGACCCTGCCGGATGGGAAAGCTGCTCCCTTCAGTCAGCGAAACGACCGCGTGTTCATCAACCTGCCGGCGGCTTCGAACCAGCCTACAGAAGTGACTATCCGATATGACGGTACACCCGCCAAAGGGTTGATCATCAGTCGGAATAAATTCGGTAACCGAACCTTTTTCGGAGATAACTGGCCGAATAACGCCCGAAATTACCTGCCCGTCGTCGATCATCCGTCCGACAAGGCGACCTGTTCGTTCAGTGTCAATGCGCCGGCTACATACCGTGTTATCGCCAATGGGAAATCGCTGGGCGAAAGCGCCTTACCCAACGGCCGTAAACTAACCCGCTGGCAGGAGGCCACCCCCATTCCGACGAAGGTCATGGTGATTGGCGCGGCCCGTTTTGCGGTCGAGGACGTCGGGTCGGTGAGTAGCGTTCCGGTGCAGAGCTGGCTTTATCCGGAAGACAGCCAGAAAGGATTTGTCGATTATCGACCCGCCAAAACGATCCTGCAATACTTCATCGATAAAATCGGACCGTATTCGTACGAAAAGCTGGCGAACGTGCAGTCGACGACGATTTTTGGCGGAATGGAAAACGCCAGCTGCATTTTCTACGACGAGAAAATCATTGTGGGCCGGAAAGACTCGGATGTCGAAGCGCTGCTGGCGCATGAGATTGCGCACCAGTGGTTTGGCAACTCCGCTACCGAAACCGACTGGTCGCAGCTCTGGCTGAGCGAAGGTTTCGCTACGTATTTTTCGGCGCTATACCTTGAACACGCCTATGGCCGCGATACGCTCAACGCGGTGTTGAATCAGAATAAAAACCAGATTTTTCGCTTCACGGCGCTGAAGCCGAAAGGCATCATCATCGATTCGACCACCACGAACCTGATGGATTTGCTGAACCCAAATGCGTATCAGAAAGGCGGCTGGGTGTTACACATGTTGCGTTCTGAACTCGGCGACGAGACATTCTGGAAGGGCATTCGGGCCTACTACGCGACCTACCGGAACAAAAACGCGCAGACAAGTGATTTGCAGGCGGTAATGGAAACGGTGTCGGGGAAGAAGTTAGGGTCCTTCTTCCAGCAATGGCTATACCAGCCCGGTTACCCCGACATCGTTTGGGGATCGCGTTACGATGCGGCCAAAAAGTCGCTGGTCATCGATGTTCGGCAAATTCAGAAGACAGGCGCTTATTTCACCATTCCTCTAACGTTTAGTATCCGGGGCAGTAACGGACGGGAAATCCAGCGCACCGCCCGCCTGACGATGAACGAGCCGACCCAGACGTTTACGGTTCCGCTAGCCACCAAACCCGCTTCTGTCGTTATCGACCCCGACAACACTGTCCTGATGCGCGCTACACAAATGGGAAACTAAATGTCTAACTTGCATTCGTACATCACGTTGCCATCAACTGCTCTTCACCCATGCTCAAGCGCGTTTCGATCCAGAACTTCAAGAGCCTGAAAGACGTCACGCTCGATCTGCAAAAAGTCAATCTGCTCATTGGCCCGAACAACTCCGGTAAGACGAATTTTTTGAAGGCGCTGGAGGATTTCTCAATTAGTGGTTTGACATCTCAAAATGTTGAGGAACTTAAAGCAGTCAGCTTTAAACATCAAGAAGTCAATATAAACTATTCGTTTGATTTCCTACCTGACCCTAATGAATATATGTCTAAGAAATATCCTGTTAGTAATAATAAAATATACCATTACAGTCAAAATTATGAGATTAAAACTATTGATGATTACAACATAGTAGAGACAGTTAAGAATGACTGGTTTGTCAATGGTGATGGTTCTAAAGCTAATATAGAAATTTTGGGTGGCCACAGAAGGGAATTTTTTGATTTTAAGCAAACGAAAGTTTTTCGACCAGACCCATCAAAATTAATTCAGAAAGTAAAGTTTTCTGCGGATCAGGTCGGTCTTCTCGCGGATTGCTCAAATCTTATTTCATTTTATTTTTATATAGATTCTAACTTTAAGAGAAACTCAAAAAAAATTCAAGACGATTTACATAAGTGTATTCCTGAAATAGCATATTTCACTGTACCACCAGTGAAATATGGTAGCGAAAGTATGCTTGGTCTACGTTTTTTCGATAAAGAAGATAACGGCTATTGGGCAGACGAAGTATCAGAAGGAGTGCTTTTTTTTCTTGCTATCCTTTGTATCATTAATCAACCAAACCCACCGAAACTTTTGCTACTTGAAGAGCCAGAAAGAGGTATTCATCCGCGCCGAATTCGGGAAGTGATGGATTTTATTTTTCGATTGGCCGACGAGAAGGACGTTCAGGTTATTCTCACGAGTCACAACGAACATGTATTGGATGATTTTGCTACACGTCCAGGGTCGGTGTTTGTTTTTGATAAGGATGAGGAAGGGGCTACATATGTGCGAAATCTTCAAAAAGATATTATTGAACCAACAAACCAGCGGAACCGGGAATTAGGGCTGGATGAAATTGATTTAACGACGAACCTAAGTGAAAACTGGCTTTATGGACTATTAGGAGGGGTGCCGACAATTCCATGAAGAAGCCCAAATTAACTTATACACTGGTTAGTGAAGGATTTGCTGAATACCAGTTCATTCCCGCTTACTTAAATTGGATTGTAGCCAAATATCCTCAAATTCATCAGGTTGTCAGGACTAATATTCAGATTGCTATCACAAAGAATCCGAGTGCTTCAAAAGTACTTCAGGAAGCGGCAACATTATGCGCTCGGTCATTTGCGGATGATAAAAACTCTTGTGATCTTTTTATTGCTGGAATTGATTTAGACGAACCGGACTTTACCGATGATTTAGAGCGACATAGCAAACGGCTTCGTGAGCTAAAAGAGAAAATGGGTAAAGTACATAAAGCTTACGAGGAGAAAATTATTTTGTACGTTCCAATTCAGGCTATTGACTGCTGGATTTGTTATATTCAGCATAATTCGACTGCAAACAGTCTGGAATCAATTGGTAAAGATGAAATTAAAAAGAAGGTTTATGGAGAGAAGAGTCCAGACAGGCAACGAATAGAAAAGACTGTCCGTGAGGCAGCAGTCAAAGCTGATTTTATGAAACTCGTCAGGCAATCCCGCAGCTTCGCTCATTTTCATAATCAACTAATCACCTTTCTCGACGAGTACAGTAATCAATAAAACAGCCACACTCTCGCGACCGTGGCTGTTTTATTGATTACTGTTCAATTATTGCAGCGTAATCTGGCGGGATGATACCTTGGCGGGCTGAGTCGACAGGGTAACCGGATAAACGGCTACATCATTGCCCGAGGCTAGCTCGACGCTGTAGTTGCCATCGATCAGTTCAGACAGGTCGAACTGAAACCGGAAATCACCTTGTTTTTTGTTGATTAACTGCTTTGCCAGCACTTTACCATCTGAGCCTTTCAGCGAAACAATCATGGTCTGACCCGGTGTCCGTTCGACGTACACGTTCAGTTTAGACGGAAGTGCTGAGGGGAAAACAGCGGCTTTATACGAATCGGTCGTAACCGTCGGATTAGCGGCTGTTGGGGTTGTTGTGGCGGCTGTAGAGGCAAAAGTAGCCGTGCTCAGAAGCAGGGCAGCGATGAAAGATTGAGCAAATGTTTTCATGAGTTGTTCGTATTTGTGTTGTGAATGATTAAAGAATGGCTCAAAGGTATTGCCCTTTCCATCACTCGTAAATCGAAGATGGTATGAAGGCACTGAAACGAGCGCTGAACGGTTGGAAACCGGTGATAAACCGTTTAAACGAACTGCCCGCTTCCGGCGTTTATCTTAAGAAACCACAGCATAATTCGCCTGATTGGGCTGCCACTGACATGAACTACTATCATTCTATCATCGATACCATTGGCAATACGCCCCTGGTCAAGCTCAATAAAGTCACGAAAGGCATTCGGGGAACGGTGCTGGCGAAGATTGAATATTTCAATCCGGGCAACTCGGTGAAAGACCGCATTGCCATACGCATGATCGAAGATGCTGAAGCGCGGGGTGTGTTGAAACCCGGTGGCACGATCATCGAAGGTACCAGCGGTAACACGGGCATGGGGCTGGCCCTGGCGGCTATTGGAAAAGGCTACAAGTGCATTTTCACGATGGCCGATAAGCAGTCGAAGGAGAAAATCGATATTCTGCGGGCAGTAGGCGCCGAGGTCGTCGTTTGTCCGACCAACGTAACGCCTGATGATCCGCGCTCGTACTACTCGATAGCCAAAAAACTCAATCGTGATATTCCCAACTCGTTTTACCCGAATCAATACGACAACCTGGCCAATACGGCAGCCCACTATGAAACGACCGGTCCGGAAATCTGGCGGGATACAGACGGTAAAATCACGCATTTTGCGGCTGGCGTCGGTACAGGAGGGACCATCTGCGGGACGTCGAAGTTCCTGAAAGAACAGAACCCCGCTGTGGTTTCTGTTGGACTGGATACGTACGGGTCGGTTTTCAAGAAATACAAAGAAACGGGGCAGTTCGACGAGCGCGAAATCTATCCGTATCTAACCGAGGGTATTGGCGAAGATATTCTGCCGCAGAACGTAGATTTCAGCGTTATCGATCATTTTATCAAGGTGACCGACAAAGACGCTGCCATCATGACCCGGCGGCTGGCGCGGGAAGAAGGTCTGTTTGTGGGCTGGTCGTGCGGTACCGCCGTGCATGGGGCACTCGAATGGGCTAAAGATCACCTCACCGACGACGATGTTCTGGTGATTCTACTGCCTGACCACGGCACACGCTACCTCGCTAAAATTTACAACGATACCTGGATGAAAGACCACGGTTTTCTGGAAGATCGTGCGTTCAAAACCGCTCGTGATATCATTCATCACAAAAACGGCCAGTCACAACTAACCACCATTGGAGCGGGCGTGTCGGTGAGCCAGGCCATTCAGGTATTGAACCGATACGGAATTTCGCAGATACCGGTTACCGACGAAGCAGGTAACATTGTCGGTAGCCTGACGGATTCGACCATCCTGAACCGCCTGATCGAAGATCCAAGGGTGAAAGATAACCCTGTCAGCGACGTCATGGACAAGCCGTTTAAATTCGTGGGTCTGGATAACACCGTCGATGCTTTATCATCTCTGATCGACCGTGACAACAAAGCTCTGCTAGTGCGCGATGAACGGGAGCAGGTGCACATCATTACGCAGGCGGATTTGCTGGCTGCTATGACGAACTGACGTTTGGCGTGAGCGGTGGCAGGGTTTGTTGAACGCCAACATCAATTGCGGCACCGCTCACGCCAAACGTCATAATTACCTGAAAATTTGTAGTATTGTAGTAAATCGCAAGGCTATGGCAACAGAAGCAGTAACCCCTGAGCTAGAAGTACCACAGCAAATACCTTCCTATCTGATTTATGAAACGCTCAACGGCCGCCCGCTTTATCGCAAGGGCTATAAGGAAGTATTGGCTAACCGAAAGACACCGGGCGAAATTATGGGCTGTAGTGACCTCCAGGCAATTATCGTATCTGCTCTACACTTATATCTTGGTAACCATGTAAACCGTAAAGCCTACTGGGTCGTTACCAACGAACCCGGATTGCATATTCAGTTAGGCGATAACCTGTCGAACGATATTGCGATCTATGCGAAAGAGAAAGTAACCGTTAAAGGAAAGTTTTTTGACGTAGCTCCCAGAGTCGTGGTCGAAGTCGATATCAAAGTCGATCTCGAAGCCTTTCCGGCTATGGAGCAGGATTACATCTACGAAAAGACGCAGGCAATGCTCGACTTTGGAACGGAGCGGGTCATCTGGATTACGACTAAATCCCGGAAAATATTCGTTGCTACGCGAGACGAGAACTGGCTTACACTCAACTGGAACGCTACGGTCCCCGTTCTCGATGCCGTAACGCTGAACGTAGCGGATATTCTCACCGAAGAAGGCGTTTTGTAGGAAATCTGCACATAATTATCGCCGGTTGTCTTCGCCTTCCATCATGCTCAGATAGCTCATGTAGCGGCTTTCGGCAATGGCACCTTCGGCGACGGCTTCTTTGATGGCACAACCCGGCTCGTTAAGATGCAGACAGTTATGGAACCGGCACTGGTTCAGCCGATCGCGCATTTCGGGGAAATAGTGGCTGATTTCTTCTTTCTCCGTGTCGATTAGGCCAAGTTCTTTGATGCCTGGGGTATCGATGATGTAGGTGCTGGGCGCCAGCTCAAACATTTCGGCGAAGGTTGTGGTATGTACGCCCTTGTTGGCAAACGTCGACACTTCGTTCGTGCGTAAGTTCAGATCAGGCGCAATCGCATTGACCAGCGACGATTTCCCTACGCCCGAATGACCCGACAGAAGGGTAATCTTATGATCGAGTAACTGCCGAAACGCATCCACGCCTTCGCCCTCCGTGGCCGACGTCGACAGGCAATGGTAGCCAATCCGTTCGTACATATCCATAATTTCCTGCTGGTAGGCCAACCCCTCGTCGTTCAGAATATCCGTTTTATTGAACACGATGGTCGTTGGAATCCGAAACGATTCGGCCGAAACCAGAAAACGGTCGATAAACCCCAGTGATGTGCGCGGTAGGGTAAGTGTGGCCAGCAGAACCGCCTGATCGAGATTGGCCGCCAGGATGTGCCCGTGCGCGGTTTTATGCACCGACTGCCGGATGATGTAATTTTCGCGGGGGGCAATGTAGGTAATAATCGCTGTATTTTGGGATTCGTCCTCTACGTCGAATGTAACCCGATCCCCTACCGCAATAGGGTTCGTAACTTTAAGCCCCTTTATTTTAAATTTCCCTTTCAGCCGCCCCTGAAAAACATGTCCGTCCTCGTTGCGAACGTCGTACCAGGAGCCTGTGGATCGTATGACTAAACCGTTTTGCAATGTCTAAACCGTGAAAGTGTAAAAGAGTCGGTGAATGAGCTCACTTTTCAATTATTCGTTCGCTCAAAAGCTGATCAACAACCTGCATAACCTGTGTCGTTGCACCAATGTTCCGTAGAACGTAAGCCCGGCTGATATGAGCCGCTTCTGAGGCATTTTCGTATTGTCTCCCAAAGACCGTTGCCAGTTCAATGGTGTCGCTGACCGCAAAAGCACCTCTTTCGTGGATTAAATCAACGGCTTCCTGAAATTTTGCGTATTCGGGCCCAAAAAATAGGGGCATACCGAAAGTAGCCGCTTCGAGAATATTGTGCAATCCCTGCTTAAACGCACCGCCGATGTAAGCGAATTCGCCGTACTGATAGAGCGACGAAAGCATACCTACGTTGTCGATGAACAGCACCGCTGCCTGACGAACATCCGTTTCACTGGTTTGTGAAAATCGTACCGACGGTTTGCTCAACTGGCTTTGCCAGCGCTCAATCTCACCCTCGTGAATTTCATGGGGTGCAATGATAACGTTTAAGGGCTGGCTGAAAGAATTCAGAAACGGAACCAGTACGGCCATATCCTCTGGCCAGGCGCTTCCTACCACCAGCAGGGGCTGGTCGTTTTTAAAAGCGGCCGCCAGTGGTATGGCTTTTTTCGCAGCTGCTACCTTGGCAACCCGGTCAAAACGAGTGTCGCCGGCACGGGTAACCTTGGTTATGCCAATAGTTTTCAGCAAATCGACGGATTCCTGATTCTGGACCAGGATGTGGTCGAAATAATGGAGCATTCGCCGGTAAAAACCACCATATGGCTTGAAGAAAAGCTGATCGGGCCGGAAAATAGCGGAAAATGAAAGAACAGGTACATTAACCGCTTTCAACTCTCGGAGGTAGTTATACCAGAATTCATACTTGATAAAAAATGCAATGTGGGGCTTTACAAGAGTAACGAACCGGTGGGCATTATCGGGCGTATCGACTGGAAGATAAACAATGTAATCGGCTCCATCGTAGTTTTTGCGCACCTCATAGCCCGATGGCGAAAAGAACGTCAACAAAATCTTATAGGCTGGGTATTGCTTCCGAAACGCTTCGATGACGGGCCGGCCCTGTTCAAATTCGCCCAGGGAAGCCGCGTGAAACCAGGCAATCATAGCGGTATTGCCCGCTAGTTTGGCGGCCAGCGCTGCAGCCCAGTCCCGACGACCGTCAACCCACAGACGAGCTTTTGGATGAAACGGTGCTACCAACCGCATCAGGGTCTGGAACGTCAGAATACCTGTATTATAGAGTCCGGAAAACAAGCGTATGTAAAATTGATGAGATAGACAAAGCTACGAACTCACTATGAAATCATTCATTTCGGCACTGATCATGCGGGGCGTTCTAAGTTTGGCGCAATAAACGGCCTGGTTACGAGACAGAAGCTTACTCTATTGAAGCTAAATCAGCAAGTGAAAAAATGCCCGCTGGCGTCGCCTGGCCACCTCCCCGAAACATTTCCCTGAAAATGGCTGAAAAGTTAGGGTACGTTCCAGAAAGTAAGAACTTTTCAAATTCCTAAATGTGTTTTCGCTCAACAGAACCTATGTTGCAACAATGAACTGGAATAAGTTAACGAGTGATGCTCAACTGGATAGCATAAAAGAAGAATCCGTAAAGCAACCCGTGCTGATTTTTAAACACAGTACAAGTTGTTCCATCAGCGCAATGGCCCTCAGCCGTATGGAACGTAACTGGAACGATCAGCTTGGGGTGAAGCCCTATTATCTCGACTTATTAGCTAACCGGTCTATTTCGAATAAGATTGAAAACGTTTTTGGCGTTGAGCACGAATCCCCGCAGGTGCTGCTCATCCGCAATGGCGAATGCATTTACGATGCCTCGCATATGTCGATCTCGTTTGCCGGATTGCAACAGGCCGTTTAAGGGAAGGGGTATGGGGTAAGGGCGTAGGGACACTACAGAAATCGCCCGATGCCCTTACTCCATACCCTCTCCTCCATTATTCTTTCAGCGTAATCTTGGCGCGATGACAAACACCGCCGATGGGCGGGTTGAATTTCGATACGCTGACTTCAACGGATTGTAATTCAGGGTACTGTGCTCGAATGTCCTGAATGATCTGATGCCCAATGTGCTCGAGTAACCGGGCCGATCGCTGCATTACGTTGGCCGTGATCCGGTACAAATCCTCATAATTTACCGTTGCACTCAGCCGGTCGCGCCGGGCTGCTTCCGAAAAATCGGCCGTGACAATGATGTCGACGGAATATTTATTGCCGATTTTTTGCTCCTCGTCGTAAAAACCGTGATAAGAGAAAAATTCGAGTCCTTCTAGTGCAATTGTTCCCATGTGTAGCGCGGGCGGAAACCCGCATTCGTTTACTGAGGCAGCGGTTTTATGCCGTGCTACTCCAGCACTTAAATCTGATCAAAAAACGAGCCGCCTTTTTTAGGTTCCGAATCCTGCTGTACGTCGACTGGCTGAGCTACCGGTTCAGCCGTATCGACCTCTGCCAGCACTGGTTTCGAACCTTTGAGCTCTTCTGTGGTCTCCGAGTTATTGGTAATGTCTGGTTCCTGAACGGCCTCCGGTTGAGTCGACTGGCGAACGGCGTCGTTGAGCTTGGCGACCACCGCTTCGTCGATTGGAATAGCTTCGGGAATGGCGGGTTCGCGTTGGGTAAGCGGAGGCAGATCAGTAATGGGGGGCGGGGTCGATTCAGAGGCTTTTACTGGCTCAGGCTGCTTTTGGGCATCGGCCTGTTTTAGCTCATCTTTAATCTGGCTAGCCGTTTCATCGATTTTTCCCTTCAGGTTTTGCTTGGTGAATTTTTTCTCGAAGCGCTCCACGCTGTCGACGGCGTTACCGGCCAGGGTGCGGATCTGCACCGCCAGATTTTCTTTATAGTTTTCCAGCGCTTTAAAGTCATGTTCCAACGATTTTAGGTCGTTCAGGATATTGTCTTTTAAGTAGCGTGACTGATTTTCAGCGTCCTGTACCATCAATGCCGAGCGCTTGCGGGCGTCGGCCAGTAAATCGTCTGCTTTCTGTTTGGCTTCACTGATGTATTTTTCGCCGGCTTTATTGGCCTGCTCCGTTATTTGCGTACTGGTATCTTCGGCTGTTTTCAGCGTCCGAAACAGGGTCATTTCTACTTCTTTCAGCTTACCCAACTCTTTTTCGGCCAGTTCAAGCTGCATTTTCAACATTTTATAATCGCTGGTGACCCGTTCCCATTCTTCGGATACCAGCGCCAGGAAAGCGTCTACTTCTTCTGTTTTATAACCGCGCAATCCCTTTTCAAATGAGTGTTGCCGGATATCATTAGGCGTAAATTTCATCGGTGCGCTAAGGTTTTTGGTTGTTACTTACTAACAGATAGAGGTGAAATAACGCTCATAATACGGATTTTACAAAAAATAGCCGGAAAATTAGAAGATTCCTAGGAGACGGTCGTTTTTCAACTCAACTGCCAAACCGAAATAGTACGGTCGTCACTGGCCGAAAGCAACTCCCGGTTGTAGTCTGTCCAGAGTAGTTTATTAACCGACGTGCCGTGGCCAGCATGACGCGCCCGGTCGACGACTTTTAATAACCGATACGTATCGGCATCCCAGATCTTAATCGATTTATCCATACTGGCGGTGGCCAACAGACTCCCGTCCGGGCTGTAGGTCAGATGGTTGATGGCGAATAAATGCGCTACGATGTCGGTCTGAAGGCTATATTCTTTTTCGGCGTCCCAGACTTTCAGGTGTGCATCGCGTCCGGCGGTCAGCAGGTATCGGAAGTCTGGCGAATAGGCCAGGGTAAAAACCGAATTGGTATGCGCCGGAATCATCCGCTTCAGATCGTAGGTGATCAGATCGAAAATCCGAACCGAATTATCGCTGTAACCTACGGCGACTTCCCGCTCGATGGGATTGATAGCAAGACATCGGGCCGCCTGGCCGGAAGCTTTAAGGTACTTTTTAACAGCCAGTTGTTCGGCATCGAGCACCACCACAACGCCATCGGATAAAGCAACAAAGGCGTCGTTTTTGTAAAAGTTAATGGCGAAAATAGCCGCTGAAGTTAGCTTCAGCGAACGAGCTTCCTGCTTCTGATCCGTGTCGATCAGGTGAAGTCCTTCGTAATTCTGACCGACCCAGAGCAGTTTACTGGTCGGATGTAGCGCTATGGCATAAACCGAAGCCGATACTTTGGCAATCAGGGTTCCCCGGTCGGGCCGATCGAGTTGCCAGCGGACAACCAGTCCGTCGGCGCCTGACGAAAAAAACTGATTCGTTTCCAGGCCCCCTTCCAGGCTATAAACGCAATCGCGGTGACCACCGAACGTATCGATTTTTTCTACATGCATGACCGATAAACAAACAAGTTGACCCGCAAAGGTCGGTAAACCTTTCTTTTTCCCGAACGACTTCCGACTTTTGATTCGTGAGGGTTCAGATAGACATAAACAGCGATTGCATAGCCACGCTCCAGAGCATTACGGAAGATGAACCGACTCTACAGCTGGCGTTGCAGCTGACGACGCCCGAGGAGGAGGAACTGGCCAGCATCAGCCACCCGGCGCAACGCATCGAATGGATGGCCTGCCGGATAGCTATCCGGCAATTGGTTGAAGCCCAGGGCGTCGTGTACAACGGGCTTCAGAAAGACGAATTCGGAAAGCCTTATTTAATCGGATTGCCGTGGCACATGTCTTTATCGCATACCACCGGCTGGGCGGCTGTTGCCCTGCATCGCCAACGGCCCATTGGTATCGATATCGAACCGATTCGGGAACAATTTAAACGGGTGGTACCCAGGGTTTTGTCGGAAAGTGAAGTTGCACACGCCGGTGGCGACCCGAATCGGCTGGCGGTTTACTGGTGTGCCAAAGAAGCACTCTACAAACTGTACGGCAAACGTCAGCTTACTTTTCGGGAGCACCTGCATGTCGACCCGTTTGCCGATCATGATGAACACCTGGTCGGTCATGTGCGCCTACCCGATCACGAATCGCAGCTCACCATTCGTTGTTTTCGGACAGGACCGGGTCTGCTGGCTGTAGCGTACTAAAGCGACTAACCAGTAGCTGGTAGTCAGTAGCTAGTCATTTCTCAGAACTTTTAACTGGCTATCAGTTACTGGTTACTCGTTTACCGCTGTGTATAGTCCGAGAGGGGAAGCCCATCGCCGTCGTCCCGGACAGCGTTTAGGATTCGCTCTACTTCCTGAACCCGCGCCGTGTCGCCGTTTTTTTCGAAAGCCAGCGTCAGGTTACGCAGCACGCGCCGGACAATGTCGGCGTTGGTGCAGGGCTGATAAAAGGTATCCAACCGCTTGATATTCAACTGATCGATGTATTGATCGATGTCTTTAGTCGTGAAGATCAGCCCGCGGTTGAAGACGTTGATGTAAAACTGAACGCCACTGCTGTTTTTATACGTAAGCACAAATAAGTTGGGCAGATTCACTCCGTAGACCGGCAGGTTCAGCCGTTTGGCGATGAGCATATACAGCACACAAAGCGTAATTGGATTGCCCCGGCGCGACTCCAGTACCTGATTGATCATCGAGTTGGCGGGCGAGTGAAAATGCTTGGTATTCGGCGCAAATTTCAGCTTCGAAAAAAAGGCGCTGTTCATGGCCTTGATCTGCTCGTCGGGGTGCATATCGGGCTTAAAATCGACCCAGACATCGTAAAACAATTGCTCGACGTCCTGCTTTAATTTATTCAGCGACAGGTCGGGATACTGATACGTGGCCACGATCCAGAGTCCTTCCAGCAAGTCCATCGCCCCACCGTTTTTCCAGTCGCGCATCCGATCCAGTACGGATTCGTATTGCAGATCGTGAATAATTTCTTCGATTCGTTTTTGTAGTTCGGGATTGAAGCTGCCTTCCCACTCGGCCTCCAAGAAGGGAATCATTGGTCCTCCGATCTGCCGAATTTGCTGTTCGACATGCTCGACTACTTCCCGGTCCTCATCATCTAAAAGCGAGATCAGCGCTTTCAATTCATTGTCGTTCATGCGTTACTAAAGCTAAGTCGTGGTACCCCAGAATAAATACTGTTTTCGGAAACCTCCTGAATATACTACTTTTGTCTGGTTTTACGAGTTACAGAGACAAAGTAGCAACAAAAATTTTATAAAAAAATAGTTTGATTCCTACAGGCACTTCTCCCAAAATTCTGGTTACGGGTGGCGCTGGCTTTATTGGCTCGCACACAGTCGTTTCGCTGTTCAACGCAGGTTTCGAACCCGTCATCGTCGATGATTTTTCCAACTCCGAGCGCTCGGTGCTCAGCGGGTTGCAGACCATTCTAGGGCATGACGTCCGTTGCTACATCATCGACTGCAACGACCCCGCCGAGATGGAGCGCGTTTTTCAGCGGGAATCGCCCGCCGGCGTGATTCATTTTGCGGCTTACAAATCCGTTGGCGAATCGGTCGCTCAGCCGATGAAATACTACCGCAATAACCTCGACTCGCTGATGTTGCTGCTGGAACTGATGTCGGCCCATCAGGTGCCGCATCTGGTCTTTTCGTCGTCTTGCACGGTATACGGCCAACCCGAACACCTGCCCGTAACTGAAGAAACGCCCCGTCTTCCGGCTCAGTCTCCCTACGGCAATACCAAAGCCATTGGGGAGGATATCATTCGCGATGCCGTTCGGGCCAAAACACCGGTCAAAGCGTTGGCACTGCGGTATTTTAACCCCATTGGTGCGCATCCGTCGGCACAGATCGGCGAACTGCCGCTGGGCGTTCCGGCGAATCTGGTTCCGTTCATTACGCAAACGGCCGCCGGCATTCGCTCCAGCCTGACCGTCTATGGAGATGATTACAATACACCCGACGGAACCTGTATTCGGGATTATATCGACGTCATGGATCTGGCCGATGCCCACGTGCAGGCGCTTCGGAAACTCATCGAGGAGGATATGCCGTATTCCTACGATGTGATCAACATTGGTACGGGCCGGGGCGAAACGGTGCTGAACGTGATCAAAACTTTTGAAGAAGCCACCGGCGTGAAGGTAAATTACAGCATTGGTCCGCGCCGTCCCGGCGACGTCGAGCAGGTTTACGCCGACGTTACGAAGGCTAATACCGTGTTGGGCTGGCAGGCAAAGCGTTCGCTGGCCGAATCGCTGCGCGATGCCTGGCAGTGGCAGCAACGGTTAGGCATAAAAAAATGATACTGTTTCCCACCGGAAATCTGAATTACGAATCGTTAAACCATGAAAAAAATACTGATTACCGGCGGAGCCGGATTCATCGGGTCGCACGTTGTACGGTTATTCGTCACAAAGTACCCTGAGTACCAGATTTATAACCTCGATGCACTGACCTATGCCGGTAATCTGGCAAACCTGTCCGACATCGAGAACGCACCGAATTATACCTTCGTGAAAGGGGATATTACGGATGCGAAATTTCTGGAGGACATGTTCGCTGAACTGACCTTCGATGGGGTTATTCACCTGGCGGCCGAGTCGCACGTCGATCGCTCGATCACCGATCCGATGTCGTTTGTGATGACCAATGTCGTCGGAACAGTGAACCTGCTCAATGCGGCAAAAAACAGCTGGGCCAGCAACGGTGGCTTCGACGGAAAACGATTCTACCACGTGTCGACCGACGAGGTATACGGATCGTTGCACAATCCGGACGAGTTCTTCACCGAAGAAACCTCCTACGATCCGCAATCGCCTTATTCGGCTTCCAAAGCGGCTTCCGACCACTTCGTACGCGCCTATGGCAATACGTACAAACTCCCGGTCGTGTTGTCGAACTGTTCGAATAACTACGGGCCGAATCATTTTCCGGAGAAACTGATTCCGCTGATGATCCATAACATCCAGACCAACAAGCCATTGCCGGTTTACGGAAAAGGTGAGAACGTGCGCGACTGGCTGTTCGTGGTCGATCATGCCCGGGCTATCGACGCCGTTTTTCATACCGGGAAACTGGGCGAAACCTACAACATCGGTGGATTCAACGAGTGGAAAAACATCGATCTGGTAAATCTGCTCTGCTCGATCATGGACCGCAAGCTGGGTCGTCCCGAAGGCACTTCGGCTCAACTCATCACCTACGTTACCGACCGGGCCGGTCACGATTTGCGCTACGCTATCGACGCTAACAAGATCATGAACGAACTGGGCTGGCAACCGTCACTTCAGTTTGAAGAAGGTCTCGAAAAAACCGTCGACTGGTTTCTGGCCAATCAGGCTTGGCTCGACAACGTAACGTCGGGAGCCTATCAGAGTTATTATCAGGGAATGTACGCAAATCGATAGTGGCATAGGGCATAAGGGGAAGGGCATGGGGTAGTCTCCCCGCGCCCCGCGCCCCGTGCCCTCCGCCCCACACTACACTATGAAAGGAATTATTCTGGCCGGAGGATCCGGCACCCGACTTCATCCGCTTACGCTGGCTGTTTCGAAACAACTCATGCCGGTTTACGATAAGCCCATGATTTATTACCCGCTGTCGATTTTGATGCTGGCGGGCATTCGCGAAATTCTGATTATTTCGACCCCCCACGATCTGCCTCATTTTGAGAAACTGCTGGGCGATGGCGAACGAATCGGTTGTCAGTTCAGCTATGCGGTTCAGCCCAGCCCCGATGGACTGGCGCAGGCGTTTATTATCGGCGAAGAATTTATCGGCGATGAGAAAGTCGCGCTGGTACTGGGCGATAACATCTTCTACGGCTCGGGCTTATCGAAGCTGCTTCAGGCCAACAACGACCCGGATGGGGGCGTTGTTTACGCCTACCAGGTGCATGATCCGGAACGCTACGGTGTCGTTGAGTTCGATGAGCAGTTCAACGTACTCTCGATCGAAGAAAAGCCCGAAAAACCTAAGTCCAATTATGCGGTGCCTGGGCTGTACTTCTATGACAACGACGTCGTCGAGATTGCGAAGAACATCAAACCGTCACCGCGGGGTGAGCTGGAGATTACGGACATAAACCGGGTTTATCTGGAACGAGGCAAGCTGAAAGTTGGCGTACTGGACCGCGGAACCGCCTGGCTCGACACGGGTACGTTTGAGTCGCTTATTCAGGCGGGCCAGTTCGTTCATGTCATTGAGGAGCGGCAGGGACTGAAAATCGGCTGTATCGAGGAGATTGCTTACCGCATGAAGTTTATCGATGCCGACCAACTGGCTACCATTGCCAAACCATTGGTCAAGAGTGGCTATGGCGCTTATCTGCTGAATATTCTCAAGTAAGCCGATTAGCTCCATTGTAAAGTTTACGAAAAACGCCGGTCCTAGCAGTCCGGCGTTTTTCGTGGGTATTGATCCGTACGTTTTCTTTTTGAGCCGAGCTATAAAAGCCATACGGTTCCTTCGAAAGAAGCAATCCGCTCGGTCAATCTCGTTTCCGGAGCAGCGGAAACTGCGAAATGCGCAGGGTCGTGCAACCGTAAGGGACCAGGACAATTTCTTCCTCGTCTTTGTCAGAAACCATGCCGTAGGTAATGCTGTACGGAATTGGTCCTGTCATCTCGTTATACAGTTGCCAGGAGGGAATCCGCCGGGCTTTTAGCCGGATTTCGGAAGGGGCATTGTCCAGATTCCAGGGATACCTGGCCAGCTCATCTTTCTGCCGAACCGTCGCTGCCTGCTCCAGCCGGTTACTGACCGATTCGAGCAGGCCGTAGTTCCAGGGCGTTGTGGGCCGCACTTCGAAATATTGATCGCCATACTCTACAGGGTCTTTATCGTTCTTTACGCTTTTCCAGTCTTCCCCCATTTTGAGCGCGTAGGTGAGCGGGCCACGTTCGACAGACACCGAGTTTTCGTACCACTGATTTCTAAAAACATGCATCGGTAGCCGCAACTCAACGACATCACCCGATTTCCAGCTTCGGGTTATCGGTATGATCTGGTTTCCTGCCGATTCTTTCCAGACCTGACCGTTGATCAGAATGCTGGCTTTCGTACACCAGGCTGGAATCCGCACATGGAACGGGAATGCGACGGGTTTGCCGGTCGTCAGCGTAAACCGGATGCTTTCGCCGAAAGGGTAGGTCGTTTCTTCTTTGATGGTCACTTCGGCGCCGTTGGCTACGTAGGCTTTCACTTCGCTGGGCGAGTAAACGAGCGCAGCCAGACCCTTGTCGGCGGTAGCGTACCAGAGATTCTGGGTAAACTTGGGCCAGCCCTGGTGCATATTGGACGTACAGCAGGGGTAGCCCGTCAGCAAACCGTAACACAGGTCGGTACCGCCATGATTGACGTCGAAGTTGCGGATATGCCGTGTGAGCATCACCTGATTGGCCTGCTGAAAATACTGCCGCCCCATATAATTGTCACTGGCCTGCGTAGGGAGCGCATTGAACGCGATTTTCTCCAGTTGATCGGCGTAGGCCACATCGCCGGTGATACCCAGTATGCTTTCCAGACTGAACATCATCTCGACCGCGCTGCACAACTCCGAACCCTGCGTTGGGTTGTTGCCGTGTAGGGCCTCGTCGCCACCGTAGAGGCCATGCGCCATGCCATTGTACTGGCGGATGTCGGCAAAGCCCTTTTTCACCGCGTCAACGTATTTTCGGTCGGTATGCTGCTGGTAATAAATGAGCGGTTCTTTGATGCCCTGTGCCAGATTGACACAATGGATACTCCCGGGTTTGGCCAGGAAATTCGTGTGCAGAAACCCGTCGGTATAATCGAAGGTTTGCTTGTGAATAAGGTCAGCCAGTTGCAGCAGAAACGCATCGCCCGTCTGGTTATAAAGCCAGTAGACCACCATTAAGTTATCGCCCGCCCGGTAGCGCGCCCAGAACGTCCAGTGATCGAGCGGATGCTTCGGCAACTCCTGCAGTTGATACCTGAAATAATTGGTCATCAACTTAATGACACGCTGATCCTGAGTGGCTGAATAATACTGCCTCAAAATCTTGAGCATCACCATCTTAGGCCACCAATCCTGACAGTTGTCGCGCTGGACCCCCGGCTCCGACGGGTAATCTTTCAGTGGTCCGAAATAGCCGTTGGGTTGTTGACTGTTGATCGCCCATTCGACCCAAGGCTTGGTTTTGGCGATCAGGTCTTTGTCATCCAGCAGATAAGCGAGGGGCAGCAGCCCATCGACCCAGTAAGGGCCCCGTTCCCATTGGTCGCCGTCGCCACCAAGCCAGCCGTTTCGGTTGCCCATCACGAGCGGATAGAGCTCGTCCAGTTGCCCCGTAGCTCCGTCTTTTTGCCGCACGAGCATTTCTTTCAGCCATCCCTGCGCTTTTATCGCACCCAGTGGTAGTTCGATGTAAGGGTTGGGCCGTAGTGGATGCCGGTTGTTTGTATAACCGGCAAATGGGGTGACTTTTTTCGTCGTTGCCGATTGAGCATTGGCGTAAAGAGTCATGCCGACGAAAAGAAGGCCGAAAAGAGGAATACGCATGAGCAAAAGCAGGGTTAGGTTAGGTGCTTGCTAGTAAGCGGTAAGCACTGTTAGCAAAAGTAGGACCTTAACCACAAAGGATGCATCGCTTTATTGAGCAGAGCCCGGTATTAATTCTGGGTATAGATGGGTTTTCTTATGAGCGTACAGTAACGGGTTTAATCTGTACTGCAATTCAGTAGCCTATTCGAACCATTAAGGAGCAACTATTCACACTTCAGGAACAAACCGCTTCCCGACCTGACCTGGTTATCAGAATTTTGTTCTGCAAACAACACGCGATGAACAAACAACTACCACTCGACAGCCTGGCCCGGAAGCGACGATTTTTAACGAACGGATTTTTTCGTGTAGGGGGAAACGTCGGATCAGTGGTCATCGCTGCGCATAAAGACAGCAACCCCATGAAAGTCCGCATACTATCCATCCTGTTACTCATAGCCTCCTGGTTTGGCGGAGCGTCTGGCTTCGGGCAGGTACCCGCCAAACCGATGCTTATTTCCGGTAAAATTACCGACCTAAGTTCGGGGCAAAGCGTTCCGTTTGCGTCAGTCGCCGTAAAGGGGAAAGCCACAGGAGCGCAGGCTGATGTCGATGGGCACTATGAACTCCGCCTAAACCAACCCGCTGATTCGTTACTGGTTTCGGCCTTGGGTTACCAGACCGTAGCGGTAGCTATTAGAGCCGCTACGGTCGACATTGCACTGTCACCCGCTGCGTCTATGCTCAACGAAGTCATTGTACATGCAGGTGAAAATCCGGCTTTTCGGATTCTGCGGGAAATACATACTCACCGCAAACAGAATGATTTCCGGCAGTTGAGTGGGTATGAATATGATGCTTACAGCCAACTGGCAATCAGTATCAATCAAATATCGGATCGTTTTCGGCAGCGCAAACCCATAAAGGTCATCCTGCAGGCGCTGGAGCAGAAGCAGGGCAAAGCCGCTTCAGAGCTGCCTGTCTTTGTGTCAGAAACGGTTTCCCGCATATACGGACGCCGTAATCCGCAGCACACGAAAGAACATATCCTGAAAACAAACATCAGCAGCGTTGGAATTACCGACGATAGTTTTGTTGCGATGTTTACGGGCGCAGGTTTTAACACGCTTAATTTTTATCAGAATCAGATCGCCCTGTTTAAAAAAGAGTTTATTTCACCGCTGGCTGAAGGTGGGCGACTGGCGTACACGTATTTTCTGGCCGACACCATACCGATTGGCCAACACACGTGCTACGCCATTGATTTCGATCCTAAGAACGAACGGGACCTGGTGTTCCGCGGCCGAATGTGGATCGATGCCGAAAGCTACGCGCTGGTCCGTATCGAAGCGCATGTGGGGGCCGCTGCTAATATCAACTTCATCAATGGCATCGACATCGATCAGACATACGAACTGGTAAGCGATTCGGGAAGTGCCTGGCTACCTGAGTCTACGCACCTGATAATTGGGGTTGGCGAGGTCGTCAAAAATACGTTCGGTGCCTCGGTCGATTATTTCTCGTCAGTCCATCAGCCGCTGGTCGGTCATCCTAAGTCCGTCGACTTTTTTAACGTAGACATTGAGCTGGCCGACGATCGGGCTGAATCCTCGGCTGAGTTCTGGCAACGTCAGCGCCAGCAGGCCCTGGAAGCCCGGCCTTATGATCAGACGCGGGCATTACTCGATACGGTGCGAAGCCTGCCGGTGGTAAAAACGTACACAAAAATTGCTCAATTTGTGCTCAATGGGGGCTATTTGCCGATTATGAAGGGGCTCGAGGCCGGACCGGTTTTCTCGATGTGGGCTTATAACCCGATCGAAGGGCATCGGTTCCGGATGGGGTTGCAAACCAACAATGCCTTTAGCCGCACCTGGCAGCTTTCGGCTTACGGTGCTTACGGAACCCGCGACCGCGTCTGGAAAACAGGCTGGGAGGTCAATTTTATACCTACCCGCCGGCCTCTGACGCTGATTTCCCTGCGGCACACTTACGACCTGGAGCAGTTGGGCTACCGCATGGAAGATCTGGCCGACAACTCGTTTTTCCGGGCAACCAGCCGCTTCGGCCGCTATCCGCGGGCTTTTTATCAACGTGAAACGGCCCTAAGCGCTCAGCGTGATTTAGGAACCAACTTCACCCAGACAATCGGTGTTCGGTCGCGGGGTATGGATCCGCTGTTTCCGCTCGCTATCAACCAGAATGACGAACAGGCTAACCCAACGGCCATCAGTACGGAGTTGCGTAGTGTGGAGTACTTCATGGAAACTCGGTACGCACCAGGTCGTGTACCCACCCGTCGGATTACGGGCCGGCGCATCCGGCGTCGCCCCAGCGAAACGGCTCCGATCGTGACATTACGCTACACGTACGGGTCGGCTTCCTTTGAGGGGCGTACGTTCAGAAGCTATCATAAGTGGCAACTCCAGTGGGATCAAACCCTGCGCTGGGGCTTGTTGGGTCGTACGCAGTACTCCTTCAGGGCAGGCTATATTCCGTCAGCTCTACCGTATCCATTACTTCAGGTACACTTAGGAAATCAGACCCCGTTCTACAATCGGAATGCCTTTAACTTAATGAACTACGCGGAGTTTGTGAGCGACCGCTACGTATCGGTGGGAATAGAGCACAAATTTGAGGGGCTGTTCACGAACCGGCTACCGTTGATCCGGCGCTGGGGCTGGCGTACGTTCGTAACGGGTAACGTGCTATGGGGGCATCTGAGCCGCGACAACCGGAATCTCATTGCTACTCATGACCCGACTGGAAAGCCACTGCCACCTGTTCATTCGCTGCAGGAAACGCCTTATGTGGAAGTAGGCTACGGCTTTGAGAACATGCTGAAAGCCGTACGCATCGAAGCCATGCACCGGCTGACCTATCGACAAAGCCCGAATGTAACGCCGTTTGCGGTCAAAGCGTCTTTCCAGTTTGGTTTATAGCTTTTGAGTAGAAAACTAAAATAGCTGACATTCATGGAATGTCAGCTATTGTATAACCTAACCTATGAGCAGATGAGAAAAATCGGTTCAGATTAACCCAGCCCGTTACCCGGCAAAGGTAACAGGTCTAAAAAAGTCTTTTCAGCGCAAAAACCCCGCTTTTACGCTGTACTGGAGAAACAGGCGAAAATCCGCACTTTACTACGTATTTATACGCATTAGTAAATAAACAATACGGTATAAGTGTTTAATAAACAGTAAGTTGACTTTTAACCATACGTTGGCTCCTGTATGGAGACGAAACATAAGTGTCGTAGGTTCGGACCGCTTTCCGGTTCTATCCATTCCAGCACAAACCGACAGTACATATATTTTTAACCCTTTAGAATATGAATGCTTTCACCAAAGATGCAGGCCGTGTGCTTGACCCCCAGGAAACCGAAGCGATGACCGGTGCATACCGTGATCGTAAAGTAAAGGTTGGTTTAAAAAAAGATGAGTACGTTCGCTCCGAGTTTTTTGGTATCGAACAGGTAATGAATCTGTTAAGTCAGGAAGGTTGCGTTGGGCTGCGGGTTCACCAAGCTAAGCGCTGGGAAGATGCCGCCGGAAATCCGACGGATTCGGGTAATGGCCAGCTCAAACCACGTGTACTGCTGACAGGGGTAGATGCCAGAGGGAAGGACATGCCGATTCAGGGTTATCAGGCTGGAATAAAAGATATGCCCGCCGGGGGAGGTGGTTTTAGAGCGTTGGGAGATGGCTTGCCTTGCCCCCAGCACTGTGAAGGCACAGACACTAAATAATCCGCTAATACTATGCTTGAAAGGCTACTATCATTGTGTGAGAAATACCCCTTAGATTTCATTACGCACTTGAGTAGTAGCCTGCCTATTTTTTTAGGTTTGCTTCGCTATAAATATCTTTCGAATGCCTTAAAATTAGTTATTGTATTTTTCCTGTTTTACTTTCTGAAAGAAACGTACGCTACCTGGCTGGCCGTTTTGAAAGAAAATAACTATTACCTTCAAAATATTGAAACGATGGTAGAAACGTTGATTCTGCTAGCCATCGGTTTCGCCTGTTTCGACGCGCCCAGCTGGCGACGGTTTGCCGTTGTTCTGGCAATTATCTGCGTGAGTGTAAGCCTCTATACTTATAAAAGTGACGCTATATCTTCCGGTAGCCTATCTTCCTTCAGGCTGTTCGCTATTTTTTTCTGCTTATCTTATTTTAATAAAATTCTAACCGATGTTAAAGTAAAAAATATATTACTTCATCCTCTATTCTGGTTCGTCACAGGTTTGTTTATTTATACTACCGGAACTTTTTTTATTGTGCTTTTTAGCGAATACTGGTATAAGGATATAAATAAAGTTCCGGCTGAAATATTCGACAGATACTGGAATGGAGGACTGGTATTACTTATAATTTTTTCCTGCCTGTCGGCATTGGGTTTCTGGACCAGTAAATACGATCAGGAAAATTTATTGTATTGATTCCAACTCAGTTAATCGGGTCGCTTTTTCAGCGTATGATGTAACATGTGGCTCTTTCTTTTTATTGCCATTCGCTCAATAGTAACATGCGTGCGTTGACATTCAAACCGCAATTAATCAATTTTACCCGATTCACGTAGTATTGCCAACAAGTCAGATGTCGATCGATTCCGGTTTTGTTATTGCCGTGGGTACGGCTGTGTTGCTGATGATGGCGGTGTTCATCATCATCTTCGTGGCCTATTACCAGCAGAAGCAGGCAAAGCAGCAACTGGCGCTCAAAGAGTTACAGGCGCAACACCGGCGCGAACTGATGGCCGCTACCTTTCGGGGGCAGGAAGAAGAACGCAAACGGCTGGCCGAAGATATGCACGACGGCATCGGCACGATGCTTTCGATTACTAAAATGAGCCTCAATCAGCTGGAACAGAAGCTAGGGGGCGAAGTTCAGGTTGGGTTCGAGTTTCAGAAAACCCGCTCCATGATCGACGAAACGATGACCAATGTCCGGCGTATCAGCCGAAATCTGGTGCCCACCACTCTCGAGCGCTTTGGCCTGCTGGCTGCCCTCGAAGAGCTGATCGACCGCGCCAACGACGGCGAACTGGATGTTCAACTGAATTACCCCGAAACAGCGGTTCAGTTTCCTCCTGCATTAGAGTTGATGTTTTACCGAATTACGCAGGAACTGGTCAACAATGCGATTCGGCATGCCCGTGCTCAACACATCATGGTTCAACTGGTGTGTTTCGACAACGAAGTACGACTGTCTGTAATCGATGATGGAGTTGGGTTCGATTTCGACGCGCTTATGGAGAATCGGCAGGGTGGTTTAGGGCTTCGAACCATCGAAAGCCGGTTAAGTGTGGTGAACGGCCATGTAACCTTCGATGTAGCGCCCGGTCGTGGTTCGCAGATTCATGTACAGGTACGCCTACACGATGCGCAGCCTGTTGATTTATTGAGTTAATTTGTTAGCTGAATAGTTGGCATTTGCGACTAATCGACATCGAACCTTAGCTCTTTATCCCCTATGCGCAAAATTAAACTGGCCCTGTGCGACGATCATACCTTGTTTCGCGTGGGCATGTCCACCATTCTTGGTCAGATTCAGGACTTTGAGTTGATTCTGGAAGCCGGCAATGGACAGGAACTGATCGACAAAATTGCCCGTAAAACCCCTGATGTCGTATTGCTCGACTTACAAATGCCGGTCATGGACGGCACGGCTACCGCCGACTACATGCGCGAACACTTCCCATTGGTGAAAATCGTCGTGCTTACCATGCACGATGAAGATCGGATGGTGTTGCATCTGCTCGAAAAAGGCGTCAGTGGGTACCTGCTGAAAGATGCCGAAGCCGGCGAAGTGGAAAAGGCGGTCCGGAAGGTAATGGACGAAGGAGTCTACCTCAACGAATTTGTTTCGAAGGCGATGCTCCGCAAGATGACGAACAAAACGAAAGTTCAGCCCGTCAATGCCTTCTATAATAGTAAAATTCTACTCTCCGAGCGTGAGAAGGAAGTCCTGGTACTCATCTGCGAAGGACTTTCGACCAATGAAATCAGCGAAAAAATATTCCTGAGCCCCCGTACGGTCGAAGGCCACCGGCTGCGTATTCTCGAAAAAACAGGCACCAGAAATACCGCGGGTATGGTGGCCTACGCATTCAAAAACAGCCTGGTCTGATAGAGGTTAGTAAATAGTAGTAAGTTGATAATCAGCGGTCGGGACCGGTAGCCGATTCAGCTTCTCACAACGAACCACTATTTACTATCCGCTTTTACAAACTGCCTGTTTTACCCCCATCGACCGGGAGATTGATGCCGTTAATCGAAGCGGCTGCGGGTGTGCACAGAAAAGCGGCCGCAGCCCCTACTTCTTCAGCCGTAATGAACCGTCTGGTCGGGATATCCCGTTCCAGTTGTGCAGCGATCTCTTTTTCTGTTTGACCCGCGTTTTTAGCCCGCGACGCAATCGTCGACGACAGACGGGCAGTGTCGGTGTAGCCCGGCAGCACGTTGTTGACCGTAATCCCGAAGTGTGCAATCTCCAGCGATAACGTTTTAGCCCACTGAGCCACCGCTCCCCGGATCGTGTTCGACACGCCCAATCCGACAATCGGCTGCTTAACCGAGGTCGAAATAATATTAACAATGCGGCCATAGCCTGCCTGTTTCATTGCCGGAACAACTGCCTGAACCAACACCTGGTTGTTGAGCAGGTGATTATGGAAGGTCTGTAAGAATTCATCCGCCTTTGCATCGATGAGCGGCCCCCCCGAGGGCCCGCCTGTGTTGTTAATGAGTATGTGCATTTCCGGAAACTGGGCCAAATGGTCAGTTATTCCCCGTTGTACCGCCCCTGGCTGGCTAAAATCGGCAACGATATACCGATGAATTTGTCCTTCTTTCGTCGCTAAATCGGCTAGCGTAGTTTTCAGGGTCTGCTCGTTTCTGGCCATGAGTATAAGGTTGGCACCCAGCAGTGCCAGTTCTATGGCTGTAGCGCGCCCAATCCCCTGCGTACTTCCACAGACGAGCGCCGTTTTTCCGGTTAAATCAAGGTTCATTTTATTGACTAATTAGGGTCTCCCGAGTCGTTTTTTGGCAAGCTGTTGAATACCAGTCATCAGGACAAATACCCAAACAAAAACGACAAAAGCACCGTTGACGTAGTTTTACATCGACTAATTAACGAGTTTTGATCAACTTTGAAAGCAGTATTAACCTTTTGCATTCTAAAAAACCATGTCAAAGACTTTAATTATTGTGATCGTCATTGCCTTGATACTGGGCATGTACGGGTGTAGTTCATACAATGGATTAGTACAGGAAGATACGAACGTACAGGAAAAATGGTCGCAGGTACAAACGCAGTACCAGCGCCGGGCCGATCTGATTCCTAACCTGGTCCGGACCGTACAGGGGGCGGCCAATTTTGAAAAGAGTACCCTGACAGCGGTCATCCAGGCACGGGCCAATGCAACCGGTATTAAACTGGATGCCAGTCAGCTAACTCCCGAAAATATACAGAAATTTCAGGCTGCGCAGGATCAGCTGAGTGGGTCGTTGTCGCGGTTACTGGCCGTGGCCGAAAGCTATCCCAACCTGAAAGCCAATCAGAATTTCTCGGAACTCCAGGCACAGCTGGAAGGCACAGAAAACCGGATTGCGGTATCCCGAAACGATTTCAATGGGGCTGTAAAAACCTATAATCAGTCGGTACGGTCGTTTCCCAATAATATCTTCGCCGGTATTTTTGGCTTCCCGGTCAAAGGGTTTTTCGAAGCGTCTGCAGCCGCTCAGAGCGCGCCCACGGTACAGTTTTAATAGCGTAGGGCGTGGGGCACGGGGCATGGGATAGATTTCCCACGCCCTGTACCCTACGCCCTACGCCCTATACCCTATGCCAACCAATCTTTTCACGTCCGCAGAGCAGCAGCGCATTGTCGATGCTATACGACAAGCCGAAAAAGCGACGTCAGGCGAAATCCGGGTTCATATCGAACCTCACTGTGGGGAGGCCGATCCAGTACGGCGGGCCATCGACGTATTTGCCCGGTTGGGTATGCATCAGACAAAGGCACGAAACGGGGTGTTATTTTATCTGGCTCACGTCGACCGTAAGTTTGCCGTAGTAGGCGACCAGGGTATAGATGCCAAAGTGCCAGCCGACTTCTGGGAAACGACCAAAGAGCTGCTACGTACGCATTTTAGCACCGGTGATTATGCTACCGGATTGAGCCGGGGGATCGAACGGGCCGGAGAGCAGTTGAAACATTATTTTCCATACGCCAGTGACGATACCAACGAACTTGCCGACGATATTTCGTTTGACTAATACTGACGTGAACGCCCCCTTTTTGATTACGTATCTTATCCGAACGCTCCGTGTAGGATTGCTTCTTTGGTTGCTTGTTGCCCCAACTGGTCTGCAGGCGCAGGACGTCGCTACGGATACCGGTACCAACACGGTTATTCCCGATCGACCGAATCCACCACGTCTGGTCAACGATTTTGTCGGTATCCTCAGTAGTTCAGAACGATCGCAACTGGAGCAGAAGCTACGGACCTACAACGACTCGACCTCGACCCAGATTACCATTGTAATCGTTAAAACAACCGAGCCTTACCCTATCGGCGATTTTGCGTTTCAGGTGGGGCGAAAATGGGGTGTTGGGCAGCAAGGGAAAAATAATGGCTTGGTGCTGGCGTGGGCTACGCAGACCCGAAAAATTTTCATTGCCACCGGCTATGGCCTGGAAGGAGCCATTCCAGACGCTATCGCCAAGCGGATCATCTCGAATACTATTGTTCCCGCCTTCAAACAGGAGCAATATTTCAGAGGGCTGGATGAAGCCACGACCGAAATTATCCAACGAGCCAGTGGCGAATACAAAGCCGAACCCAAAAGCGACAGCGGGGAAGGCGACGGCTCCGGAGCTATCTTTATCGCATTGATCGTCTTTCTGATCATTATTTTTATCATTTCACGCCGAAATCGGGGTGGGGGGAACAATCGAAATCGGGGTGGCGGCTGGGGGCCTGTCTTTTTCCCAACGTCGACTTTTTCGGGCTGGGGTAGCTCGGGTGGCGGCTGGAGCGGGGGCGGTGGAAGTAGCGGGGGCGGTTTCGGCGGCTTCGGCGGAGGGAGTTTCGGTGGTGGGGGTGCTGGTGGCGATTATTAGGTGAAAATACCTAAACTTATCTACCAGTCGATAGGCTTAATCCGCCGTTCAACGAAAATCCTGGCCTTGCCCGAATCTCTCTTCTATTTTTGTAGATTCATCGATCCACTTAAATGGGAACCGGTTTTATTCGTTACAGCTTCATCTTTCTCGTTTTCTCGCTTCGATTAGCCGCACAAACAAACCCGGCGTTACCCAATACGGCACAATCCGACATCGTACTGCCAGATACCACACGCGATGACGTACCTGATCAGCAGCTACTCAGCAGCCAGACCGCATCGGGGCAGGCCTTGATTTTTGCACCATCGAAAAAACCCCGAACCGTCCGGGCCGTCGAAATCAGTGATAAACTTAAAATTGACGGCTACCTGAATGAAGCCGACTGGCAACGGGCCAAATCCATCAGCCGGTTTGTTCAGGTCGATCCGAAACAGGGCAGTCCGGCAACCTTCGATACCGACGTTCGGGTGCTCTATAACCGACATTTTCTGTACATCGCAGCCGTCAACCGCGATACACTTGGCCGTAAAGCCATACGAACGCCTAATTTTAAGCGCGATTTTTCGGCTATGGCTCACGATCATTTTGGCGTTGTCATCGACGGCTTCAACGACCGGCGCAATGCGATGACCTTTGCCACCAATCCCTACGCTACCCAGCGCGATATGCTTTCGTTCGATGATGTACTGTACGACATAGACTGGGACGGGTTTTGGAAAGTGCGCACCAGCCGGACCGATTCGGGTTGGGTTGCTGAAATGCAGATTCCATGGCAGACCCTACGCTATGTCCGGACAAGCGATTCGACCCAGAGTTGGGGAATTAATTTTTATCGCAATCGGCGCTATTCCAACGAGTTATCGGCCTGGTCGCCCTATCCGAGGGCCTTTACATCCAGTCGTGTTGCTTACGCGGGGTTGATTACGGGTCTGAAACCTCCCCCTCCTTCAACTAATGTTCGGATTCAGCCTTACGTGTTGATCAGCGACGATCGCTACCAGGGTACCGAAGTAGGCTATGGGCAGAAGGCGGGAATCAAACTGGGTGGGGATTTGAAGTGGGCTATCAACCCGAATACGGTTCTCGACCTGACCTTCAATACCGATTTTGCTCAGGCGGATGTCGATCGTCAGGTAAATAATCTAACCCGCTTTTCGGTGCTGTTTCCCGAACGACGCGCTTTTTTTCTGGAAAATGCCAGCTTATTCGGTGCCGGCTTAGCTGGAAATAATAATACCGGAGAAGGGGGCAGTATGGTTATTCAGCCCTTTTTTAGCCGGACGGTAGGCTTGGCTACGCTTCCCGATGGCACCAGTACGCCAGTACCCATCGATGCCGGGGCCCGACTGGTGTATCGGTCGCTAAATCGAAATTATGGGGGTATGCTAATTCGGCAGCGTGGGATACCCGGCAGTCCGACTACCGATTTTGCCGTAGCTCGTTACGTAGAGAACGTGGGCGGTCAAAACCGAATCGGTGGCCTGGTGACGCTGAAAAGTACTCATGCTACCGATAGCTCGGCTACACGGCAGAACATGACAATCGCTTTAGACGGCTTCTTCCGGCTTAGTCAGGCGTTGGCCTACAACGCTATGGTGACCAGCACGTTGGGCTCGACGGACAATGACCGGGGCGTCTCGGCTTATAGTCAGTTTATCTACCGGACGAATCAACTGGTAGCCTGGTGGACGGAATCGTTAGTGACGAGGAACTTCAATCCGGCCATGGGTTTTGTTTCCCGGAACGATGTCATTGCCACTACACCGGGAGTTTATCTGGTCGAGCGGGGTAAGTGGCTTCCTAAATGGATACGCAGCTTTGAACCAGGGGCTTTTATGGAGCTGTATCATAAAGCTTCGACAGGCTATTTACAGGAAGCGCAGTATAACTTCAACCCTTTGTGGCTGACGTTTCAGAACGGAGGCAATCTTGGGTTATTTGTCAACCCTACCTTCCAGCGGCTCGACGATGGCGATTACCGGCCACTGGGGTTGGCTATCGAGTCAGGAAAATACCGGTATGTTCGGTACACGATGATGTTCAGCACTGATCCATCGAAGAAAATATCCTTTCAGTTTAACGGCGAAACTGGTCGGTATTACGACGGAAGTCTCAATTATGGCCGGGCGTCTATGGTGCTGGCACCTATTCCACACATTGCCTTCACCCTAAGCGGTGAACTCAACGATTTCCGAAATGTGGGCAGCTATTCAGGTAAGATCGGTTTATACAGCGTCGAGAGCCGCATGGCCGTCAATCCGCGTCTGCAACTGATCAGCTTTTTCCAGCGGAATACCTATACCGATAAGAACGTCTGGAACGTGCGGCTGGCCTGGGAGTTTCAGCCACTGTCGTTTTTGTACATCGTGTATAACAACGGCACTTACGCAGGAACGGCCAGAGCCATCGACCGCCAGCAGGAACAGCACATCATCGGCAAGCTGTCGTATCTGAAGCAGTTCTAAACTGGGATTTTTATGATTTTACTGACCAACTTTGATTTTTGCTTTCGAAGAAAGCGTGTTGAATCATGGTCGGTCAATCAAATCACATAAATCCCGGTCTAGATAACCTGCTTTTCGATAAGCAGAATGAACAGGTGAATGACTTTAATGTGGATTTCCTGGATGCGGTCGGCATAACCGAAATGCGGAACCCGGATTTCGACGTCGGCCTGACCAGCGAGTTTCCCCCCATCTTTGCCCGTCAGCAAAACGACCTGCATTCCTTTCTGACGAGCGGCCTCTACGGCGCGTACGACGTTGGTCGAATTGCCGCTGGTGCTCATGCCGAGGAGTACATCACCTGGGTTTCCCAATCCTTCTATAAACCGCGAAAACACAAATTCGTATCCGTAGTCGTTGCCGACGCACGAAAGATGGCTGACGTCGGAAATGGCAATAGCGGCCATCGACCGACGATTCTCACGGTATCGGCCGGAGAGTTCTTCGGCAAAGTGCATGGCGTCGCAGTGTGAGCCGCCGTTGCCACAGGAGATAATCTTATGGCCATTCTTTAGGGCGTCGGCCATGAGTACGGCAGCCTGTTCGATGGCCGAAAGATGAGCCGGGTTGCTGAGAAAGGCGTCTAATACAGACTGTGCTTCGGTCAGTTCCTGGCGAATAAGATCAAGCATAAACGGTTATAACTGAATCACCCGTCTGGTTGCAGGTAGATTCGGATAGCACAAACTTACTGACGATAGATGACTTTTGACCAAAAACGGGGCTAAAACACCCAGTTTCGGTAAGGCATGTTCCAGCGCAGCCCAAAACTGGCAACATTGTCCGTGTACTGATCGGAACGGTACTGACTGTCCTGAAAGCGATATAGGTAGCGGCCTTCCAGGAATATATTGTGCCGGATCATGTACGACGCCCGTAAGTCTACGTAAGTAATCACGGTTTTACGGCCCTGGCCAATGTAATTACCTTCGTCGCGCTTGCGGCTGTTATAATCTTTTAGAATATTACCGCCGTAATTAATATCGGCAGCCGGGTCGGCACCGTACATCATCAGCCCGAAAATACCGTTGGCCGACAGACGTTTCTGCTGATAGCGGACAATGCCCAGTCCTTCCAGAAAATTGCCGCCCAGCGGATGCGCCAGCGGCTGGCTGTAGTTAGCGTAATTAGTTTGCCCTGCACTGACGGTCGGCGACCCTTCGTGCGAATACGTATAAGGACGCGCCAGATTTAATTCGGCCTGCAGGTCGAGGTTAGGGACGTTGAACGCATCGATGTATTTGCCACCCAGTTGTATGGCGAACTTATTGGTCCAGTCGCCTTTGCCTTCCCGCAGGGCCTTCAGCCGAAACTCATCGATCATAATCTGGGTATAGACCATGAACTGGGAGAGGAAATTAGCTTTGAAATCGATTCCAATCAGCGCATTATCGGCACTACCCTGGCTCGATTCAATATACCGATAAAGAATGATGGGGTTTAAATAGCTGAGATCCAGCCGATCACGGCTGAAAACCTCGGCTTCAAACACCCCCAGGTTCATGTGGTCATTCAGATTGATACTCAGATGGTGAATGGCCGTGTACTTCTGTGGAATCAGATGCTGGCCTTTAGGCAGCGGAGCCTGAGTATTCTGCAGGGAGGAGAATAGGTTCGTATACTGAATACGCCGGCCCAGACGAGTCGACAATTTCAGGAATAAGCCCGGCGGACTGTTGTCGGAGAGGAGCAGAGACCGGAAACCATTACCGAAAAAATTGCGGTCGTGGCCAAACTGTATATTAATGACCTTGAGGGCATTGAATGTAATATATCCCCTGGCCGACAGATAGTCGACCCCGCCATTGGAACCAAAGGGTTTGACGAAGCCTTCGCCCGGTGCCGAAGCCAGAGAGTCACTGGCATATGTCATGCCGTACTGGCGCACATACTCGGGGTAAGCCGCCTGCGTATCGGAGAAGAACGTGTAAAAACCCAGTTTGCGGCCAATCGTACCTCGGATTTCCAATCCCCGCGTATTAACAAACAGCATCCGCTGGTTGCTGGTCAGAGCCTCCGATTGACCCGTACTTTTTTCGAGACCCAGCCCAACATAGAGTACCGGATTGACATGGAGATCGATGTCGGGCGTTTGTAGATTATAGAAATCTGCCTTTTTGTGGTAAAAATGCTTTAGAATCGGTTCACGGCTATCGCCGGGCGCTGCCTGAGGCCTCAATTGCCGGGTATACGGATCGATCTGCAAGGAATCGTTGGGGTCTACCCACTCCCAACTGTCATTGCGCAGGTAATCGAAGTTGAAATAATCAGAGTCTGAAAACTCCCGGCCTGGGTGAGTTAGGAGGCTGTCGGTCAGCTGAATAATAGCCTGTCGGTTGTAGGGTTTGACCGTGCTGTGAAACCCTTCGGCCCATCGATTTTGCCGAATCTCAAGTCGGTCGACCAGATGATAATAGTCTGCGTTAAGTGGTACGAATGGACTTTGTGCCCGAACAGTTAACGAAAGCAGTAGAAAACAGAAAACGTAAACGTTGCTGTGCATGAAAATAACGACTATCGGGTCCGTTGTGTCTTTTTTCTGGACTTGGTGGACCAAATGAACGGCTTAAATTAGGCAATTGGTTTGGATATACGCCAACCTTGCGGCTAATTTAGGGCGAAAGAAGCCTTCCCTATGTTTGTCTTTGCGCATCAGTCGTCCCTGGCCAATCAATTTATGGCCGAACTTCGCAGCGTTTCTATTCAGCAGGATCGTCTGCGGTTTCGCCGAAACCTCGAACGGCTTGGTGAATTGATGGCCTACGAAATCTCCAAGAAATTGCCGTATCAGAACGTGGACGTGCAGACACCACTCGGAATCGCCCATACGCAGATTCTTCGTCAGCAGCCTGTTCTGGCTACTATCCTGCGGGCCGGATTGCCGTTTCATCAGGGGTTTGCCAATTATTTCGACCAGGCTGAAAATGCTTTTGCCGGCGCTTATCGAGGCTACGTACCGGGCGAAAACGATGCGTTCGAAATTGCAATGGACTATATCGTAAGTCCTGACCTGAGCGGCAAAGTCCTGATCCTCTCGGATCCGATGTTAGCCACGGGCCGTTCGCTCGAAAAAGTATACCATGCGCTGCTCCGGTACGGAATTCCGGCGCAAACCCATATTGCCGCCATCATCGCCAGTCCCGAGGGGGTTCAGTATGTACAGCAACGGTTGCCCCAGTGCCACCTCTGGCTGGGGGCCATCGATGATCACCTGAACGAGCATTTCTACATCGTACCTGGTCTGGGCGACTCAGGCGATTTGGCCTTCGGCGCGAAGGTGTAAATGAATAGTAGTTAGTAGACAGTCGTTAGGTTTAGCGACTGACCACCAACTACTATCTGCTAACCGCTTCTTCTACCTCAGGTCGACTACTTCGACGCCGGGGTATTTCGATTTGTCGAAGACGAAGAGCGAGTCGGGAGCGTCGACATTCGGAGTGAATTTGGTGATGGTATATGACGTACGCTTACCATCTTTGTTGATGATCAGCCAGTTTCGGACAGACTTGTCAGCTTTATCCACCGAAATCTGCACTGTCTGAATTGGACTTTTGGGGCGGTTAGGGGTCAGTTCGATAACTTCTACCGTCCGGCTTCCCTGTTTCTGCTCTTTCAGGTATTTGTAGTTGAACCCCCGCTTATAAATTGTGTAGATCTGCGTCGGGTTCAGTTCGCCAATGCCACCCCCTTCGTAATCCTGTACATTGACCTCGTTCGACTCCTTAATGTACGTCGACATGGTTTTGCCATCTGTGAAGACTTCCTGCCCGCCGAGGACCAGGCGAAACTTTTCGTTTTTGACGGTCAAATCACCTTTGTACGATTCCTTCGTACCCGCTCCCACGCTGTTGTAAGTAAACGTGGCCTGATATGACTTCAGCGACTTATACTTTTTGCTCATTGCGTCCAGAATATCCTGCGCCTTTTTGTCTTTTTGGGCCAGAGCAGGTAGCGTCATTACAAACGCCATACTTAGCATCCATGCTATTTTCTTCATTTTTATAGGTGTTACTCGTAAATTCAGACGTAAGAGAGCCGCTCGCTGCGGATCATGTGTTTGTAGTACAGACCAGAAACCCGGGCAAAAGTTTAAAGACTGCGTATTCTATGCCCAGACTGGTCATGAAATGGATTCATTCCCCTTTTAGCCGTTTGAGCATTTCTTCCAGCGTCTGCAAATCGCTGACCAGCACTTCGCGGGCTTTGCTGCCTTCAAATGGGCCGACGATCCGGGCAGCTTCCAACTGATCGACCAGGCGACCGGCCCGGTTGTAGCCAAGTTTTAGCTTGCGCTGAATCAAAGACGTGCTGCCCTGCTGGTGAATAACGATCAGGCGGGCCGCTTCATCGAACATCGGGTCGCGGTTGTCAAGATCTACGTCTTTATCGTCGCTCTGTCCGCCATCGTCGCCGACGAATTCCGGCAGGGCGTACGCATCGTCGTAGCCACGCTGGTTGCCCACAAACTCACAAATCTCTTCGATTTCGTTTGTATCGACAAATGGGCACTGAAGACGAATGATGTCGGAGTTGGACGAAAGCAGCATGTCGCCCTGCCCAACCAACTGCTCGGCTCCGCCCGTATCGAGGATGGTCCGGGAGTCGATCTTTGAGGTTACCTTAAACGACAAACGCGCCGGGAAGTTCGCTTTAATAAGACCGGTAATAACGTTTACCGACGGCCGTTGCGTGGCCACCACCAGGTGAATCCCGATTGCCCGTGCCAACTGGGCCAGCCGGGCAATGGGCTGTTCGACTTCTTTCCCCGCGGTCATCATCAAGTCGGCTAACTCATCGATAATCAGGACGATGTACGGTAGAAAGCGATGCCCTTTTTCGGGGTTAAGCCGCCGTTTCACAAACTTCGCATTATATTCTTTCAGGTTTCGGCAACCGGCATCTTTCAGCAGATTATAGCGGTTATCCATCTCGATACAGAGCGAGTTAAGGGTGTTCACCACCTTTTTGGTATCGGTGATGATAGGCTCCTCCGAGTCGGGCAACTTCGCCAGAAAGTGGCGCTCCAGTTTGTTGAACAGCGTAAGCTCTACTTTCTTAGGATCGACCAGTACCAGCTTTAGTTGCGACGGATGTTTTTTGTAAATCAACGACGTCAGCAGGACGTTCAGTCCGACCGATTTACCCTGGCCTGTGGCTCCGGCCATCAGTAGGTGCGGCATTTTAGCCAGATCGGCTACGTAAATTTCGTTCGAGATGGTTTTGCCCAGTACGACCGGCAGATCGAACTTACTAGTGTTGAAGACATCGCTGGTGATCACAGACCGCATCGAAACCATCTCGCGGTTCTTGTTAGGTACCTCGATACCGATGGTTCCCATGCCCGGCATGGGCGCAATGATCCGGATACCCAGCGCCGACAAACTCAGCGCAATGTCGTCTTCCAGGCTTTTGATCTTTGAAATCCGAACACCTTTAGCCGGCACGATCTCGTACAGGGTAACCGTGGGCCCGATCGAAGCCTGAATGGAGTCGATTTCGATGCCAAAGTTTCGCAGCGTAGTCTCGATGCGCTCTTTATTGGCCGTTAATTCATCGTCGGAAACGTTGGCTTTGCGGTTATTCTGATAGTCCGTCAGTAATTCGTTCGTCGGATACTGGTACTGTGGTAAATCGAGGGTCGGGTCATATAAGCCATGAACCGATACCAGGTCGTCATCTTCGAATGGATCAGGTTCAAACGTTGGTGCGGGAGTAGCACTCAACTCGTCGCTATCTGATTCATCGACAACCGCATCCCGGTTTTTGATCGTCAGCGTAACCCTTGTCGAGTGGGCAATGACCTCAGGAGTCGCCGGCCGTTGTTCATTCGCGGGCGCTGGATCGATTGGCTCGTCTGCCACGTAATCTTCGGGTGAGGTCTCCGAATAATTCGCCAGCGGTGCCGGGTCTACCTCGGGTTGCTCGTCGTCCTCCAGATCGAGTTCACTTTCTTCGTAGGTCTGGAGCGGATTATCGGTTCGTCTGCGCGGTTTGGGCGGACTCGTACGCGAAAAATCAGGTATGCTGATGTTCCGGACATCGAAGTAATAAACAACGAAAAAGAACAGTAGGAAGGCAATAAACGCCAGATTTCCCCAACCGAACAGGCCGTATAAGGCAACGTTCATTTCGTAGCCGATGCCGCCACACCAGACGCTGGATGTTTCGGCGGAGTGGGTCACCAGCACGATGTAACCCAGCAGCAAACTAGTCCAGACGGCCACGAAGAGCAAAGCGGCTGTTGTTCGGCTGAGGGGGAGAAGTTCGTGCGCGAACGTTAGTTTAAAGCCTGCCAGAAAAATAATAACCGGTAAGGCCAGCGCACCGACGCCAAACCAGCGAAAAACGAAGGCATGAGCAACATAGGCACCCACCAAACCTACCCAGTTACGGGTTTCAGTAGCCGCTTCGGCCAGGGGTTCCGAAAAGGCAGCGCCTACGACGCTCTGATCGGCTGGGCCATTCAATAAATAAGATACGAAAGCTACGAGCAGACCGATAGCTAGCCCCATGAGCAAAACCCCGAGCGTCAGGGTGGAGCGCTGATCGGTCAGCCAACGATCCAACGCAGCCCCCCAGTTGAAAGAAGGCCGCTGGGCTGTGGTACTGTTGATGCGAGGGCGGGGTTCGTTGCGTTCGGCAGGCCGTTTAAGGGTATTCTGGCGTGGAGATGTCGTCGGTTGTGCCATGCGATCGGTCGGGCTAGCGGCAGGTAAATTTGCTCTTATTTAAACGAAAAACCACGTAGAATTGATTTTACATTTTACAAATGTAAACTAAACTCCTTAAATCCTGAGTAGTCTCCGGCGCGATCTTATCCTATGCGCACTAATCCCTGATTAATTTTTTTTGCCAGGCCCGGCCCTTCGTAAATAAAACCTGTGTAGACCTGCACCAGGCTGGCACCGGCGTTGAGTTTCTCCTGCGCATCTTCGGCCGAAAAAATACCGCCCACTCCGATGATCGGGAACGAGCCACCCGATTGCTGATGCAGGTAACGAATCACATCGGTCGCTCGTTCGCGTAGAGGAAGCCCACTGACGCCACCGGCGCCCATTTGAGCAACCGTTTGTGGGTCGGTTGCCAGATTGTCGCGACGGATGGTCGTGTTGGTCGCAATGACGCCCGCAATGCCCGTCTCGGTTACGATCGCAATGATGTCGTCTAATTGGCCGTTGGTCAGATCGGGCGCGATTTTGAGCAGAATGGGTTTGGTTGTCGGATGCTGGCGATTTTCCTGCTGTAAGGCCGATAAGAGTTTGGTCAGGGGTTCACGCTCCTGCAAATCACGAAGGCCGGGCGTGTTGGGAGAGCTGACATTGACCACGAAATAATCGACCGTGTCGAACAACTCCCGAAAGCTAATCAGGTAATCACTCAGAGCATTTTCGTTTGGGGTATCTTTATTCTTCCCGATGTTTCCGCCAACGATTACCCGCCGGTTGCCCCGGTTGTTGGCAAATTGCCGGAGTCGTCCGGCAGCCGGGCCGACCCCTTTGTTGTTAAATCCCATCCGGTTAATTAGCCCCAGATCCGTTTTTAAACGAAACAGTCGGGGTGTCGGGTTGCCCGGTTGTGGACGGGGGGTGACCGTGCCTATTTCAACGAAACCAAACCCAAGATCGCTCAGCTCGCTGATAAGTTCTCCGTTTTTATCGAACCCGGCCGCCATACCGACCGGGTTTGGAAAGGTCAGGCCAAAAACGGTACGGGCTAAACGCTTGTCTTCCAGAACGTAAATTTTTCGGCAAATCGCTGATATACCCGGAATCGCCAGCGCTATTTTTAATATCGTCGATACGGTGTGGTGAATCGTCTCCGCATCGAAGCGGAACAAAAAAGGCAGAATGATTCGCTTGTACATAGGCGCAAAGATAAGGCCGCACCGTCCTGGAGGGATGGCCGAACAACATCTTTTTCTGGCTAACCTGGGGTCCAGGCGGCCGTATCCTTACCCGAATAAATCAGACGATAGATAGCGGTCGCCCCGGTCGCAGATAATGCTGACAATAACTCCGGATTCGATTTGCTGCGCTAACTGAACCGCAGCCGCCACTGCTCCGCCACTACTCATGCCCGCAAAAATACCTTCGACGCTGGCCAATTTTCGGGTCATTCCGGTTGCCTCGTCAGCCGAGATTTCCATAACCCGGTCGACGCGTGAGGGATCGAAAATTTTTGGTAAGTATTCGATGGGCCATTTGCGAATTCCGGGAATGGACGAGCCGTCTGTTGGCTGGCACCCCACGATCTGGACGTCGGGGTTCTGTTCTTTCAGGTAGCGGGAGGTTCCCATGATGGTTCCTGTGGTGCCCATTGCCGATACAAAGTGCGTGATCTGACCGGCGGTGTCGCGCCAGATTTCAGGGCCCGTGGTCCGGTAATGCGCCAGGTAGTTGTCGGGATTGGCAAACTGATTCAGCATCAGGTATCCGCCTTTCTGTACTTGCTCGTCGGCGTAGTCGCGGGCTGATTCAATAGTTTCGGTCAGAATGACCTTCGCACCGAAGGCTTCCATGGTGAGCACCCGCTCACGCGTGGAGTTTTCAGGCATGACTAGTTCGATGGGAATATCGTATAGCCGGGCAATCATGGCCAGCGCAATGCCGGTGTTGCCGCTGGTGGCTTCGATCAGTTTCATACCTGGTTTCAGTTCGCCCCGCGCGAGCGCTCCCTGAATCATACTGGCCGCGGCTCGGTCTTTGACGCTGCCACCTGGGTTGTTACCTTCGAGTTTACCGTAGATCGTAACGTTAGGATTAGGATTTAGACGGCTGAGTTCAATTAATGGAGTATTTCCGACTAAATCGAGCAAGGTTGCCATGCTGATTTTTTAAGACTTGTTGGTTGAGATAGTCAAGCTGAAAGCCGATCAATAAGTTCGCTATACCCTGTATTCCTGCGAAATTGGGCGGTTGCCGGATCGTACGAATGACATTGTCTATTTCATGAAATAAATAGGCTGTTTTCATGAATATCTTTTTTTAGCAAGGCTAATTGATTGATAATGAATTTTGTGTAAACTTGCTGCAGCACAGACATGAACGTATGTTTTCATTCATAAAACCTTCGTTATGTTCTGTTTATTCACACCTCTAATCTGTTACTTCATATGAAAACAACTTTATTTGCGAAACCTCTTACTAACTTACATCTTGAGGAAATTGCCGGTCAACTGGCTATGACTGATTTGACCTTACCTTTTTGGGGCTGTCGTAAAAAAATGCCGATGCATCGGATTGTTCGGCTGGAAGGCGAAGGCAACTACACGGTTTTTCATTTTGCCGACGGAAGCCAGCTGATGGTTTCGCTGACGCTGAAAAAGATGGAGAGCCGCCTGTCGCCGAAAGTATTTGCCCGACCGCACAAAAAAAATATCATCAACCTGCTGTATCTGGCGAGCATTCACCCCGACCGGCAGCAGTTGAGCGTGAGTCTTGTCAACGGCGACCGGGTCGAAGTTTCCCGACGGAAAGCCAGCCGATTCATCAAACAGGTGAAGGGGTTTCAGCAGGAGCTGATGGTGCTCGAATCCAAGCCTACCGCACCCATAGTGGTCGTAGCGTAATTGTTTCATCCGGGTTGCAGATTGACGCTTTGTCGCTAAATCCGCAACCCGGATTTGTTTATACTTACTTTTTAGCTTTCTCCAGCTCTTCGTCGCGCAGTGGCCGTCGCAGAATTTTTCCGACGTTCGACTTGGGCAACTCATCCCGGAATTCGATAATGCGGGGCACTTTATAGGGCGTCAGGTTTTCCCGACAGAAGGCTTTGATGGTTTCAGCAGTTAGATTCGGATCTTTTCTGACCACGAATATCTTGACCACTTCGGTCGATTTGTCGTCAGGAACGCCAATGCAGGCCACTTCCAGTACACCAGGACATTGAGCCACGACATCTTCTATCTCATTGGGATATACGTTGAAGCCCGACACCAGAATCATATCTTTCTTCCGGTCGACGATTTTGAAGAAGCCATCTTCATTCATCACGCCAACATCGCCGGTTTTAAACCAGTCGCCCAACATCGATTTGGCGGTTTCATCGGGCCGGTTATAGTAGCCTATGAATACCTGTGGACCTCTGGCAACAATTTCACCCGGTTCGCCAAGTGGGGCATCGGTACCATCCTCCCGAATGATTTTCATTTCCGTACTTGGCCACGGAATCCCGATCGTTCCTACCCGGACCGTACCATCGGTGGGATTGGAGCTAAGCACGGGTGAGGTTTCCGTGAGTCCGTATCCTTCACAGGGCGTATTTCCGGTGAGCTTAGTCCAGCGTTCAGCCACGGAGGTCTGCAGCGCCATGCCTCCTGCCGAGGTAACTTTTAAATGGCTGAAATCGACCTCGGTGATCCGGGGATGATTGAGCAGGCCATTGTAAAGCGTATTGACGCCGGTGAAACCGGTTATTTTGTACTTTTTCAGGTCATCGATGAACGCGTTCATATCACGAGGATTCGTAATCAGCAGGTTCATCGATCCACTTTTCAGGGCCGCCAGCGCATTGGTCGTCAGAGCATATACGTGATACAAAGGTAAAGCCGCCACCATGATTCCTTGGCCGTCGGGAATATGAACCGGCTTCAGCCAGTAATGCTGACATTCTACGTTGGAGATGATGTTTCGGTGGGTCAGCATAGCGCCCTTCGAGACGCCGGTTGTTCCGCCAGTATACTGGACAAAAGCCAGATCTGTATTACTGACCGCTACCGGGCGAAACGGCTGGGTAGCGCCCTTGCTTAGGGCCTCGTTGAACGAAATGGCATCGGGCAGATGATAAGCCGGCACTAACTTTTTGACGTATTTGACAACGGCATTGACCAGTTGTTTTTTCGGGAAGCCCAGTAAATCACCCAGCTGAGTGACAACGACGTGTTGAATATCTGTACGATCGAGAATTTTTTCGAGGTTGGCGGCAAAATTGGCCAGGATCACAATGGCTTTTGCCCCTGAATCCTTGAACTGGTGCTGCATCTCGCGCGGAGTGTAGAGCGGATTGGTATTAACCACCGCCAGGCCCGCCCGTAGCGCTCCGAACATAGCTACGGGGTACTGTAGGGTATTGGGCATCTGAATGGCTATCCGATCGCCCTTCTGGAGTTTCACATCGTTTTGTAAAAACGATGCGAACTGCTCCGACAGCTTGTCCAGCTCACCAAATGTCATCTGTTTGCCCAGGCAGGCATACGCCGGACGATCTTTGAAGCGTCGGCAGCCTTCTTCCAGCAGCGCCCCCAGCGACGGATAGGCGTCCGGGTTGATGTCGACGGGTACATCTTTGGGATAAAAACGTCGCCAGGGGTATGGATTTAAGGTTAGTTTGGTCTCCATGGAAAAGCGTGTAGTTTCGACGCAATTTTGGCCGCTGCCCGAGGGCAAGGGTAATTTCGCGTTCAATTTATAATTCTATACCCAGTTTATTAGAGAAGTAAGTTCGGAACTTACCCTAAATACCTCTCCTTTGCAAAAAGCATTCAAAAGGAGCCTGCCGAAAGAGAAATCTTTCTAACAAAATTACAGAAATTGTTTAATTATTTCTTGGGAAGAGTATAAACCTAAGACTAGTTTATGTTAAGCCTTTCATGTATGATAAAACGGCCGAAACTCACAGTTTCGGCCGTTTGGCTACCATTTACACACCTATTTGACCGCCTATCATTATACGGCTTCTGGCATGCAACTTCAAGTGGGATTAGGCGTCATTGAGTTGACGCCTAAACAGCGTTTAAGTTAAGAAAGAATGCAAAAACGCCGGTCCTGATTGAGGCCGGCGTTTTTAATGCCATATCCTGTTGGCAATATAATTAATATTTTTTAAGAATTAACCGTAATAAATACTGTAATTCAGGATAATGGAAAGGGATATATATACTATCTATTAATTTTTAAGAAATTTCACGACTCAGGACCAGTTTCATAATTTCGCTCAAAGCCGAATCGGCTAACGAATAATGAATCTCCTTACCCTGCCGGACGCTTTCAAGAAGCCCGCGGTCTTTCATTCTGATTAATTGATAAGATAATATAGTCTGTTCGACTTTTAACCGGCGCTGCAGGGTGGAAACATTCATCGACCGCTTCTTGGCCAGCAACAGAATGAGCCGGATGCGAAGCGGATGCGCTAGCGTTTTAAGGAGTTCGGCAGCCTGATCAATTGTCTGATCATTGACCGAGCCGGTAGGGCGCGATGGTGTCGCCAGAGAGGCCGACTGTCTGGGAAAACTCGGAGAACTGGTTCTGGTTTGTATCTTACTATTATGAGCTTCTAAACGCAGGGTTTCCATAGACTGTTTCTTATTGTTCTGTTGTTTAGATACCTCCACGTTGTGAGTAAAAGACCACCCTGTAAGTGGACACAGAACACTAATTAGACTATTAAAAAGCTAAAAGGTAACGCAAATGCCGCAAAATAAAATTTTACAGCTGTTATAGAAGTGCTAAATCACAAATGGCGACACTTAGTTTTATGTCTCTTCTTTTTCGGTAACCTATCTGGCACTAAAGGTACTTGTCAGTTGACCAAGCTGATAAACGGTTGATGAGCCATTTTTTAGCCCGGTGAGCCGGACCGATCATTCAGTGATGAGTTTGCCAACGGCTCAGTATAAACCCGGACGGAAAGCCTGTTCTTTGTCGTTAACGCTGCCGTACGAACGTTAATTGAGGTACAACAAAAAGGCTAGCCTATTACAGAGACTAGCCTTTTTGTGTACTACCGTAGGGGTACTGGTCTTTATTGCTGAGCTTCAAAAATAGCCATGGCCTTGTCGATTGTATCATCGTCTACACCGTCAACAGACAACTCGTTGTCATTTTCAACGTTACTGACTACGGTAACTTTGTCCATGTCCAGGCTCGGATCAGCCAAAAATAACGCAGCCCGAAATCGTTCTTCAATTTTTCGGTTCAGAGCATCGTTGACATTATGCGTAAGCTCATGAGCCAGTTCAAGTTCTTTTTGGTTACTATTCATGCCTGTCGATCAAATTTGAAACGTAAAGATACAATTATTCCCTTTTCTCGTAAAAGCATAATCGATTGAGTTATTTGTGATAGCTATAGCTCTGTAAATAAATCGGTTATACTTGCTCCGTTTTACTTTAGTTCTTCAACAGCCAGCCTGATCAGCTTGCCTTCGTCATTCCAGTACAAACCTGCCTTGCCGTCCTCTCCGACCAGGGCCAGCGTAAGCCCGTGTTCGCCTGCGTACCGATCCATTTCTGACTGGACGTCGAGAATTTCTTCGTAAGGCACCACCACCCGTTTAACAGAGCCGTAGGCCGCTCCCGTCCACATCGTCAAGGTTATCTGCGCTTTCATGCCACATGTTGTTTGATATAACTCAACCAGCCTGGGTTGAACCAACCGGCCGTCGGCAATTTGCCCAAAAGGAGTTGGTTTGACTTACGCAGGGGGAAAGATGATCGAGCCCGACTCACCCTGGGGCTCGGCCACCAGGAGGTGAAGGCCCCCCTGGGACTCTGCCCCTTGAGCGTCTGGAGTTTTCCCCTCGGCCAGGTACGCAATCACCTGTTGTTCGTCGCTGAAGGTGTACTGAGCCGACAGGTCAGTCGGTAAGCTGCCGGGCTTCTGATCAGCCGATCCGCTGGTCTGAAGGTCCTGAACAAACAGATTGACGATGCGAAAGTCGGTTGTTCTGGCCATTATTTCGAGCCAGCCCGACGTATCGTGCTTCGTGTTGAGGATCGTGTAGTAGTTTCCGGCGTTACCCGTGTTGTGCAGAAGCCAGTCGTAAAGCGTTTCCATCGTGCAGAAAAAAGCCGTGTTGATTTATAACAACCCGGCTGATAAAGCGATGTTTTCGACGCTGGTATAATTTCGGGTGCTTACCGGTATAAAGATTGAAAAATACCGATTAGGAAAGCGATAATGGCGCCAGCCGGGCCAACGACAAACACACTGGTCATCCCCGCTTCCTGATGGCGGTCGTGCGTATTGGATGAAAACCAGAGAATCAGAAAATAGCTTGCAACCGCGACAAGGCAATAACCAGCGAGTGCCCAGAGCAGCCCGGTTCCAATGTGTTTCATGGCTTGTAGGTGATGAGCCTTATGGGTGTCATACGAGCGTATGACACCCATAAGGCTTCGGATTTACTGAGGCACCGACTGTTGAATTTCTTCCTGCTGCTGGCGAACCTGCTGACCGATGGGTATGTACTCGACTTCGCAGGGATAACCGAACAGGCAGTTGACTTTGATCTGCTCGGCAACGCGCTCCGGTACCATATTTTCCCAGCCATCTTCGCCCAACTGAATCATTTCCAGTACCCGATCGGTCGATATATGCAGATTCTGTTCGTTGTAATCGGTTATATCTTCGATCTTATCGTTTCGTACGAGATACTGAAATAGCGGCTCTAAAGTGGGCGGTAATTTGAATTCGTTGCAGGTGTAAATAGCCCCTTCCTTGAGGGTCGGGTAGACGAACAGCTTGACTTTTCGGCTAAACAGTGTTGCAAATGATTCCAGAATACCGCCCGGTAAAAATTCATAGTGACCTTCCTCGAAAATATACTCCAGGTTCGGAATCCCGACAATCAGGCCGATTTTGAGCCGTGTCAGCCGGGCCAGATACGCAACCAGCTTATAATATTCCAGGTAATTGGATATCATCACCGTTTGCCCCATGGAACACAAAATATCGACCCGGTCCAGAAAGTCCTTCTCGTCGATACCCTGTTCATTGGCCTTCAGGTTATGCAGGGTCAGCTCCGCCATCGAAACTACCCGGTTGGCCTCCACGTCGGGTTCGTCTTTGAATTGCTTGAGGCCATTTTCGATCATGTCCATCTGCACATTCGTGACCGGGCGTAGCCGACCGCGCATCACCAGGATGTGTTTTTTGTAGAGCGCTTCCGAAGGTTGCAGTACCTGGCCGTCGGGACCGAATAGAGCGGCATCCGTAAATCCGTTTTTCACCAGGTGAAGGCTCATCAGCCGGTTGTCGACGTCCGAGAAATCGGGTCCCTTGAACCGGATCATGTCGATCTGAATCCGGTCGGGGCTCAGATCGTCCATGAGCGAAAGAACCAGGGTTTCGGGTGATTTCGCGTAGTAATAGCAGCCATAAATCAGATTGACGCCAATAATGCCCAGTGCCTGTTGCTGCAGGATGTTCTCATTGTCGAGCATTCTGACGTGAATGATCACGTCATTGTAACCCGCCTGCGGACTCAGCTGAAACCGGCAGCCAATCCAGCCATGCGCATCGTTGGTGCGTTGGTAATTGAGAGCAACAACCGTGTTGGCAAACGAAAAAAACGTCGTGTCGGGCCCACGTTTTTCGGCTAATCGCTTTTCGAGCAGGCTGTATTCTTTACTAAGCATTTTGATCAGCCGCGACTCAACCACGTAGCGGCCGCTTTCTTCAACTCCGTAGATCGAGTCGCTGAAGGTCATGTCGTAGGCCGACATCGTTTTGGCGATCGTTCCCGAGGAGCCACCTGCTTTAAAAAACATGGCGGCCGTTTCCTGACCAGCACCAATCTCCGCAAATGACCCGTATATCCGACGATCGAGGTTAATGCGTAATGCTTTCTGCTTGGTGCCTATATTCTTTTCGTACATAGTATTGGCGTACTTGCTGATGCTAAAGTATAAAGTTACTGTTTTAAACGTCAAATACAGGCCTCCTGGGTACCTTGAGTGTAAAATAATACAATTTTAACACTGCGCTTTCGGATGGCTATAGTAGAAAAAAGTGAGCTAATAGGACTATTGGCGGACACTTGTTTCGGCCAGCCTGAAGGAGCCGTTTACCCACTAGGCTACATCCTTAGAACACTAGTTTCTGTACGTTTAGTTTTCAGCAAAAAGCATCTTCGATGTGCTTAATGCGAAGCTCATTTCCGGCAATTGTGACGGCTATAATATCAAACCGAATATCGAAGCGCCAGTCCGTCGAAAAAATATAATGCTCGGCGGCTTTCATGACCAGATGGGCTTTGGTATACGAGACAAACTCCTCCGGATTACCGTAGCTTAAGTTGGTGCGTGTTTTGACTTCCACAAAAAGCAGCAGTTTACCTTTTTTGGCGATCAGGTCGATTTCCGCATGCTGATGGCGAAAATTCCGGGTCATGATTTCATAGCCCTGCTGCCGCAGAAACTGAACCGCTTCTTCTTCACCCCGCTGACCGGTCTCGTTGTGTTGTGCCATAGTAGATTGTAAGGGTTACAAATAACGAAAATCCGAACGAAACTTGCTCACTTGGTTGTTGACATATTAACGGGAACCAGTTTTTCCGCAAGGCAATGAATAGTCTTATAAATAAACAAGTTGAGGTTCGAACGCTGGGATTGATCGATTATCAGGCCGCCTGGGATAAGCAGGAACGGCTGTTCGCTACGGTAGTTGAGCAGAAACTAGCCAACCGGGCCCGCCCCGCTACCGAACAGTTACCTACGCCAAATTATCTGCTTTTCTGCGAGCACCCGCATGTGTATACGATGGGCACGAGCGGGCATGCCGAGCATCTACTGGTCGATGAAGCCCGGCTGCGCACCGAACTGGGAGCTACCTTTTTTAAGATCCGGCGTGGGGGTGACATTACGTACCACGGGCCTGGTCAGTTGGTAGGCTATCCGATTCTGGACCTGGACAATTTTTTTACGGACATTCATCGCTATATGCGGTTACTGGAAGAAAGCATCATCGCTACCCTGGCCGATTATGGCTTGTCGGCTGGTCGGATCGAAGGACTAACGGGTGTCTGGCTCGGCGCCGATGCGACGAATGACCCTACCGCTGGGCCAGCCCGTAAAATTTGCGCGATGGGAGTAAAAGCGAGCCGTTGGGTAACGATGCATGGATTTGCCTTGAACGTCAATACGGATTTGCAGTATTTTAGCCATATTGTCCCCTGCGGAATCGCCGACAAGGCCGTTACCTCACTGGCCAAGGAGCTGGGCCACCGAGTGGCACTCGATGAGGTGGCGGATCGCGTTCAGCACCATATGGCCGGGTTGTTTGATATGAATTTAGTAGCCCCAACCGTCGAGCCGTCGGTCGGGGAGGAGTTTAACGGACAGAAAACCGTTAGGTAGAATGAAAAAAGATATTCAGTTTTTGCCCGTCGAGGGTGTACAAATCGTTATTGCCCGTAAAGAAAACGTCTTGGGTGAGTATGATTGGCAGGTTTTTTTGATCAACCAGAATGACGTACCCATCAAAAATGTATTCGTCACGTCGAAAGGGTACGGGCAGAAGAATGACGAAGAACAGAAAACGTCGACCTTACGGCATTTTTTTGTCGAAGTAAAGCCCGCTGCTTATGAGGTGGTGGAGACCATTATGCCCGATGTGTTTCACCTCAACAATGAATATTGGGTTAGTTACTTTATTGATGATCAGATTTTTGACAAGAAGTTTATCTTCGTGCCCGATAGCATTATTGACGAAAATCTCGTGCCAGTACCCGTGCTGGGGCTGGAAGGTATTTTGCACGACTGAGTAGCACAACTTTCCCCGTGTTACACAACCTGAAATCCAATGCCGCCACCTACTTCCTGGAAACGCCGACTCAAAAACTTTCTGTTCATCGACCTCAAAACGGTGGCCGGCGAACCATCGCTTCTGGCGGTCGAACCGCGTTTACAGCGTTTGTGGGAAGAAAAAAGCCGGTATTTTAAAACCGATGATGAGCTGTCGGCCGCGGCCTGGTACGACCGGCGGGCTTCGTTCTACGCCGAGTTCGGGAAGATTATCTGCATCGGGGTCGGAGGGTTGTTTTTCGATGACGACGATAAGCCACACCTGAAAGTCAAACTGCTCAGTAACGACGACGAAGCGGCTTTGCTACAGGAATTTCTGACCATTGTGAACCGCTACCCACCCGGTGAGTTGACACTCTGTGCCCACAATGGCAAAGAGTTCGATTACCCGTATTTGTGTCGTCGGCTGATGGTCAATGGCTTACCGCTACCACTGGCGCTGCAGATTTCGGGTCGGAAACCCTGGGAGATTACCCACAAGGATACGCTCGAATACTGGCAGTTTGGCGATAAGCGCCATTTTGTGGCCCTCGACCTGCTGGCTGCGGTGCTGAACATACCTACCCGCCCGCTCGAATGGACCGGCGATCGGACCAGCGAAGTGTACTACCGCGAGCACGACTGGCCACGCATTGAGCAATACGCCCGTGATTCGGTCGTGATGCTGGTGCAGGTGTATTTGAAAATCGTAGGTGCCCCGCTCGTGGCCGACGAGCACATTGTTTTAAGTGATTGATACAGTGAATGTATAATGAACATAGTACAGACGTAGGGCAGGTGGAAGCCCGCAATTGACAGTTACTGATACGGGTTTCACACGCCCTACGGCAACTCTAATGGCTGAACATTATCCATTATCCTTTATTCATTCACGTATCAACTCACATTGCATTCATTTTTTAGCCCGCTGCGAAGCGAGGCACACAGTATGAGAAACGGAAAACCAAAACAAACAAAATATTCCAAACCCGCATCCGGTGGAGCGGCCAGTTCGGCTCGCCCACGTGAGAAGGGCCTGGAGAAATCGACGAAGACAAGGTCAAGTCAACAAGCCAATCTAGGCCGGGCCGACTCGTTTCTGGATGAGTTGAAAAATGACCTAATGGCGTTTTTTCAGATCAACAGTGATCAGTCATTTACGCAGGATCAGGTGCTGAGCCATTTCGACCCCAGCGACCGGCGGATGAAGCTCATCATGCATGGCCTGATCGGCGAACTTGCCGAAGAAGGCCGGGTAGTTCGTCAGGCGGACGGGAGCTACCGCGCCGATGCAGACGCCAATCTTATCGAAGGCGTGGTCGATCACGTCAATTCACGCTTCGCGTATGTCGTTCCAACCACAGCGACTGGTGTGCGGGGCGACCGCAACGACGACATCTGGGTGTCGACGGATGACCTTTCGGGGGCTGTCGACGGCGACCGGGTACGGGTGATTCGATTTACCGACTCGCGCAACCGGGGAAGGCGTATCGAAGGAAAAGTGGCCTCGATCATCGAACGGGGCCGTACGGAACTCGTTGGCCGGATCGAAGTCTGGCCGACCTACGGCTTTGTCGTTCCTGACAGCAAGAAGATTTACGAGGATATTTTCGTCCCAAACGACAAACTGGGCGGAGCCAACGATGGCGAGAAAGTGGTTGTCCGGCTCACGAAATATCCCGAGCCGAATAGCCATAAGCAACAATTCGAGGGCGAAGTTATGACCGTGCTGGGGCTGGCTGGCCAGAACAATACGGAAATGCACGCGATTCTGGCTGAATTTGGGTTGCCGATTCATTTTCCGACGGATGTTGAGCAGGAGGCCGAAGCTATTCCGACCAAAATCCTGAAGAAAGACCTGGCCAAACGACGCGACATGCGCGAGGTGACCACCTTTACGATCGATCCGGTCGATGCCAAAGATTTCGATGACGCGTTGTCGGTGCAGGTACTCGAGAATGGCAATTACGAAATTGGCGTACACATCGCCGACGTAACCCATTACGTACTGCCGGGCTCAAAACTGGAAGCCGAAGCCTACAAGCGGGCTACGTCCGTGTATCTGGTCGACCGCGTGGTGCCGATGCTGCCCGAAAAACTGTCGAATGGCTTATGTTCGCTCCGGCCCAACGAAGACAAGTTAACCTTTTCGGTGGTGTTCGAACTGACTCCCGACGCCCGGATTGTAAACGAGTGGTTTGGCCGAACCGTCATTCACTCGAACCGACGGTTTGCCTATGAAGAAGCGCAGGACATTCTGAACAGCAACAGTGGCGACTATCTGGAAGAACTCCGGCTCCTGAACGAACTGGCCTACAAACTACGCGACGAGCGGTTCAAGCACGGCGCAATCAATTTTGAGACGGTCGAAGTGCGGTTCCGGCTGGATGAGAACGGCGTACCGCTGGCTGTTTACCCTAAGATCCGGCAGGATACGAACAAGCTCATCGAAGAGTTTATGCTGCTGGCGAACAAGCGGGTGGCCGAGTTCGTGCATACGCTCTCGAAGCAGAACAAAGGCCGCGAGGAGAATACCATGGTCTACCGGGTACACGAAGGCCCTGACGAAGACAAGCTACGCAGCTTTGCGGATTTTGCCCGTCGGCTGGGCTACAAGCTCAATGTCGACGATGAGCATCTGTCGAATTCGATGAACCGGTTTATGGCCAGCATCGAAGGCAAGCCCGAAGCGGGCATGTTGCAGCAGCTTGCCGTGCGGACCATGTCGAAAGCACGGTATACGACCGAAGATCTGGGCCATTTTGGCCTCGCCTTTCGGCGGTACTCGCACTTTACGTCGCCCATCCGTCGCTATCCCGACATGATGGCTCATCGGTTGCTTCAACATTACCTGGACAAGGGAAAACCTGCCGACCGCGACGAATACGAAGAAAAATGCAGGCATGCCTCCGAGCGTGAACGCATGGCGGCCGAGGCCGAACGGGCCAGCATCAAATACAAGCAGGTTGAGTTTATGAGCCGTATGGCACCGGGCCAGTCGTTCGAAGGGGTCATCTCCGGCGTTACGGAGTTCGGCTTTTTCGTAGAGATCACCGAGAACAGTTGCGAAGGCTTAGTCAGGATGCAGGATCTGACAGACGATTACTATGATTTCGATAAGGAGAACTACCGGATTATTGGCCAGCGCCATAAGAAGATGTACACCTTTGGCGATGCAGTAGTGGTCCGGTTAAAAGAAACGAACCTGGCCCGCCGGAGCATGGACTTTGCCCTGGTGAATGATAAAGTCGAACGGCAGTCGGGCGATACGGATGCTGAATCAGGACGTTCGGGTCGGCGTGACGGCCACAAGGGGGCTCGCTCAGGTGGTTCGGCCAGTGCCTCCTCCTCCCGGCGGAGTAGTAGTTCGGGGCGTAGCCAGGCACCGGCCGCCAAAGGCGAAAATCGGCGCGGAGGCCGTGGACGTCGTTAAAAAGTAGCCGTTGATTGACGAATACGCTTGCATGCAACGTATAAAACGGCTACATTTGCACTCCCAAAAATAGGGGAGCCGCTCCCGTAGTTCAATGGATAGAATTATGGTTTCCGGTACCATCGATAGGGGTTCGAATCCCTTCGGGAGCACAAATGCTACTTTAGCCGCCGTACTTCATTGTACGGCGGCTTTTTTTGTAACTAGCTAAGTATTCACTTTTTTGGTTCTGTTTAGTAGTTGCGCTGTTACGAGCTCAGCCTCTCGCTACCCTTTTCTATGAACATAACGACCTGTTTTTTAGCGTAACAACGCAAAGCATACATCAGGTTATCAGTCTGGTGCATCGGATTTAATATAGTTTATATTTAGGGTTTAAACCCATCCACAAGCCATATTATCTGATGATTAGTTACCGATTTATACCGGTACTGTATTTAACTGCTTTGTTTAGTTACTATCCCTGCTCAATACTTCAGGCACAATCGATTCAGGATATCGACCGTCTACGAAATAAAGCCGAAATTTTTTACAGCCAGGGCGAGTACGATCGGGCGCTTACCCATTACCTGGATGGCTTCCGATTGGCTCGGCAGATCGATAAAGTCCGGGCTGCCAACTTAACCGTCGATATCAGTTCGATCTATCATATGCGGGGGCAGTACCGGCAGGGGGCGGCTATCTGTCACCAGGGTACCGAACTCCTCAGGCAGGCTGCTACCCAACCCGACTCGGTGCAGTTCAAGCTCCATTCGAGTCTGGGGGAGATGTACAAGAAACTGAACCTTCAGGATTCGTGCTATCTGTATTTTTCCAGAGCAAACGCCATCCTACAGCAGCATCCGGAGCTGGAGCAACGCATTTCGGGCTATGTCATCTATCACTACAACAACCAGGGTATGATGTATGTCCGGGCGGGGGGCTATAACGAAGGGCTTAGCTACCTGACCAAAGCCTTGTCCATCGCCGAGCACTACACGACCTCCAAAGAAGACATCGCTATCTTACAGAATAACCTAGGCGAAGTATATGGTCAGCTGGGGCTGTTCGGGAAAGGGTTGGTCTGCCGGAAAGCCGCGCTGGCTCTTTACCCCAAGCGGGATTTTTATAAATACCAGATTCTGAGCGGGGCTTCCTGGGACGCTCTGCGCTGTGCCGCCTACGAAGAGAGCATTGTTTATGCCACAAACGCTCTGTCGCTGGCCCAATCGATCGGGCAAACCACGTCGGCAAACGCCAGTTTATCGGCGGCCACGTCGGCCTTGAATCGACTCGGGGATAGCTATGCTGGTCTGTGCCAGTACGATCGTGCCATCGATTATTACCAGCAGGCGATCAAGCGCCATAATGCCGTTTTTAAAAAAGAAGATAGTTCGCTGGCGGCTAGCTACCTGGGTCTGGCGAACGTAAAATACAAACAGGGGTTTCCGGAAGCCGCTCTGGTGTTTTGTCAGAAGGCTATCCGTAGCCTGTCGCTGGACAACCCGACGCCTGTCCTGGCCGAGCAGAGTTCTTTCGAAGCCCTGGCGCTCAAAGCCGATCTGTTGGTTCAACGGGCCAGAATGACCCGGCAGTTAGCCGATTGGCGCCGTGCCTGCGATACCTACGATCACGCGCTGATGGTGGCCGACGCCATACGCAAAAGCTACAACGCTCTGGAAACCAAGTGGTTTTTTTCTACGCAGGTCCGTCCCGCTTACTTAAGTGCCTTCGAGGCCGCCTACGCCCTGTACGACCAGACGAGGAATCTGCAGGATAAGGAGCGGGCTTTTCAGCTCCTGGAACGGTCCAAAGCGGCCGCACTGACAGACATCACCCGGGAGTTGCTGATCAAGCCGACTAATGTTCCGGCTACGCTGCTCAATCGCGAACGGGAGCTTCAGCGGATCATTATGCGGCAAAAGCTGGAACCGCCGGCACGACCTTCGACGGCTATGATCGATGCCCAGATCGGGCTGGCTCAGCTTCACCAGCGATTAGAAAAAGAATTTCCGGCTTATTACCAGGCCAAGTACAAGCCCCAAACCGTATCGGTAGCCCAGATACAGGCCGCCCTCGATGACCACACGGCTTATCTGAGCTACCTGCTGGGGCGGAATAGCTTATACATTGCGGTGGTCACTCAGGGCGAAGTGACGCTGGTGCAGAAACGTGGTGATCTGAACACGCTGAAAAGCGCGATCGGTACGCTCAATAAGGCGCTGTATAAGAACCCCGGTCTGGGGAACTATACCGGATCGTCGGGAGCCATAATGGGGTACCGATGGCTGATCGAGCCCATTGGCCAACTGTTGGCAGATACCGATCGGTTAGTTATTTCGGGCGATAACGAGCTGCACCGGATTCCGTTCGAAGTGCTCGAAACGGGCCGGCTCGTCGATGATTTTCTGATCAAAACGTATGCGATCAGCTATGCGTCCTCGGCGAACGCGTTGCTAAATCGGCCGGGGGCCTCACCGACTCATGAAAAGGGAAGTCTGCTTAGTCTGGCTCCCTTCGTTAAGCCTGCCACGGCGAAAGAACCACCGCTGGAATTACCCTACCTGCCAGCCTCCCAGGCCGAAGTCGAGCAGTTGCCAGGCGAAGTGCTACTGGGAAAAGCGGCTACCAAGCGCCGGTTCATGCGCACCTACGGGGCCTATAAAGTGCTACACCTGGCCACACATGCCTACGCCAACGATACCGAACCCGCCCGGTCTTACATTGCTTTCTACCCGGATGGGAACCCGGACAAATTATACGCCGAAGAAATTTATAATTTATCGTTTGCGCGAACGCGGCTCGTCGTACTCAGCGCCTGCGAAACCGGTAACGGTAAACTTCAGGCGGGCGAAGGGGTGATGAGCCTGGCGCAGGCATTCGCTTATGCCGGTTGTCCATCCATTGTGTCTACGCTCTGGGGCGCCCACGATGAGAGCATGGCTTATTTATCGCAACAACTGCACAAACACCTCCAGGCCGGTCTGGCGATCGATGTGGCGCTGCAACGCACCCAGCTCGATTATTTTCAGTCGGAGCTTTATCCGAAACTGAGCCATCCGCACTACTGGGCCAATCTGGTCGTCATGGGCGACAGCCGTCCGGTTTATACCGTTGCCTGGGCTTCAACGAGCGTTGTGGTCATTCTTGGCGCTGTTTTTCTACTGGGGGCCATTCTGTTTTTTCGGCAACGAGTCGCTACCGGGCGGGTGGTTGTCGGGTAAGCTAAGGCAGTACATTGGCCATAAACAGTTTCCATTCCATTTTCCGGCGGTTGAGCCAGCCCACTTCATACGCACACTGGTCGCACTGCTGTAGCCGTCGGTAAAGCTGACTGGCCCGGTTGATCTGACGGCTCCGGAGGTACGACACGGCCAGGTGCCACTCGGCTGCTTCCCGAAAATAAGGACGCAGATCGTCGACGGCCAGTACGTTCTCAAAATGACGGGCGGCCTGCACGTAATCTCCTTCGACCATACGGGCCTGTCCTTCAAAGAAATTTTCGAATGCCATCCGTTGCGGAGCCGGCAGTTGTGTGGTGTCGATATGTCGCAGCGCCATCACGTCGTATCCCGCGTTGGGCAGCGAAATAGAGGCCATTGACAAATACCCAATGATGAGAAGGCAGGCGGCTGCTACCCCTACGGCCACCCGGTTCCACCCAATCCGATGCCTGGTAAAGACCGGCTCGGTTGCCTGCTCCCGGCGGATCTGCTGCAGTGTGTTTCGCATCTGCTGCTCGGCCAGAGCTTCGTTCAGCAGCGTCTGCGCCCGACGAACCGATACCAGTTCGTCGGCCAGTTGTTTATCCGTTTTCATTCGCTCTTCCAGGCGACGACTTTCTTCTTGTTCCATACGGCCTGTCAGGTAGTCTTCCAGCTGTTCCCAGCGTTCTACCGGATCTTCTGATATCATACGTCCGCTAATTTTAATAATTTCTGTATACACCGAAACTTCCGCATTTTCACGGCTCCCACCGAAGCCAGTCCGAACTCCGCAGCGATCGATTCCAGCGACTGTTCGTGCTGATAGAAGGCCGTCAGTATCTGGCGGCAGGTTTCGCCCAGTTGCTGAAAATGTTCCCAGGCCCAGGCCCGGTAGTCGATCTCGGTTACGATCGTTTCCGGGGTGTCGGGCCCCTCATTACCAGTAGCAAACCAGTACTGACGCTCCTGTCGGCGGCTTTCGCTTTCGAGTTTTTTGAGCCACTTCCGGCGGGCAATTCCAGTCAGGTACGCCCCCAGGTCGATCTGCTCCCGCTGTTCGAAATGGCCACTTATTGCCTGCCGCAGAAAGGCGATCATGACCTCCTGAATCACATCCTCGGCATCGTCTGGCGACCCTCCCAACTTTCGAACGTATCCCTTCAGCGATCGGCTGTAGGTGGCGTACAAATAGCGGGTAATGTCGTCGACGCGCTCGCCCTGTCGAAGATTCGCAATGATCGTTTCGGTTGGTAGCAGTTGTGGCATAAGAGGTGGTTTTACTGAGTAGTTCCCACGACGACCCTGAAGGTTACGCCAATCTAAAAAAAATCTGCGATTAGCCGGTGACAATTGCCCGGCTCATGCCATAAACCCATGACTCTGAAATACAGAGTTGTTAGTTGACAAGTTAGGGCGCCCACTTGTGTAACTGATCCGTTCAGAAACGCAAATCCTAACCAGTATGCTTATTGCAGGCAAAAAATCGGCGCTTTGCCGAGTGGGTAAACTTTGTCTTATCGGCTTAGTCATAGCCGCCAGCTCGTGTCAGAACGATCCCGTGACTCCGCTAAATCCCAGCCGAACCGTGGCTTGGGTACCTACGAACCCCGCCCCGGTCGATTTACTGAAGACCAATGGCGACCAGCCGCCGAAAGATGTCGGGGGTGGGGGCGGAAGTGCACACTGCCCGGGTGATACCATCCAGACGAATGACGATCAGCCGCCGAAAGATGTAGGCGGTGGTGGAAAAGGGAGCTGACCTGGTGTCCGGTTTTGCAGCAATGCGAAGCCGGACACCAGGCGTTCGAAACAGCGGTGGTTATGCCGGTTTTCTTTCACCTGATTTTACCCAAGACGGCGTGACTTCAGCGTGTGCTTCGGGAATAGACTGGAGAAAGCACAAGTTGATTTCGCCATTTTCTGATATTATTTATGGATCAAGCCAACGTGTACCCGATTGCCACCGATCAGCAACTCCTGGATGGTCTGCGTAATAAAAATCAGCAAATCTGGCGTCAGGTCTACAATACCAACCGCAGGCCGGTGGTGAATTACCTGCGCGGGCTGGGGGCTTCAGACGAGGTGGCGATGGAAATTTACCAGGATACCCTGATTTTTCTGGATAGTAAAAAAGACACGCTGACCCTGCAAAGTAAGTTGTCGACCTACCTGACGGGCGTTGCCATGCTTAAACTAAAAGAGCACTGGAAGAAGGAAAAAACAGCCGCCACCCGAACGGGAGCTGATTTTGAACGGCAGCTACAGCGTCGGAAACCGACCGATGGCGAAACGGATGAAGCCGAACTGGCGCTCCTGCAATTGACGGTAGAAGATGGGTTCCGATTCGATCTGGACAATGCCGACCCGGACGTCATGGTGCAGAAGGCGCTCGCCCAGATATCCCTCAAACACTGCGCCGACATCTTTCAACTGCGCTACTGGGATGGCCTCGACGATAAGCAGATAGCTGGCAAACTGGGCCTGTCGCATGGTTCCTTGCGAAATCAGGTTGGTGATTGTAAGAAAAAAGTAAAAGAGATTTTAGTAGGTATGGGTTGGGGACAATAACTTTCTCTCGTTGAGCACAGGGCTACCAGCGACTCACCACCCTTTATAGACACGAAACCCATGACGGACGCCGAACGCGACGAATTGATCGAGAAATCCCTGCTCCATGAACTGGATACGGCCAGCGAAGCCCAGGTGCAGCAGCTTCGGCAGCAGGACGATAGCTTTCGTCAGGCTTATGATTTTCAGGAACTGCTGATTCAGCAGGTGCGGCTCAAACGTCGGCAGGAACTGCTGAACATGTTTGCCGAGTTCGAAGCCGAACAGGAATCCGACACTAGCGCGGAAGAAACACCCGGTGGTCTACTGGCACCGCGCATCGACCCGCAGGAAACCCCAATCGACCGACCGGTTCGTTCATTGTGGCAGCAGAGCTGGTTCCGGGCCGCGGCTGTCGTGGCTTTAGGGGTGCTTGCAGCTACCGTCTGGTGGCAACTGGCGCGCTATGACCCATCTCCCGTTGCCCGGGATGAACACGATTCCGTCAAAATACCCTTGCCAACGGACTCCGGTCGACGTAAACTCATTGAACCGCACCGAATTCCAGTGCCAGAGCCGCAAGGGCCAGTCGCTCATCAGCCTGTCGAGCCGACTCAATTGCGGGGGGCGGTGGCTTTACCGTATTACGAAACGGAGGATGTACGGCTGGGCTTTGGTCAGGATCGCCAATCGTCTGATCTTCGAGTGGTTATCTTTAATATGGGGGAGGAGCCGGCATACGAGTTTCGCGATACGCTCAAGGTGTATCTACCCGTACTTCCCGCGGCAAAACCGGCCTGGACGCTAGTATACAACCGATCAACCGACACGTATTACCTGCTGACGGGCAAAACCAGGTATGAGCTTGTCAGAGGGTTACAGGCCCGCCAACCTCTCCGGAAGGCAGAGTAAAAGGCGATAGGGCCACCCAGGCTGGAAGCCATCACTCAGTCGGCACGTAACAAAGCCAGTTCCTAACGACGCCATCCTGCATAACGACCACCAGATTGGCCGGGTCATAACGGTAATACAGCAGCCCATTGGCGGCTGCTACTACGCACGGCGGTTCGCCATATCGCCGTATCAGTGCCTGAACCGAATCGCCGGATTTGATTCCCTGTTTGGTTTGAACATGGCTATCGGGTCGTGACACAAACAGATCAAAGCTACCGTTTGCCAGTGTTATTCGGTACAGAGCTCCGTCGGGCATTCGACCGCCCTGAATCCGGACCATCCCCGGCTCTGGAATAGCCAGCCGTTCGGGTAATGCGAACGTATTGGGAAAAGGCAGGGAAATGGTTCCGAAATTGCCTTCCGGGGTCAATAAAACGCCTGAAGCTGGTCGGGCATACCGATTGGCCACCTGCGTCAGTGCCTGCGTGGCAACGGCGGCAGGCTGGCTGTTTAGTTGGGCATATACGGTTGCCACCTCCAGATTGTACCTTAGTTCATAAGCACCACGGCTTTGCGCTAATTCGGCCAGCCCTTCCTGACTCTTTCCCGCTTCGATGAGCGCAATACCCCGGACCAGCCGTGCATTCGGGGGCAGCCGTTCCTGGTTCTGACGAAGCACTTCTTCCAACTGATCGATGGTTTCCTTGGCGGTGCCGGTCCGGCCCAGCATCGACAGGGCCGTGGCTAGATTGACAGCCGCCACCACATAGGTTTCATCCAGCTCAAGTGCCTGCCGAAAATTGGCGATGGCCTGTTTAAGTAAGTCCGTTTTATTGAGTTCGTCGCCCCGGCTAGCTTCGGGTCGTAGCCGATTGCCGGTTTCGACCTCAAACGGATAGCGGAAAGGCATTTCGTACAGGGTCATGAGTTGAGCCGCTCGTAGCAATTGGCATAACCCAATGTTCATCAGCAGCTCTTTCGTCGGCATCTCTTCCGAAACGAACGTAAAGCAGCGTTGCGCCGTGGGATAATCCTGTCTCCACAGAAAAAAAAGCCCGGCTTCAAACGCCATTCCCAATGAGTTGGCTTTGCGGGCCTGCTCTTCCATCAGTAAAATACGCTCTTCTCGGCTGGGATAACCTGTCATCTGAGTGGGTAAACGATAGGCCGTATAAATGGCCATATACAACGGTTTGACCAGCCGATAGGCATCATAGCCTGCCAGAAACGCCCGATAAACGCCCTGCATATCGGCCTGCGCTTCCAGCACCTGCGTTTGTTGGGCCTGTGCAGGAGTGGGCTGCTGGCGTTTAGTCAACTGGGCAAAGCCAAACCAGTCGGCATGTTTGCCGTAGTAGTGCGTAAGTTCATGGCCCAGCACAAGCGCCAGCGCCGAGAGTGAATCGGGCCCAAAATGGCGACAGATATCATAAAGTTTTTCATCCAGAAACAGTTCGGGCTCGGGTCGGGAAACAAACTGAGCGATTCGCTGGCTGGCCGGGTCGGCTACCAGCGTCAACTTCGGCAGTCGTTGTTCGCCAAAAGCCGTTGCCAGTTGTCGACAAACCTGCTGCGTAACCCGGTACTTATAATCCGGTGCGGGAGGAGACGCCGACCACGACTGATTCTGAATGAAGAATAAAAGGCTGAATGCCAGAGCGATAACTTGAGATGTCTGCCTGTTTTGCATCGTTGGATTGCCGGTTGGCTACACCCCTTATTCCCGATTCGGGGGCAATAGCAACATCGTTTACAGAAAATACCGGAAAATTTTTTGAACCGGTGCGTGACGTCGAGGGGGCGGGTGGATATATACCTATGTCTGCCGAGGCTGTTCCGGCTTCTATCCACACTTTTCGACTCGTATCCAATAACCCTAATCCTATGAAAAACTTATGAAAGTAACACGTCTACTGATATTGATCACCATCTGGGTAAGCCCCTTCGCCGGGCGGGCGCAGGCCCCTAACCCCGCACAACCGGCCGAGCTGGATGCCGTTATCAAAGAGCTGGAAACCAACGGGTATGAAGCCATCAAAAACAAGAAACTAGATCTCAGAGCCATCCACTATGTTAGCGGAACCAGTCGGCTGACCCCGGAAGACAAACAATACCTCGACACGATTGCGGCTTTTCTGACCCGCGTGCCAACCGTAGTCATGGAAATCGGTGGCCATACCGATAATGTCGGTAATAAACAGGCCAATCTGCAATTATCGCAGGAGCGGGCTGTGTCGGCCATGCAGTACGTTATCGGTAAGGGAGTGCTGACCCGGCGGATCAAAGCGGTTGGCTATGGCAGCTCGCAGCCCATCGCCGATAACCGCACAGACGCCGGGCGGGCTCAGAACCGTCGGGTCGAATTGAAATTTCTGGGGCTCACCAGCGACGTTTACAACCTGGTTACGAAAAGTGGGCGCAAGCTCCCGGCAACCTACGTGGTGGTGAGCGCCGACGGGCGGACCATCAGTTACCGCGAAAATGCCAACTCGCCCCTGACGCGTGTGCCGGCTTCGGGCATCGATTACATCGAATACCCCGACGGAAGCCGCCGGCGGCCCGATGCCATCATACTCAGCGGGTCAGGTGGTGGGTCATCGGCAGCGGGCTTCAAAGAAACCCCCACGACGGCATCTTCCCCAGCTCCGGTGGTCGAACGGAGCCGATCAGCCTACGAACCGTCTACTATCCAATCGATTATCAAGTACGCGCCCCTGACGAATTTCGGCTATGAGCGGGTGCTGGCGAATAACCACTCGATTTATGCGGGACTGAGTCTGTATAGCCTTGGCTTTGGCGTATCGGCCATTGGTCTGAAAGCCGAGTACCGATTCTACGGACTTATCAAAGACAGCCCGAAGCAGGCACCGGAAGGGTTCTGGGTCGCACCGACAGTGCTGTTCTGGCACGTTAGCGACCGTTTCGACGTGACCGATAACCTGTTCTTAACCCAGATTGGCGGCATAGCAGGGTACCAATGGATTTTCAATCGGAAAATTTCGCTGGAGCCTGCCCTTGGGTTAAGCCTAACGGCCGTTGGGAGTGGGTCAGACTATGCGTTGGGAGCCGGATTTGTGCCCCTGTTTGCCCTGCGGGTCGGGTATGTCCTGAAATAATCCGAGACGATTCTCTTATCTCAATGACAAAACGGTTCCTTATTTGTTGCTTTTTGTTCCTGTGGCCTGGTTGGCTAGTGGCTCAGCACCTGGGTATTGCCCAGGTACTGGAGTTGGTCAACACGCCTGTCGATAAGCGGGGTACGATCCTGAAAGCAAACGGATTTGTCTTCGAAGGAACATCCGCCAAGGCCACCTGCTACCGATACGGACGCATGCAGGCCGATCTGTACGGTGACGAATACCAGGAAACCATTCTGTACTGCGCCAGTGGTTCGCTCACCTACGTAACGTTCAGTCCTGATCATGCCACAAACCTGAAGTTTCAACTGGTCCGTAAATTTGATTTTCAGGATCAGGGCGCGTTTACGGCCGAGTCGGGCTTACTCAAAAACCGGTATCAGCGCCGGACACTGAAAGTTGAAACGGCCAACACCAAAGACAGTCAGCGGCAGGACATGTGGGTGTTTCAGTTTTATGATGATCCGTCCGCAAAGCCTGCTCAGCCCCCGTTAGCGCAGCGCAACGAACCTCCCGCCGAGCCAACGGGCCGCTCAACGCCGGTGGCGCTCAAAGGAAATTTTTATGCGCTACTGATCGGGGTGAACGAGTATACAGACCGGAAGCTGCCCGACCTGACCTTTCCGATTGACGATGCGGAGAAGCTCAAACGGGTATTGACCGACCACTACACGTTTCCGGACCGAAACGTTACCGTGTTGACGAACCCAACTCGGAAAGGAATATTAAGGGCCTTCGACGAGTTGACTTACAAGCTTCGGAAAGACGATAACCTGCTGATTTTCTTTGCCGGACATGGTCGTCAGGAAGAAAAAAGCCAGCAGGGGTACTGGCTCCCGGCAGACGCCGAAAACGACTACGAAGCCGACTGGCTGAGCAACAGCACCATCCGCGATCAGCTCCGGCGGTTTTCGTGTCAGCACGTGCTGGTTGTGTCAGATGCCTGTTTCAGCGGGGAGCTGATTTCCACCCGCGGCAGCGTGCAGCCTACCAAAGCCATCCAGCAGCTCTATACTCTCAGGAGCCGCCGGGCCATTACCAGTGCGGGCAATACGGTGGTGCCCGACCGGAGCGTATTTATCAATTACCTGGTGCAGCGACTCGCCGAAAATAGTAAACCCTACCTGACGGCAAATGAGCTGTTTGTCAGCATGCGCGAGGCTGTCATCAACAACAGCAGTCTGAAGCAGGTTCCGATGTATGGCTATATACAACAGTCGGGCGACGAAGGGGGCGATTTCATTTTTGTGCGCCGGTCGCCCTAGAGCCACTTACTTTCAAGATAATCGGCAGCCATAGGTGACAAATCGTCTGTGCGGTTCATATACATCCGAATCGTACATAAACCTGTATCATCATGCCTGCAAGAAACAAACGAGAAGCTGAAACACTGGCAAGTTCTGCCATCAACAAATGGGCCATAGGATTTGCCTCCGTTGCCTGGATACCTGGTTCTCACTACGCCATGGGCGCGGGCGATCTGGCCATGGTCGTTCAGGTCGGTAGTATTTACAACGTCGATCTGGACAGAACGGCGGCCGGTAGTGTCTTCACCTCCGTGGCGGCTCCCCTGATCGGGAGTAAGGTTGCCCATTCCATTCTCGATTTCCTGCCCGGTATTGGCTGGGCCGCTAAATCGGCCGTAGCACTGGGTACCACCAAGTTCGTGGGGCAGGCACTGATTCATTATTTTAAAGACTGTTCTCCGTTGCCCGACTGATAACCGGTTCGCAACGGCGCTGATGAGCATTTTACCGGTTCGGTTGATTTTTCTGAAAAATTTTCGAATAAAACCGGTGACAAAAACCAGGGCCTTTCCATAAACACATAAATCGAGCCGGTCACGACGGCTCGCACCCCAATAACTACTTAAACTTGACGACCCATGTCAGCTTTTACAAGAAATCCTCTTCTGGTTCGCCTAATCGATCAGGCTGTTGCGCATCGGCTGGTAAATACTACAAAACGCTTCGTGTCAGCCCATACGGTCATACGTATACTGCTGATAGTCAGTTTGCTACCGGGCTTGATCAACTGTTCGCCACCGGCCGGAAACGTAGACCCCGCACCCGCCACGACCGATGAATACATTTCGTACAAAATAGACGGGAAAGAATATTCGGATAAAACCCTGGGATCGCTGGGCAGTGGCTCCGACTATTTCGGATTGTGGAGTGTCATTGCTGTTTCCACTAGTTTCAACAGCCCTGGTTACGGCCTGAAATTGTACGTAGATGCGCCGAAGGTAGGCACCTTCACGACTCAGAACGATCGGCTTTCGGGCGAACTTGGTTATATCAAATCGCTAAGCGATGTCCAGACGTACAGCCTGAGCAGCAAAAACAGTGGAACCCTCACGTTCACGAAATTCGATCCGGCCGGATTCGCCGAAGGTACGTTCGCTTTTGTCGGCAAAACCGATAAAGGCCAGACCATCACGGTGACGGATGGTAAATTCAAAATAGACCTACGGTAGCGGATCGGCCCTTGCTTTCCGTTTCTATCCACATTTCGAAAACTTCGTAGCAAACCCCCGACCCGCTGGATTTAACAAGATGGACTTGTTACGTATATAGGTAGTCGTTAGTGAAATGTCAGTCAGGCCAGATCGGCCATTATCTGGGTCAACTGGTCCAAGACCAAAAAATAATTGCCGGACCGTTACCTCAACCTTATCAGCAGGCATCCTTTGTAAAGCCGCCGTCTCGCGGACAGCTCGTCAGCCGCTAAGCAATCGAACCAAAAACCAGTTAACCAAAGCTATTACATACATGAAACGCATTGTTTACCGACTCATTCTCCTGGCTAGTGTGCTGACGAATACGGCGATTCAGCCGCTGCTAGCTCAAAAGACGAATCAAAAAAGCAAAGACGTTCAGGTAACCCTGGAACAGGTTGCCGAGAAATGTAAAGGGTTGCCGCGCGATAAGCGGGTGATTGTCAAAGTGGCGCGATTCAGCGTTTCGACCCGGTCGGCGCAGGCCCACACGACCTTCGGCGATGAACTGGCAACGATGCTGACCTCCGCTATTCAGCAGACCAACTGCTTCCGCGTGATGGAAATGAACCGCAATGTCGGCGACGCTACGACCGAAATGGCGTTTGCCCAGGACGGCTTCACCGACGGCTCAGGCCCGCAGGCCGGTAAAATGATTGGGGCACAACTGGTCGTTACGGGCGAAGTGACTGATTTCTCAGAAGGTAATAAATCGACGGATGTAGCCGGCCTTAATTTCGGCGGTAATACCGCTACCGTAGGGTTTACGTTAAAATTGCTCAACCCGCAAACAGGCGAACTTCTTTTCAGCCGGGATATCAACATGAAAGGCAGCACGTCGGGTTTTCGGGGGATGAGTCTGGGCGGAGCCAACGGCCTGAAAATTGCCGGGTCGACCGAGAACCGGGCTGTGCAGGACGCCGTCCAGAAAGCCATTATCAAGTCGGTAGAGGTAATGGCCGATGCCAAAGATCAGATCGAGATGCCCGAGCCGATGAAGCCGAAAGAAGTAAAACGCTACACGGCTCAGAACTGCCAGATGCTGCGGAATGGCTCGCCTAAGGTGATGATTCTGATTACGGAAGCCACCACCGTGGGTACCTCCCGCTCGACCGACGACACCGACCTGGCGCGTCGGGAACGCGAAATGCAACTGCGGGAGCGCGAAAACAACATGCTGCTGGGCCGCGAAATCGTGAAAGGTATTTTTGCCCGACGCAGCAAAGAAGCCCCGAAGACAGAAGAGCCCGCCAGCCGCCAGACATCGGCGTCGGCTGTCATCAAGCCCGTCGTGATCGAGCAATCGGCCACTGAAGTCGAGCTGACACGCCGGTTTGTGGAAGCGGGGTTCCGGGTCATCGATCCTAAAGCGTACGCTAAAATGCGTCGGGTAGCCGATTCGACGGGCGATATGTCGCAGATGGCCGCCATAGGCTTGAAAATGGGTGCCAACATCATCATAACGGGGCAAACGATTTCTGAGCGTACCAACACGCAGGGCGGCATGGTGTCCTGTCGAGCCCGTCTCGAAACGCGCGTCGTCGCGACGGAAGATGGCACCATCCTGGCTTCTAATTCCCTGTCGGGCGGGGGGATCGACGTATCGGAAGCGGTGGCCAATAAACAGGCGATTCAGAATGCTTCGGAAAACATGACCCAGTACCTGCTGGAGCGGCTCTGCGCTATGAACGTACAGTTTGCCAGCGTCGCCAGCGGCCCCGCCATGGCACGTCCGGCGGCTCGCGTAACCACCGCCAGTGCTGCGTCGGTGCCAGCAGCCAACACGACTGATATTGCCGTTACCAATGCCAGCTTCGCTAAGCTGCAGGCGCTGGCCGGGATTCTGACCAAAAATCCGAAAGTAAAAAGCGTACAGAAATCGCTGAGAGGAACCGAAGGAACGCTTCATGTCGAACACCTAGGTTCGACTGATGACCTGCTCGAACTGCTGGGTAAGAATCCGGCAACCCGATTCGAAGTGACTGGCATGGAAGACGGCAAAGTGAGCCTGACCATGAACTAAGCGACTGTACATCAACTATATACTTCTATCCACATCTTTTTCTCTTACTACTCATGAACCGTTTTCTTATCCCACTCACGCTCTGCTGGTGGCTGCTTGTCGACCTGCCTTCTGCAATTGCCCAGACACGCGGAACCGATGCGCTGTACAAACTCGATCGTAGCGTGGTACAGGCAAAAATCAACGAAGTGACCGCCACGGACGTATTCTACACGGAACCCACTTCGCCGACGACAACGCGCAAAATACGGAAAGCCGATCTCTGGAAAATCGTTTTTTCGGATGGAAGTACCGATGTATTCAATTCCCCCGCTACTGGACAGACAAGCGGGGCAGCATCCCAGAAACCAGCGGTCGTCCGCAGCGAATCGAACCGGGCTTATTCGAACGTATCATCCACCAATGAGTCGGGCGATGGTCCGCAGTCGATTATCAAATACGCCCCGCTGACCAGCTTCGGGTACGAAAAAGTACTGCCAAACAACCGCTCTATTTACGCAGGGCTCAGTTTATACAGCGTCAACTCGTTCTACACGCGCGTCACGGCGATTGGTTTCAAAGGTGAGTACCGTTTTTACGGGCTGGTAAAAAGTAGCCCGAAGCGAGCGCCTGAAGGCTTCTGGGTCGCCCCGACGGCCTTGTTCTGGAACGTCACCGTCCGAGACCTGGACTTCTTTGGCGATACCGATAGCGAAAGTGCCTTTGTGGTTCAATTGGGCGCTATTGCAGGTTACCAGTGGGTTTTTAACCGGAAGATATCGCTGGAACCCGCCTTCGGCTTAAGTCTTACCGCCGTCGGTAGTGGTACGGAGTCTGCACTGGGGGCGGGTATAGTGCCGCTGCTGGCCCTGCGGGTCGGGTATGTCCTGAAATAACCGACTGATCCTGTTTCTCTCATTCCCACTTTTTATTCTTAAACACGCTTCCTTATGAAGGCATTTCTCTGCGCCTGGCTTCTCATCGTCAGTAGCCTGGCATTGGCTCAGTCGTCCCGTACGGATGCGCTGTATAAGCTGGATCGCACCTCGATTGACGTTAAAATCGATGAGTTGACGGATACCGATGTCATTTATGTCGATCCGGCGACTCCAAAAGTAAAGAAAACCATCGCGCGCCGTCAGGTCTGGAAAATCGTGTTCAGCGATGGCAGTACAGAAACCATTACACCCCTGACAGATAAGACTACCGACACGGATCAGATCACATTGATCGACCAGACGACTGTGCAGGGGAATGTCACTCGGCGCGACGACCGGAAGCTGTACTACACCAAGCCGAACGATCCGACCAATACCCAGTACGAACTCCTGTTGAGCCGGCTCGGCCGGATTCATTACGCGACGGGCAAAGACGAAGTGTTCAGTAAAACAGGTGGTAATGCGGTTAACAACCAGCCAGCTATTCGCGCCGAAAAAACGATCGACGCAGCGCCAATGGCCGATAACTCAGCGCCTGCAGCCAGCTATTCCGATCCGGCAGCTTTTAGTCGTATTCATTTGACCGTAGGGCCGGAATTTGCTTATTATCCGGGCCTACTCAATAAAGACCGGGCCTGGCTGAATGATTCGACAGGCTTTGGCATGAAGCAGAACATCGGCGTAAGCCTGCGTTTCGACTATTTGCTCCTGCGAAGGCTGGCCGTGTCGGCTACGGTCGGTTATTACGGCTGGGAGCTAGTCCGAAAATATACCCGTGAGGGGATTTCTGAATACAGTGAAACGAAACGTCTGACTCAGATTCCAGTTCAGATTGGTTTTAAGATCTATCCGTTGAGTAGTTTTTACGTAATGCCTGAAGGAGGAGCTACCTTACTTTTTTCATCGTACAAGACCTCCGACGCACATCCGGAGCCTTCCAACGAATCCACGCAGGCAACGCCGATCACCTACGGAGGTAGCATAGGCTACGAAATTCGTCGAAACGCTTTATTGCTTGATTTCAGTCTGCGCTACCAGATACTTGGGGTTCATAACCTTCATTCGCCTGATTTTACGATCAATGAAAATCTCAATATTACCAGCCTGAGAATTGGTATTGGCTTCGGTACGTCCAGAAAATAAACTGACTACATCATGACTTACTCAAATATACTTCGACTCGTTTCATTGTCTTTAATCATTGTCTTTGCGATGCTTGGTAGCTGCCGTCGGGAGGTTGAGATACCGTTGCCTGAACTAGTCGGTAACCCTGGTAATCCCCGGTTTAATTTAAAATTCGATAATGACCAGAGAGTGGACCTGGATCTATACGTGACCGATCCGAATGGCGAGACAATTTATTACCGGAATCTAAGAGCCCGAAAGAGCAAAGGGACGCTGGACGTAGACTGTAAATGCGAATCGTGTGATCTGGGACCGAACGAAAATATATTCTGGTCTTTAACCGAAACCGCACCCAAAGGCAAATATGAGTTCTGGGTCAAGTATTACAACGATGTGTATGACACCTGCAAATTCCCTGAGAAGCCAACCAATTTCACGGTTATCGTTCGGAATGACGGCCGAAGAACCAATCCTGAACTGTTCAAATACTCGGGTGTCCTTCGGCAAAAAGACATGGAATCCATTCACTGGATCTACGACACCACGACGGAAAAAGTGACTCAGAAATAATTAACAGCTACACGAATGAAGCGTCTACTATTTATTTATGCGTTAATAGGTTTAGTCAATCTCCCGGCTCTGGCCCAGGACGTAGTCTACCTCAACGACCAGACAAACGTTACCGGAACCCTGGCCGAAATCACTCCCGAAAAAGTGTCGCTTCGAGTTGCTAAAGGGGAATCGATGATCAAGTTTTCGTACGGGGCCGACAAGGTGGCGGCCGTAGTCAACCAGCGGGGGCGGTTTCTGTGCCTGAGCCAGTTGCAGGCCTTGCCCGCCGACGAGCGCGACCGGCTGATCAGCCAGTTTATGACCGGCACCAGTTTGCCGAAGTACGACATCATCGTGCAGGCCATTCCGCCAGGGGTGATTTATGGGAAAGTCGCTTATGCCCAGGGCGACGTGGTCAACTACACAACCGTCGACGGAGCCGCATCGAGTCTACCCAAGTCCGATCTGGTCGGTATTTTCTACCAGACGGGTAAGCACGAACTCTTTACCGACGCCACTTTTCTGTGCGATAAAAATATCGTTGTCAACGAACCCGGCCCCGCGGCCGCGCCTGCTCCAACCGCTCCAACAGCGCCGGAACCCAAAGCTGACGAATTGGCCAAAACAGAGAATCATGAAAAGCAGCCTAAACCGGCAAGTGCTACAGCCGAGAAGCCAAACGTACTCCAACTGACGGATACGCAATACGAAGAATACCGGTCGCAGGCGCTCGAACGGGTGCAGGAGTTTGCGGTCATGCTGGGTGTGATAGCCGATAAGACCGTCGAAGCCGGCCAAAAAGACAAAGCCATCAATCAGGTTCTGAAGATGTTCAAGCCCGATGCGGTCATTCAGGTCAGTTCGATGGTACGGGGTGGGCAGGCCAATACGTACAAAATCAAAGATTATCTCATCCGGCTCAAGCTCATTCCTTACAAAAACGTGTCGCTCGAATGGAGCGATATCCAGTATGTCCAGGAGCTTACGCAGAAAGATGATGGAAATTATTACGGAAAGATCAAAGGTGAGCAGCGGTTCACGGGCCTCAACAGCAAAGATGAAGTGCAATACAGCGATATTACCCAGAAAGATGTCGATGTGATGCTGACGCCCTACAAAAAGAAGAAAGAGGGTCAGGACGAAAGCAAATGGGCGGTTTTGTTAGGAAACGTAGGGGTGATGGCAACCCAGTAAGCAGCCGCAACGATGATCAACTTTATCCGTTTCTGGTTGCTGCTGGGGCTGCTTGCGGGTGTGAGTAGCTGGTCGGGCCTGCAGGCGCAGGCGCTGACTACCCGCGATAACGAAGAAGTGAAACTACTGGCCCGCCGGAAAATAGAGCGGGGGCTGGGCGACCTGCTGAATGTGCTGAGCCTGGCCGACCTCGGCGAAGCCGAACGCAATGCGCTTATCAGCGAAAGCTTTACGCCGGGGGTAAACCAGCTCTTTGCCGACAAAGACATAATTGTTGAAGATGACATCAACCCCACCCGAGCGGCTGCGGGAACCGTGCTGGACATGTCGGTTGAAAAATACCTGGCTAACTTCGATCTGCTGTATACCAAAACGGGGCAAAGCACGATTCAGTTTTCCAATATTACGGTCTCCGATCTTAAAAAGGGAAGTAGCCTGTACGTCAAGGTATTTTACACATCGTTTTTCGGGGGGAAGCATACGAAAATCGACAAGCCTTACGTACCGATACGGCGGGTGGCGGAGGTGCGCGCCGATCAGGTGGGTTCGAAATGGAGCGTACTGATCACTCGGCTGGCGTTTATGACGCAGGCCGATTCGACGATGACTCTGGCTCTCAACAACGTACCACTGAAAGAAGCACCCGCGCGAACGGCTATGGCCGATTCGGTAACGGCCCGCGTGGATTCGGCCCAGGGAATGGCGGTGGCCGCAGGGCCGGTCGATCCGGAGCAGGAACGGGAGAAAAAGGCGCTCGAAACCTACCAGAAACTACTGAAGGATGGCGAAAAAGCCTTCGCATCCGGCGATCTCGAAATGGCCCAGCAGATCTATGAGCAGGCGGAGAAACAAAAACCATTTGAAGACCTGACCCCGAAGGTGCGGTTATTCCGCATTCAGCGGGTGCTCGAAGAACGGGCGCGGAACTCGGTTGTGGAAATGAAAAAAAGAGCAGAGCTGGCCCTCCGGAAACGCCGGTATGCCGAAGCCCTCGCGCTCCTGCAACGCATCGCCGACCAGCAACCTGACTCCACGAATCTACTGGTTCAGATTAAAGAGCTGGTAACTAAGTCGCGCCGGAAAGCGGAGCTCGACGAGCGGTTTTCAGCGGGCCAATACCGGGATCTGGTCAAAGAATATGCGCGGCTGATCGATGCGGATCGGAAACAGAATAAAGAAGTCGCCAACAAGGTGAACAGTTCGGACTGGTATCTGGGCCGGGGCAAATGTTATACGCAGCTGGCTGACTACAAAGAGGCCCTGCGCGACCTGAATGAGTCGCTGGCGCTTGATTTTCAGAACCTGGATGCGCTCGAATCCCGCGCGGATCTGTACGCTCGTATGGGTGATTATCCGAAAGCTGCGGCCGATCTGTCGGTTTACCTGACCGTCGACCCCACCAACGCCGACCTGCTGGCCCGCCGGGCTACGTACCGAATCCGCACGAACCGAATCGCCGAAGCCCTTGCCGATTATGGTGAAGCGATCCGAATCAGTAATCAAAATCCGCGCTTTTACCTGTTACGCGGCATGTTGTACCAGCAATCGGGACTATTCGACAAGGCTGAAGCTGATTTTACGGAAGGTATCAACCGGAGCCGTCGCCAGCCGGAGCTTTACGTGAACCGAGGCTATGCATACATTGGTCTAAAGCAGTACGAGTCGGCCGGAACCGACTTTGCACGAGCCATCGAACTGGGTGTAGACGCTCCCAACCGAAAACGAATCGACTCGGTTGCCACGCGCTTTTACACCCAGAGCGAGCAGGAGTTGCAGGCCCGAAAAGTCCCCGAAGCGCTGGACCGACTGGCCATCGCCCTGATGCTGAAGCCGGACTATGCCGATGCCTGGCTGGCGCAGGGTAAATTGTACGCTGGCCTGGGAGAAAACCATCGGGCCGACAGTGCGCTGACGAATGCTATTCGGTATAATCCGACCCAGGCCAGCAGTTTCTACCAGCGCGGATTGACGCGTCTTCGGCTGGCCAGTTACGGTCCCGCCGTCGACGATTTCGGCCAGGCTATTGCGCTGGAGCCAGGGTTGTACGAAGCTACTCTGGGTGAAGCCAAAGCCCGAATGGCGCTCCGACAGTACGACAAGGCACAGAATACGCTGGCTACGTTACGCTCGTTGCGGAAGCAGCTTGAGAAACGGTATCCGCCCACTTTTTTTGCTGATACCTATTTTTTGTCGGGGCGATGTGCTTATGAACTTCGGCAATATGAGGCTGCTCTTGAGCAATTTGAAGACGCTCTTTCGATTAGTAAAGAGTGGGTGGCTGCCTACACTGAACGCGGCCGAACCTACGAAGCCATCGGAAAAACAGACCGCGCCCGCGACGATTATACCAAAGCCGTTCAACTCGAACCAACCGTGGCGGCCCATTACATTCCGCTGGCAATGATGCTCGAACGGCGGGAAAAACCAGAAGATGCCCTGAAAGAATACGCTCACGGTCAGGAACTGGATCGCGACCACGAACTGGCAACGGTTATTGCGCTCGGAAAAGGGCGCTGCCTGATGGCCCTGAACAAATACCTGGAAGCGCTGAATGAATTGACCAAAGTTGGCCAGTACGACGGGTTGGCTTGTACGGACGAGTGCCTGTACCTGCGTACTTATGCCCAGGTACGGACGGGGCAACTGCCCGCGAATGTTCGGCTGGCGGGTTTGAATACCGTAACCGCTTCACCTGAGTACGCCCCTAAAATTCGGTATGTGCTGGCCTGTGCGCACCTGCAGGCCAATGACGATGACCAGGCACTGGTGCAACTTGAAAAAGCGTTGCAGATGGGCTTGCCAAAGGAGTTTCTCAAAAAAGATAAACTGATTGACTTTGTCAGGAAAGATTTTCGTAAGACGTCCGCTTATACGCAACTTACTAACCGATACCGGTCATGAGGTAGGGCGGCTGAGTGGTCTGCTCCTGATCAGCTTATTGAGTTCGGTAGTCCCTGGATCCACGACGGTCAAAGCACAGCACATCTGGGTTAGCTGCCGGGCGCAGGATCATCGGTCGCACCGGTTCGTTGCGGCAAACTGGCAGTGGGCGGACTCTACGGATCGACCCGTTTATGAACAGAAAGCTGACGCGGATGGATTTATGGGCTTGGTGCCCCAACAGGCGCGTTACCTTACCGTCAGTAGCAGTGGCTATCGACCCATACGTTTGCCGGTTCAGTGGCCTCCGATCGGGACCGATTCGCTATCGTTTCGGTTTGTGGTTCCGGTCGTGCCGATCGACAAACCGACGGCAAACCAGCCGTACTTCCAGTCGGAGCAGCGGCCGCTGCAATTAGCCAACCCGCCAGTTCGCACAAGCCCGGTTGTGGTAAAATTTGTTATCGGCGATGCCCTGACAGACCAGCCTGTCAGGGCGAATCTGTGTTTGTTTCAGACACGCGCTCGTCGACAACGTTGTTATGATGTCAGCACGTTGACGACCAAACTGCTGCCGCCCGACATTGTCGCTATTGAAGTGAGAGCCGTTGGTTATCAACTGTATCTGGGTAACCTGATCATCGCCGATACGACTGCCGAATCGACTCTCGACTACAAAATCCGACTAAATCCTACCCCAACGCTGCTGGCCGTCACGGTGCCAGAACCTTACCCAGATCTTACTTTGGAAGGGGTAGCAGACCGGGCCAGCCAAATACTGACAACTACGGATAATACCCATTTTTTTGTCTCTTCCAGGCCCGGCCAGTACCGGTTGACCAGCCAGGGGAAGCCACTACCGGAATCCCGTCTTTCCCTAAGGGAAGGCATAAACGCTTACTACCCTGCCCCGCTGGTTCCGGTAAGTTCAAGCCCACGACCAGGTCGGGAGACAACCATTTATTTTCTTCAGAGCAGCTACGAACTCAGCGATTCGGCCCGGCGGCAGCTCGACAGGGTGGTGGCTGTGCTGAAACAGAATCCGCAGATGAAAGGGCAGATTACTGGCCATACCGACAACGTAGGCAATCCGCTGCTCAACCATACGTTGTCGGAATTCAGGGCTAAAATCACCAGGACTTATCTACTGCGCCAGGGCATTCAGGAAAGTCGCCTTTCGCTAACCGCCGTAGGCGCTGGTCAGCCCGCGGTGGCCAACGATACCGAAGCAAACCGGCAGCGAAATCGACGGGTAAGTGTGGTCGTTTACGAATAACCCCGGCAGGACGTTAAGCCGCCCCGGCCGCGTATTGGTTTTATCGTCTCAAGTGGCTATTTTTCAACCCATTTCTCTTTTTGAGCTTTGTATATGGGGAGCAGGGTGGATTTCCGCGATCAGAAAGTATTTTATGAATCGCTACGATCGGGCCAGGAGTCTGCCTTCGAACACTTATATCGATTACTCTATCAGCGAATTGCTTCGTATGTTTTCGTAACGGGGGGAACTCGGGACGACACCAAGACCGTAGTGCACGAAACGATCATTGCTTTCCTGTTCAACCTGCGGTATCAAAAATACGAATGGCGTGAGGAGGCTCAGTTGATGACTTACGTAGTACAGATCGCGCGTAACAAGTGGACGCAAATGTGCCGGAATGCTTCTCGTACCGTGTTGATCGACAGCCACGAATGGCCCGCCAACAGTCAGGATATTCAACCCGCCGATCCCGAAGAGCAGGATTTCGAGCAACGCCGGCTAGCGGTCGAAAAACAGTTGTCTTTGCTGAGTGATCGCTGTCGACAAAGCATCGAACTGTATTATTATGAGCAGAAAAGCATGCAGGAAATTGCGGTTGCGCTCGGATGGGCCAATGAGCACGTGGCCCGGAATAAAAAATACCAATGTCTACAAAAACTCCGGAAGTTACTTGGCCTGACCGACGGGAATATATAGACACACCATCACGCCAATTGATACGCTCATGACGGAATCTCTTTTCGATGAATTTGAAGCCTATACCGAAAATCGGATGGTGCCGCCCCAGTTAGATGCCTTTGAAGCGCGCCTGGAACAGGACTCGGCGATGCGCCTGGCCCTGGCTGATTATCAGCGGTTTCGCCATAGCATCGAAGCGATAAAGTTAAAACAGCAACTCGTGTCTATTCATGACCGGCTCGACCAGCGAGGAGAGCTGGCGGCTTCTCCGCCAGCGACCAGATTCTCGGTGTCGTGGGGTGGGTGGACCCGCCTGGCTATTGCCGCTGTCGTTATTCTGGTTGCAGGGTATGGGCTGCTCCGGGTCTTACGCCCAACTCCAGCCGAGCAAACCTTTCTGACTTATTATCAACCCGAACCGGTTCCGCGCGGAATGACTGCGTGCGGTCCTCAGCTTACTCCTGGAATAAGCGCCTACCGCTCCGGCAATTACGAACGGGCATTGGTGGGTTTTAGGCAACTGCCTGCCTCCGAACCCTGCGTAGCCTATTATATCGGATTGGCTCAACTGGCGCTGGGGAATGCCCCCGCAGCGATCACCAGTTTAAACCGGGCGCTTGACGCAACGAACGCGCCGGACCTGATAAGCCGGAAAGCCGAATGGTACCTGGCCCTGGCTTATCTGAAAGCAGACCGGGCGACAGATACCCGTAAGCTGTTGATCCGGATCAGTGATCAGCCTGAGCATCCATTTCAACAAATAGCTAAAAAAGCACTGGCCGACCTGGAGCATGAGTAGCGGATTGTGGTCAGGAAAGCCATTCGGCCAGTACCTTACAAAACGTAATATCCGATGCTTGCTGGTCGTTCTGGTCGGCTGGCAACTGACCGCCTGTTCACTCAGGCCTGGACGAAGCACCACAACGGATGGCGATGTCGTACAGCCTCTCTGGCTCGATCAGCGCACAACGAATCTGCCCGTCGATACGATTGACTGTGCGAAGGTGGTAGTCCTGCTTATTGGCATCAGCCAGTACGACCCGGCCAGCGGTTGGGAGACGCTGAATGCCGAAAACGACGTTCTGTTGATGGAAACCAACCTTCGGCAGCGCGGAGTCAGACCGCAGCACATCCATCGGCTAACGGACCGACAGGCGACCAAAGCGGGTATCGAACAGGCGTTGAAAATGCTGGCCGATACCTTGCAGCAAGGTGATCAACTGTTGATTCACTACGCCGGACACGCCCGGCAACTGGTGGATGATAACGGCGACGAAACGGATGGATACGATGAGGCCATCGTGCCCTACGACGCTCCACCCGTCCATCGACTGCAACCCGATGGCTACCTGCGCGACGACGACCTGAATCGATATTTAACCGGCATACGAACTGCATTGGGGCCAACCGGTTTGGTATGGCTCCTCTTCGACTCCTGCCACTCGGCTACCCTGAACCGCGGGAAGAACGCTCAGCGCCTGCGCGGGGGGGGGGCTCCGCTCGGTAGGCCAACTCGCCAATCAGGCTGGGTTAACGAATCGCGGAGAACGACCTCGGGCTGGTATGAAATGGGAACGAAGCCTGGAGCGATGGCCCCCTACATTCTCTTTGCGGCTACCACCGATGGGGGAGAAAGTTATGAAACGATCGACGCATCTGGCCGATCGTTTGGGCCCCTGACCCGGGCGCTCTGCGAAGTCTGGAGTACTCCGTCAACTTCCGAACCGTACCGTCAACTCTTCGAGCGGATGGCCGTCGTTATGGCGCGTTATGCTCCCTATCAGCGCCCCAGTCTGGAAGGCGATAGCGAAGTGTTGGCGCTCGGGTGCGGAGCCGCTGCTACTAGTCGCCCCGTTGGCTATCGTACGGTAGGCGAGCCGTTGCGGGTAACCGGACCTCCTCAGGATGCCGCTTTGATCAAGACCCTGACCAGCCTTTCGTTTGTGCGCATGACGACCAGTCAGCCCCAGTTGCGCATCGACCGCCAAGGTCGGGGATATCAACTGCGCCTAACGGCCAATAATCAATTGCTGGCCGGGCGGATTGGATCGGTAGACGAGTGCGCCGAAAAAATCCGGCAGTATTTTGCCCGGAACGTGCTGATGCAACTGCAACAGAAAAACCCGGCCTTTGCCATTGAGACCAAAATGCAACGGGTACAGATCGAACTCCGGAATGGGCATAGTGTCGTTACAGATACCTTACCTGCGCTCATGACAGCGGGGCTGGCTACGTTCCGGGCCTCGGCCACCGAGCGCGTGGTGCTGACTCTGACGAATACCGGCCCGCACCCCGTGTATATAACCCTGGTCGATCTCCCACCCGATGGACGTTTGCAGGTATTGATTCCCGAAACGGGTCATGCCGCCACGGAGTATCGGTTAACACCGGGTCAGTCGCTCAGCCGCCGGATTCGTATTACCGAGCCGCTTGGGGCCGAACTGTATAAACTGTTACTGACGCCCGAACCGATCGGGCTGGAGAGTATCGTACAGACGCGGGGCAATTATCCGGTTCGACACCCCTACGAAGCTCTTTTTCAGCGCATGTACGCTACCCGTGGCCAGCCGGAAACGGCATCGATAAAACTGTCCGATAACGCCGGTGCTACGGCAGACGTGCTGTTCTGGACCGAACGACCCTGAGTAATTATTGTCATGAATATGCATCGTCTGAAAGCTACCTTATATATAGTCATTGGTATTTTATTGGTGAGCGAACCCGTTCTGGCTCAGTCCTGGAAAATACTGGCCGATCGAGCCGATTCTTTAAACCGTGCTGGACAGGTCAATGGAGCTTATGCTGCTTATGAGCAGGCCGAAAGACGGGCTGAGATAGAATTTGGCCGGGATCATTTTAACACGGTGCAAACCCAGTTGATGCTGGGTGCCGTTCTGATTCAGAAGGGAGAATACAAGCCTGCCGAGAAGAAGTTGATAGCCGCTTACCATTTACTGAGTCGTATTGCGCCGGATTCTACCGAACGCGTAGAAGCCATCAATTACTTAGGAATCATCTATCGCAACCAGGCTAACTATGGCAAAGCCGACTCGGTCATGCAGAAAGCACTGGCAGCCACATCGGTGTTACCTGCTGCAGCGCGTCGGAAGTATAGAGCTTATGCACTAGGGAATTTAGCCAGTTTATACCGGGTAATGCATAATGCACGACGCGCCGAGCCACTGCTCATCGAAGCGCTGGCCATTCAGGATTCCCTCACGGGCAAATTGAATCCGGAGTATGCATCCTACCTGAGCAGTTTGGCCAGTGTTTACAATAGCCTTCAGCAATACGTTCGTGCTGAGCCGTTATACCTGGAAGCGCTGGCTATCACCAGCCAGTTATTCAGTGATGAACATCCACGGGTGGCTCTGGTTTTAAACAACCTGGCAACGCTCTATTTCGACTTAGGCAATTATACCAAAGCCTTGTCTTATTCTTTAAAAGCCCTGAACATTCGCGAAAAGACGGGGTCCAGAGGGCGCGATTACTTACTCAATCTACAGAATTTAGCCGTCTTCTATGATAAGACGAAACAATTTAGGCTGGCCGACTCGCTGTATAACCGCGTCTTAACGATGATTGAGCAACAGTTGGGGAAATCAAATATAACCTATGCCAATACGCTCATGAACCGCGCTTCGCTATTTCGTGAATCAGGGCGTTATGCTGACGTCTGTAAGGTAAGTGAAGAGGCTCTTAGTCTGGCTAAATCGGCTATTGGCACGGAAAACGACTTGTACGCCCGGATGCTTAACTCGACGGCTGTTAGCTATCAGTATGTGGGAAATTACGTAAAAGCCGATTCGCTCAACACAGCGGCTTTGGCAATTTGTGAGCGAGTGCTAGGAAAGAACACCGTGGCTTATGCTGTTTATTTATTTACCCAGGGGCAGCTAAGCTGGCAAAGCGGTAGGCGTCAGGAAGGAATCGTAGTAATGAACGAAGCCCTGTCCAGAATGACCGGCAATTTTAACCGGAATTTTTTAACAATGACTGCCAGCCAGAAAGATGCCTTCCTTAGCCAATGGCAAGGGCTCTATCGGCAGTACTTCTCTATCATAACAGCCCGTGGCAGCGTATTGACATCCTCCGCTCCGCAGGCTTACGACGTTACGATTTCGCTCAAGAATATGCTCCTCAATGAGCATTCTCAGGTGATCACCACGCTAAATCAGTCGGACGATATATTGCTGAAAAACCGCCTGGACTCGTTGTATAAAGCAAAAAATCTATTGGCAGATCTATATATAAAGCCAGCCAAGGATCGCCAAAATATTGACTCGCTCGAAGCGCAGGCCGAAGTGCTGGAAAAAGCGCTGGCGCATCAGTCGACGGCGTTTCGGCAGGCTCAGCAGTCATTACAGATCCGGTGGGAAGATATTCGCAATACGTTGAAATCAGATGAGGCCGCTGTTGAATGCATTAGCTTTCCATACTATAACGGAATATTTCCAACCGATTCGATTCGGTATATGGCCCTCATCGTACGATCGACCGACAAAGTACCACAGATCGTGCCGCTCCTGGCCGATGAGCGGCCGCTGCGCCAGCTGCTGGCGCGAAAAGCGGGTACGGCAGATCCGGCCGCCTTGTATGCTGCCCGCGGTTCCGAAATCGATACGGATCAGCTTACGCGGGGCGATTCGCTCTACAGGCTGATCTGGGAGCCCATCGACCGGCTGCTGACCGGCATAAAAACAGTTTATTTGTCGCCTTCGGGGTTGCTGCATCAGGTATCGTTTGGCGCGCTTCCGTATCCGGGCTCTACTAAAAAAGGCATACGCTACCTGGCTGATCGCTACGAGCTGCGGCAAATCGGTAATACGCGGCAGGTTGTCGCACAGGCAGGCAATGACAACAGGTACAACGATCTGGTAAGCGTCCAATTATACGGGGGAATTCAATACGATACCGCAGCGGCTTCGTTGAGCGTTAGGACCACAACCTACGTCGCTCGTGAACCCAACGAATTAGCCTGGGCTTATCTGCCGGGTTCGCAGCAGGAAGTCACGCAAATCGGTCAGCTTATCGGGTCAAAAGCGACAGTAATAACCGGATCCGCAGCCACCGAAACCGCGCTGAAAAACGTATCGGGTCGATCGCCGACCGTGCTCCATATTGCCACCCACGGATTTGCTTTCCCTGACCCCGCGGTTACTCCTAACGATTCTGGCGCAAATAGGGGCGAAGCCATGTTTCGGCGAATAGCGAATCCGCTGTTGCGGACGGGCCTGCTGATGGCCGGCGCCAATCGGGCCTGGCTGGGTGGTCGCCCAGCCCTGGGGGAGGATGATGGCATTCTGACGGCCTACGAAGTAGCCAGCCTGAATCTGTCCGGTACGCGATTGGTCATACTGTCGGCCTGTGAAACCGCCCTGGGCGATATACGGGGAAGCGAAGGCGTATTTGGCTTGCAACGAGCCTTTAAAATGGCCGGGGCCGGGCAGTTGCTTATAAGCTTATGGCCGGTTTCCGACCGGGCAACCAGCACGATGATGCGGACGTTTTACCAGCAGTGGAAAAAACACAAAACGAGTCGGATCGCTTTCCAGAAAACGCAGTCGTTGATGCGTAAAAAATATTCGCCTTCCGTATGGGCTGCGTTTGTACTCATCGAATGAGCGTACCGCCCGAAATCCCGTCCATTTTTAGAGTCAGCTGATCATGCCGGCAGGGCGGCTATGGTTGAGTAACCGGCTACCACTCGAGCTCGTGAAGAACTTCCTGCACATTCAGGATAATTCTAACCCGCTGCCCAAATCTAGCCTCCAGTTCAAGCTTAAAAACTAACGCTTCGCCGTAGGTTTTATGCCGTGTGTAATAGAGCTGGCCCTCGGCGATAATCGTAAGTAAATAGGGGTACATAAAGCAGGGATTGCAGAGTAGGGAGGCAAGATAACGAAGTCGCATAAACCAGCCTTTGGGCCGAATAAAAATTTACTACTCGGTCGTCTCCGCAAGCCTGAAAAGTAAAGCAGCCAGGTTTACCAATACCTGATTTTTATCAGGTAAGATTGAAACGTACGTCAGTGCTGGTAACCTGCATTATCCTTTCAGATAAAAAGATAAACTGCCTGTTGTTCTCAGGCAGTTGTTCGGTAATTAATATAAGTTCAACAGAATGAGGCACTTGCTGATAGGAGTGTGCCCTTAGCCAGGGACGGCAACCCATAAAAAAAACACCCTGCCTACCGTTAAGCGCTTTGGGTGTTGCTTTCGGTAGGTAGGGCGAAACCTGAAACTGCTGTGAAGTTAACAAAAAAATAGATATGTTAATTGTTTTTCTTGAGTAGTCTGTCGAATTGTTGTCAACCTTTTCGACAACAATAGGCGGTGAAAGGCCATCAGGGCCTTTATCGGGCATTAACGGAGAACAGAAATTTGTTTAACTAAAATGGCTGGATAGTAAACTTCATCTGCTCGTGTAAAGCCTGTTCCGCCAGGATTTTGCCGCTGCTTAAAACAAGGGCCTGAATAGGCTGAAGCAACCGACACGGCCGGGTACATTGGGTGCTGATCGATAACGATATTGTCGTTGGGGGTTGTCTAATACGCCAAATCATGGACTCCCGAAGGCATTTTATCCTGAAAGGAAGGCGTATATTTACAAGGCCTGTACAGGTTGGCGATTGCTTAACTAAAAAACACAACAGGCTATCAGTGAGCGCAATGGCTGCTCACGTGTCGATTGAACTGGATGAAAAAGATAGAGGCAGTTGCTCAATCCGCTAAGGGTAAGCCGAAATTCATCGCGCTGAGTGAAAGCATCATTGAAAAAATAAAAACCGGTGAGTTACAGCCGGGCGATCAGATTCCGTCTGAAAATGAACTCATCAAAACGTTTAGCATCAGCAATACCACGGCTCGCAAAACCCTGCTCGAAATCGAGTCGAAAGGCTGGGCCCGGCGCATAAAAGGTAAAGGCACCTACGTGTTGAATCGTACGGAAGACCATCATCTGCTGCGAACGCTTGGCTCGATTTATGCAACCCGGCGTGGTTTTCACGATAGCCTGATTGCCGAAGGGTTTACCCCTAAAAATATCGTTCTGGAAAAAACCGTATTGCCCGATGGCATCTCGTCGGAAATCAATGGCCGACATTTTATCATCGACGGCCCGGTGCTGAAACTCCACCAGCTTCGCTATGCAGACGATCTGCTCATAAAAGACGAAGTGAAGTATATCTCGCTTACACTTTGCCCCAAAATCAATAAAATACCGACGGAGGTGTCGTACTTCAAAGTCTACGAAAGTACGTATCATTTGAAAATCAACGAGGTGCAGCAAACGCTGAGCGTAAAAATTCTGGAGCCTAATACAACAAATTTTGAGCTTAGCAGACCCACACCGGTGTTTGTGCTGGACAGCGCAGTGGTCTGCACTGGCGATAGCGTGGTTGAAATCGAACAATCGTACTACCACGGCGAGAAATACAAGTTTGCCGTAGTCACCAGCCCTAACTACAGGTAACTTTCGCCCAACTCCAGAAAGAATTACGGTTTTAGGGTTAAAATCAGAATCTTATCGCCCGAAGCTGCGGACTTTATACGAAGTGTACCCGATTCGTTTTCCAGCACAGCCGCCGATGTTCGATCGGTTGTGGGGTCGTACCACTGACCCGTATATTCCTGGCGAAGCGGGTTGTAAAGCAGCACCCTGGTCGCTACGGGCACGTAGACCATGATAGTCTGGCGGTCGTCGGATTGCACTACTGAGATGTACTGATCGGGAGCGGTCTGACCGGGTTGATCGGCCAGCAGCCCCGGCGCTGGTTTCAGTTGCCACCAGTTGTGTTGTCTCATAAAATGGCTCAACAGGCCGATCTGCCTGCTGCCCGGTAGTTTCAGGCATTCATCCCAGGTAGGCAAGCCGTCTGACTTACCGTGATTCAGTATGCTCTCGCCGGTTCGGAGCCAGGGCCAGATACCCCCCGCCCCGTAGGTAATGCCCGCAACCGGGGTCGAAAATAAACTCCAATAGCTGGCGTTTCGAACGTCTTTGTCTATCAAATTCGGGCTGATCCGCTCATAGACCGGCTCCATGTTGATAACTACCTTGGGTGGCAAGCTGCCCCATTCGGTTGTTACGGGGCCGGTTGTCGTCCAGCGAATAGTAGATGGCGAACTGTTATGGCCAGTCTGATAACCGATGATATCGAGCCAGTTTTCGTGAGCGTATTCTTTACCAATCCACGAACGACCCTGCGGATGCAGGGCCACCGTGCCTGGATGTTCGCGCCCAAAAACAGCCCGACCGATCGTTTTCCAGCGCTGCTCATATTCCTGTACGTATTTTCCGTCGCCCCCCAGAATCCAGATGACCTGATTGCCACCGTACCGGGCGACCATATAGTTAGCCAGCAAGATAGCTTCGTTGTCGGGGAGGTAATACCCTGGACTTAATTCCCGGCCCTCCGCCACTGGAAGTGCCCACAGCAAAACCGGTGCGGCTACCAGGCCGCGTTGGTTGATAGCATCGATTTTTTTGTCCAGATGCTGAAAAAAAGCCGGGTTGAGCTGAATTCGGCCGCTGCCTTCGAACGCAACCTGGCCTTCGCTGTTGGTGGCGCACCCACGCCACTGCGTAGCCGCAAACTGAATGACGGTGTACTGGTTTTTTACGCGATCCTGCAGGTAGGTGTCCCACTCGGCTTCGGTCGATTTGAGAGCCCCGTTCCAGGCCGTGCAGGCAGCAAAGAAGAAAGGTGAACCATCGGCATGCGTCAGGTAGTAAGCCCCTTTTGGGTGTATGATGGAGCCTTTCGAATAAATAGCCAGTGGTGATTTTCGGTCGGTGCAATCAAACTGACCCACCACGTTGTGCAGACCGGTATTCAGCGTGTCGGAGCAGCGGGACCGGAACAGCCAGGTTCCGACTTCGTCGGGCGCAAACCGGACTTTCCAGGAGGAACCCCCGTCCCAGAAGCCACTGATGGTTTTCGTACGACCCGAGGGGGCCAGGAACTCCACTTCAAATGCCTGAAGGTCATACAGAGGATTCGTGTAGCGTTTCGAACTCTCGAAGGTTTTTTCGTACTTCATCCACACCCCGGTTTGGGCAAGGCTGGGAGTACCGATGAGCAGCAGGAAGTATAGGCTTAGACTCGAAAAAACAGACAGGCGAACCAGCGGAATGGGCATTGTTTTTCTACTAATAATTCACAAAACAGGCGTTTCTACTCACTTGCCGAACCATTTTAGTAACTCATTGGCAATAACTGTGTGGCCCATATGGTTGGGATGATTCACGTGAGACATGTATTTTGTGAGTGTGCCCTGGGCGGCTATCCGCTTAAACTGGGTATATGGGTCGGCCAGACCGACGTGGTACTCAGCGGCCAGCTGCCGAATCATCTGCCCGTACGGTTCCAGCGGATTGGTATCATCCAGGATATTCAGGCGCTGATCGGGCGAAGGAGTCAGGAGAATGACGGTAATGTTTCGGGCCTGGGCCGCCCGGATCATACTCGTCCAGGCCGCTCTGACTTTTTCGATCTCCGAAAATCGGTCGTTGAGCGCGTAGTCGATGAACAGTACATCGGGTTTATGACTGAGCACGTCGGCGTCAAAGCGAGTTTGCCCTTTGATCGAATTTTCTCCGCCAATGGCCGTCACGATCACATTGACGACGGCGTATGGGTACTGTTTTTTTAAGGCCTGTAGCAGCAGGTTCGGATACGATTCGAGCGTATGCACCTCATGATCATGCCAATATCCTGCGGGAACCGAGTGCCCATGGAACACCAGATTGATTGTACGATTTTTTGGCCAGACCGCATTCAATTCTTTTTTTACGCCGGCTAAATACGTCACCGAATCGGCTGGCTGCGCCTTCAGATTTACCGTTGCGTTGACTAGGAGAGGGATAAAAAAAAGTAACCGATTCATGAATCGAAAAGCCATTTGTAAATTCGTTCTATAAGACTACATACTTTTACCAGAAGGCAACCAGATCGCCGGTGGCGTGCTCGACTACATAATGCCGGCCGTAAGCCGGATCACCGGACTTGAAAACCGTCTGGTTTTTTTTCCACGGATAGCCGGTGTTGGAATAGACGTGCAATCCCGGCTCCGCAACGCCCTCATCCGGATAGATACGAACGGTCGCGTCTTTCAGCCCGGTCAGCCGGAGGCACCGCTTCATCCGCTGAACCCCCGACGTCATTTCCTGGCAGGAAACGATGCCGTCGGTCTGATCGATGAAAATACGGCTTTCCCGATGCCAGGCTTTGGGTAGCGTATATACGGAGTAGCCATTGGCCAGCTCCGTTTCGTAGCCGGTCAGGATAGGAGCCCCCTGGGGTAGTCTGAACCGATGCGTGACGGTTGTGTTCGGGCAGTAGCCGGAAAAGAAAAAGCCGTTGCTACTTCTTGAAATCGCCAGTACCGGATTTTTCACCGACGGGTTGCGTTTGACAAGCTGGTAGTCCAGACCGAATTGCTTCAGTACGTAGCGCACCAGCAGTGGTCCCGTAAACAACTGCTCAGGATCGTCGGGGGTCAGCAACTTACCGCCGGTCCATTTGCTGGAGTTGGTGCCCCGCACATAAGCTACTTTACCTCCTTTCCAGTCCGGCTTTTGGCGCACCCATACCACATCCCGCTCGTTGGCCGATTGAGTCATTTTCGCCAGAATCTGCGTGCCCGCATCGGCTTTGTCTTTTACCTGGGTCGCTACGCCACCGCCCGAAAACAGGGCGCTATGAACGATTTTGTCGGGGTATTTTTGGGTTAGCTCATCCCAAACGAGGGTCGACTGAAGCTGGAATTCTCCTTCCAGTGGGGTTATATTCTGTAAGTTCAGTAAAGCCAGGAAAGCCGCTCCAGCGTGGTCGGCAGGACCATAGACCAGTAGTTTTCCGCCGTTCTGTACAAAACCGATCAGGGCTTTCTCCAGCGGAGAATTGGCTTCGGGCACGATCGAAACGAGAATCGATTCTGTAAAAAAGGCGGGTTTGGCAGCGATCACTTTCTGTAGCGAACCCGTCGACAGCACCGTATTCAGAGGAAACCCGTTGTTGATGGCTTGTCGAATAAACCAGTCGCCGTAGTAAATTTCGGGGAGCCGTTCGGGCTGTTTATACGCCCAGTTATGGTACTCGTCGAACGGATACACCCACACCAGTGGCCCCGGTGCGGTAGGCGAGTCGTAACGGGCTTTTAGAATATGGGGCGTCACTTCGTCGGGCACCTGGGTCGGCATCTCCCCGTATGAATTATCTGCGGTCAGGAAATTCAGGTGCGTCGGTAAACGGATTTCGCCTTTCGCGTTGATGCGCGCCACCGCCATAGGCAGGTAAATGTCGTGCGGTTCCTGGCCATACCGATCCAGCCACGGGCTGTTCACCCACCACGGATCGTGGGTATAATACCGAAACAGATAGCGCTCATCCGGCAACTCCGCCATGCGCGACATGTAGCCAGCCAGTTCCAGCCCAAAGTCGCCATCGAGGGCGGCCCAGGGCGAATTGGGTGGGGGAAGCATGTTGTAGTGGCCGCTATAAATCTGCTTTAGATCGACCCCATCGCGGGCCAGATCGGCACCCGTCGATAAGTTGGTGCCGCGCGTCTGGATCTGGAACGTAGGGCATTCCCGGCGAAATAACTTCCAGAAGTCGGCAATCAGCGCTTTGGTCGTCGCCAGTTTTTCGGGCAGGAACGCCTTGCCGGTAAAGGTAGCACCCGTCGACGACCACCCTTCAACTCCGAAGCCAAACCCATTGCTCAGCCAGATGAAATCATACCCCAAGTCTGTGAGAAAATGCTGGCTCTGCCGACCCAGAAACGTGCCGAAGGGCGTATTGGCCGGAATGCCCTTCGGAAAACCGGCGTAGGCTTCGGTATCGGCATTCAGTGTAGAATAGCAGCTGACCATGGTTCGATGGCCCATGGCATTCCCACCCAGAATTTCAGGATGTTTTTTGTATTTAAACGCTGATTTGGCGAACTCCGGCCCAGGATCGAAAGTTGCGCCAATCCGGATGGGTTTGTTCGTAATCCGTCTGCCGGTTTCTTTCAGCGTCTGAATGATAAATTTCAGATCGCCGTACGTAAAAGCGGGTGGGTTGTCGATGTACAGATACGCCCGTTCGTGAAGCGACAGTTCTTTAGGCCCCGAGCCTACTTCGTGTTCGGTGTTGGGGTTGCCGATGTAGCGTGCCCATTCGAGAGGCTGGTCCATCCGGCCTTTGTAGTCCAGGATTTCAGACCCGTCCGACGTCCAGAGCATGACCGACACCGTATCGGTATGCCGCAGCAGCGCCGACCATTGGGTGAATAGTTCCGTAGCCACTTCCTGGATATACGCCTTATCCTTTTTCTTGAACGGCTTCAGCGACGCTTCCAGAGTAATGTTGTTGAACGGCTTTCCCTTCAGGGTCGAATGGTCCAGATTCGGCGTATCGGCGTTGTGTGTAAAGCCCAGTAAAAGTCCGCTGATCAGACAGAGTGAGGTTAAGACTTGGAAGCGCATAGGGTTTGGGGGAGTCAGTAGCACAGGCATCGACCCGTAATGTAGCTGTTTACGAACGTCGGCCCGTGCTGCTTTAGTAGCCGGTATTTTGTGTCAGTTTCGGATTGAGATCGATCTCGGCCTGCGGAATCGGGAACAGCAGCTCGAAATCCTGAACCGAGAAGTTCAGTTTCTGGGCCGCATAATAAGCATTCAGCACCGTTTGTGCTCGTCCGGTTCGGACCAGATCGAACCAGCGATGGCCTTCGTACAGAAACTCAACCCGGCGTTCGCGTTCGAGCGCCAGCCGTAGCGCGGCCTGCGAAAGCCCCGCTAATGCCGGTAGTTTGGCGCGCTGCCGCACCTGGTTGATATACGGTAAGGCGTCCGCTGGCTTCCCCTGTTCGTTCAGCGCTTCGGCGTACATCAGCAGCACATCGGCATACCGGAGAATGGTGAACGAGATGCTGCCATCACCCGGATCGACGGCTTTGAAGTCTACAAACTTCAACCCGTAGCGGCTGTACGATTTCTTTCCGCCGATCAGCAGGACCGAATCGCTGACGGAGGCTGCCCGTCGCCCGTCGCCTGTTTCGTAGGCTTTGGTCAGGTCGAGCGTAGGAACGATACGACCCGCGCCCTGTGCATTACCGGGGAAAATAGCCATGCTGGTGATGGCAGGGGTAAATAAAGCCGAATAGTTATTGCCCAGGGTTTGCCCCGACAGGTAGTCGATTTCCAGCATCGTTTCCGCCAGGTTGGTATTACCGTTCGTCGACAGGGTCTTGTAGTCGGCCACCAGCGAATATTGTTTCGAATCGATCACTTCGTTTAGTTTCGCAGCCGCCAGTTCGTAGTTCAGCTGAGTCAGATAGACTTTCCCCAGCAGGGCTTTGGCCGTCATTTGCGATGCTCGGGTTTTGTCGGCGTTCAGCGCAGTCGGTAGTAGCGTTTCGGCACTGGTTAGGTCGCTCAGGATCTGTTTATAAACTTCTTCCTTGGGTTTCAGGCTCAAATCGGCGGTTGCCACCTGCGCCGGACTGGTAAACGTCTGATTCGTGATGGGAACGTTGCCGAACAGCCGAACCAGGTAGAAGTAGCTGAACGCCCGCAGAAACTGGGCCTCGCCTTTGATCCGGTTTTTGGCCGTTTGGTCGAAGTTGACAGCGTCGATCCGGTTCAGGATGTTGGATGTCTGGGAGATGGTATACAGGCATGAGCTCCAGACGGCCCGCACGAAGCTATTCGTTGCCGTTACCGCATTCTGATCCAGCTGCATTTCGTCGGCCGAGGGCGACGACCACTGAATCTCCGTATTGTCGGTCGTCAATTCGGTCAGATAAAGAAGATTGCTACTGTTGTAGAGCCCCCGAAAAGTGCTGTATGTGCCAACCAGCGCCGTTTCGAAGTCGTTCTGATTCTGGTAGAAGCTCTGATCGCTGATCTGGTATTCCGGTTTCAGATTTAAAAAATCACGACAGGCAGATGCGATGACCGTCAGAAATAATATAACCAATAGTCGCTTTTTCATAGCGGTAATAGTCGTTAGTGGTTAGTTGTCAGTGGTTAGTCCGTAGTGGATAGTCATTGCTTGTCAGTAAGTAGTCAGTACTTGTTAGGCTCAATCCGGTCATTTTCTAAATGACAATTACTGACCGCTCATGACTGTTTACTACCGACTAACCACTATCAAAATGTTACACGCAAGCCCAGGGTATAGGTCCGCGGGTTGGGATACGAGAAAAAATCGACTCCACTTCTAGCCAGATTGTCACCACCAGTACTGCCTTCCGGGTCGTAGCCCGGGTATTTCGTGAACGTATACAGGTTCGTCACATCGGCGTAGACCGAAAGCGCCTGTATCTTCAGCTTCGTGACCACCGGCGCAGGGAACGTATACGAGAAATTGACATCTCGGATGCGGGTAAACGATCCATCGAACAGGTATTTGGTCGTGCCCGCACTGAAGCCGAACGCGTAGTCGTTGCGGATGGCCCGCCCGTACCGTCCGGCGCCTGGACTCTCCGGCGACCGCCACCGATCTGCTATGGACGCCTGTTGATTCTGAACGCCTGCGTCGTTGAGATTGACTTCGCCCCCCTGGAAGTAGACCTGGTTGCCGTACGTGCCGTTCAGACTAATATTCAGCGCAAAACCTTTGTAGCTGAAGCGGTTTCCCAGACCCCAGGTGAATGTCGGCCAGGGACTGCCGACAATGGTCTTATCCGAAGTGTTGATTGTGCCGTTGCCATCCACATCCTGGTATTTATAGTCGCCTGGCTGAACGCGCGGATTTTGCAACGGACTCTTGCTGACTTCTTCCTGGGTTTGAAAAACCCCCAGAATGTTCAATAGCCGGAAGCTGGAAATCGGATAGCCGACCTGTGCCACCTGATAGTCGGAGGTAACAATGCGAGCCGCGTCGGAGTTGAGCGCCAGCACTTTGTTGCGGTTCCAGCTGATGTTGAAATCGGTATTCCACTGGAACGGTCCTTTGCCGATATTCTGCGAATTGATCGTCAGCTCAAGCCCCTTGTTTTCGACTTCTCCAATGTTCTGCACCGAGCTCCCAAAGCCCGAAGCAGAGGGTAGGGTTACGTTCAGCAACAGATTTTTCTTGTAGGCCTGGTAAGCATCGACCGTAAACGACAGCCGGTTCCGAAACAGCGAAATGTCTACTCCCACATTCGTTTGTACGGACTGTTCCCAGGTCAGCTGGTCGTTGGCCAGACTGGTCGGCACGATACCCGATACGATCTGCCCGTTCGAGACAGTTCGGGCAACACCCAGCAAGCCCTGGGTGGCATAATTGGGAATCAGATTATTGCCCGCCACGCCATAACTCGCCCGGATTTTCAGGTCACTGATCAGGCTGACGGATTTCATGAACGGCTCATCCGACAACCGATACGCAGCCGATAGCGAGGGGAACGTTCCCCACCGGTTTTTGGTCCCGAAGCGCGAACTGCCGTCCTGCCGAATGGTCGCCGTCAGTAGGTATTTGCCCGCAAAGGTGTAGTTCACGCGGGCCAGCCACGACATAATCGCCCATTCGCTGATGTAGTTGGTACCGGTCGAAACGGTTCCGGCAGACAGATAGGGGACATAGTCGGTCGAAAAGCCCGTTGCGCCCGCTTGCAGCACTTCGTCCGAATTTTTCTGAATCGTGTAGCCAACCAGCGCATCGAGATCGTGTTTGCCGCCGAACTTATGTCGGTAGTTGATGGTATTCTCGTTCAGCCAGTTCAGGCTTTTAACCTCGGTGGCCCCCGCCGTAGCTGCTCCCGTCCGGCTGGTCGCCAGACCGACTTTCGAGGATTTCCACAACCGCGTAACGTTGTTCGAATAATTGACCCCGACGGAGGTTTTCAGCACCAGTCCCGGCGCCAGTTCGTATTGTAGGTAGTTGTTCGTGAATACGTTGGTATTGTTGCGTTTGTCCGAAAATTCAGCGGCTATTACCAGCGGATTTTCGACGGGAATGCCCGTTGGGCTGGAAAATTCCGAATACGGTGTGCCGTCGGGGTTATAGACCGGAATAGTTGGGTCGCTGGCTAAAGCGGCTGAAATCAGGCCCCGGTATTGCAGGTGCCCTTCGGCCCGCGCGAAGTTGCCGTACGAATGCGCACCGGAAAAGGAAGCCCCGATCTTCAGCCGTGGAGTCAGGTGCGCGTCGATGTTGGTACGCAGGGTAAACTTGTTAAAATCGGAGCCGATGATGATGCCCTTCTGGGTGAAAAAACCACCGGACACGTAGTAACTCACATCTTTGCTGGTGCCGCTGGCCGACAGCTGGTAATTCTGCACCATGCCTTTCCGGAAAATGACATCCTGCCAGTCGGTTCCATACCCCTGATCGGCAAACTGGCTGGGATTCCGGAATTCGGGTTTTATCTGCGTGGCGGTGCTGCGTACGCTATTCGGATCGGTGGCTTTGCCTCCGGCGAATACCCAGGCATTGTCGCGGCCTTCCGCGACGAATTCAGCGTATTGCCGCGGTGTCAGCAGTTTCATTTTTCGGGCCAGCTCCTGCATGCCGGTCGACTGTTCGAAGCTGATCGTCGGCTTGCCTAGCTTACCGCGCTTGGTCGTTATGATAATGACCCCGTTGGAACCCCGCGAACCGTAAATGGCCGTGGCCGATGCATCTTTCAACACCTGAATCGACTCGATATCTGCGGGGTTGATGATACTGAGTGGGTTGATCCGGTTAGTCGAGCTACTGCTGACGATGCCACTGGCTGAGTAAGCATTCGAGCCGAAGTTCGTCAGGTCGGAGCCGCCCCCGCCCGTTCCAATAGCGTACCCGTCGACAACGTACAGGGGTGAGTTCCCGCCGGTGATGGAACTGATACCCCGAACGATCACATTGACGTTCCCGCCCGGTGCGCCCGATGTCTGGGTAATCTGCACACCCGCCACTTTGCCCTGCATCATCTGATCGACGCTAGTTGCGGAGGGTACCGGCACCAGGTCTTTCGTGGTCAGATTGACGATGGAACCGGTCAGGTCTTTTTTGCGCTGGGTGCCGTACCCTACCACTACTACGTCCTGTAGTTGCTGCTGGTCTGTTTTCAGGGCAACGTTGATCGTTGTGCGCGGTTGGCCGCTGCTGCCGCTGACGGTAGTTTCCTGAGTAGCGTACCCAATAAAACTGACGACCAGGGTGGCCTGGGGCGATACGTTCAGCCGAAAGCGCCCTTCGGTGTCGGTGGTTGTGCCGTTGGTGGTTCCTTTTTCCGTAACGGTAGCACCAACCAGTGCCTCGCCGTCTTCATCGGCGGTGATTCTGCCACTCACAGGCCCTTTGGCCGACTGGGCAACCGATACATTGAGGCCGGTCAGCAGACTCAACAGGCTACCCATCACCAACAGCCGCAGGCGATGGAATAAAATAGGCTTCATGGGTAAAAAAATGGATGGTTTAGGAGTTTGGGAACTATTGAAGCGCACTTCAGGTCGGAATAATAACCGAGTCGACTTTCAGGTAGTCGGCAATTTTCCGGATGGCTTCGGCATGGTGCCCAACGCCCAGCGCAAAGTGGTGTGTTGGGCCTTCCTGAATCCAGCGCTTGAGAAACGTGCGTACATCGGGTTTGAAAAACCCGCGCGTATTGGTATTTCCGGTCGGTGGGATAGGCCCCGCAATCGATTCCCCTTCCGCAATGACGAACTTTATCCGGCCCTCGTAAGTCGAGCTGATACTCAGCATGGTAATCGGCCCTTCCTTAATTTTAAACTCGACACCGGCGCCAAAGCCAGGTTTGCCGTGGTACTTTTTCAGGCTCCGCAGTACCGGCTGGCCTTCGGCAATGGTGATGTTGTGGGGCCCATCGTGGCCGACCAGCACAAAATCTTCCTTGAAGTCGACGGGGTGAAACTCGGCAAAACTGCCGCCGATGCCGAGCCGCTCCATGATGAGCATGGCAATGCAGGTTTTCAGGTCCGATTCGCCACACATCGGAAAGCCGGCGCCCTGAAGCAGAGAATTGCCCACGATCAGGTTCGACATAACCACCCGGGTATCGCTGCCGTCCGGGCCGTCGTAATAATACGCCAGCCCATCCAGGTTTTTGGATTTAATGAATTTTTCCAGTGCTACGGCCGCCTGAGCCGCCGTGTGCAGATCAGTGTCCCGGAGTTTTTCGGAGATTGGGTCTGAAACCGGATCCGGGGTAGCGAAGAAATCCAGGATCCGGTCCCGGACCGCATCGATTTCGTCGGCGGTTGCCCGCTGGTATTGCGAAACGATTTCATGTGCCTCGCACTGAACAATATGCACACCAAAATGTGCTGTCAGCATGGTCGAATCCGAATGCATGTCCAGCATAGCCTCGATTGGATGACCAATGTGCCCGATGCGTGCTGTTTTCAGGTCGTGCAGCACAGCCGCAATCCGGCAATATTCTTCGAGTTCAGCCTCGGCAGCCGGATCGTCGTGTAGCGTGCCGATAATGATTTGGGGAACTTTCTTGCCCATCCGGACCGCAACCCCCGCAAATTCGGGCAGCGAGCAGATGTCGTCATTGTACAATTGCAGGTACGTAGAAGCCCGGCTGTAATCCATAGCCTGGTCGGGCTGGAGCGCGACCAGTACAATCGGGACGTCGATGCTTTTGATAATGATTCCGAAAGTGCTGGAAGTGGCATACGTGAGCATGTCGCAGAAAATCAGATCCAGATTCGCTGCGTTCAGTTTTGGCACCAGTTCGTAGGCCTTGGTCACGTCATCGACCAGACCAAAGTCGACGATTTCGGCCTGATCGAGCGCTTCGATTTTCTGGATCAGAGTGGACTGCTTCTTCAGCATATCGTCTAACAGCCCGTCGAACTGGCTCCAGTATTTGAAATACCCTACGCCGAATAAGCCAATGCGCGGGCGGGTCTTTTTTCGTTTCACCATCTCTGTTCGATGGGAAGCGATACTGTTCGGGGAATGATCATTCATATAGTTTACTTCTATCTTTTTCTGTTCTTACTTAGTGCACTAAGTTCAAAAGATCACTATTGATTTTTCGTAACGAGTGTTTAGGGTTTAAGCCTTGCTCGCGTCGGCTTTCAGTCCGTAGAGCAAGCTGTTCAAATAATTTTACGGAACCGATGTCGTTACATCTGCTGCCCGTTCGGCCTCCGATCCACCAAAATTGAGCGGTTCGATCCTGGGAATCAGCCGGAGTAACAGCACGAAGGCCAGCGGGTAGAGTAGCCCGGAGGCAATCCAGAGCGGGCGATAGGTGTACTGCTGAATAACGACGCCTATTAACGGATTGAGCAACAGGCCGGATACAGCACCAGCCGTTCCTGACAGACCGACGACTGTTGAGGTGGCTTTCTGGCCAAACATGTCTGAGATGGCAGTGATGTAGTTGGTGATCCAGAACCCGTGCGCGAACATAAATACTGCCATGAGCGTGATCGCTGTTTCGACCGATGATACCCATTCGATAGCGGGTGCTGCCAGCGTGAGCACCGCAGCAAGACCCATGACCGTTTTTCGTGCCCGATCAATCGAGAGCCGGCGAGCAATCAGTTGACCCGAAAACCAGCCTCCCACTACGTTGGCAATCCCTAACGCCAGAAACGGAATCCAGAACAGTTTCCCAATCTGCTCGAACGAAACATGACGAACCGAGCTGAGGTATTTGGGAATCCAGAACATCATGAAATAAAAGACCGGATCGAGCAGAAATCGAATGAGAATGAACACCCAGGTTGGCCGTTGCTTCAGTAAGCTGGGAAAAGAAACGGTTCCCGTCGCCACGGGTTCGCTGGGTTGGTCGCTAATACGACGCTGTTTCTGCCAGGGAATGAATAGCCAGATCATCACCCAGCCGATCCCGACGAGACCGGGAATTAGGAATCCCCCGCGCCAGCCGTAATTGGCCGATAGCCAAATGGTTAGGGGGGGCGCTGCAACAGCACCGATCGCCGAGCCACCAATGGCAATGCCATTCGCCAGTGCCCGTTCTTTCTGATCGAACCAGCGATAAACCGTCCAGGCAGCTCCGGGAAAACAGCCTCCTTCTCCTATGCCCAGCACGAACCGAAAGGCCAGCAACTGTGGAAACGTGGTCATGAGGGCATGCAGACTATTGGCCACCGACCATACTCCTACCGAAATAGCTAACCCGATTTTCCCACCCAACCGATCGATCAGCCAGCCGCCCAGGGTAAACATGATGGCATAACTGATCAGAAAGCTGGTATTGATCATCCCGTATTGAACGTCAGTAATGCCGAACTCCTCCTGAATTTTAATGATGGCAATGGACAATACCTGTCGATCCAGGAAACTGAGTCCTGTAGCGATAAAAAGCAGGAAAACAATGAGCCACCGAACGTTCGTTTGCATGGTACTTAACGCACTAAGTTAGTGTCTGCAAAGATATAAGTCGGATTTGCTGAAAATCAAGCGATATGGTATATTTTTTTAAAGGAATAGAAATAATTTCAGACTGTACCCATACACTTCCTGGCTAAAGTCGACTCAGGTAACGGGCATCATGAGCAAGGAGTGGATCGAGCAGCAGGTGTTTTTGAGAAGTACTACTGTTTATAACGACGCCCCTATTAACCGGGGCACGGTTCTGGACGAAACCGAAAACGAGGCTAATCTGCTTTGTTCGACGATGCATGAAGAACAATGAGCCGACTTAGTAATAGTCATCGTCGGGCCCATCTTTGCGGGGGGTAATGACGAGTTCGGCACCGAACAACTGCTTTACTTCGTGCTGTAGTTGGTGGGCATAGGTGATGGAGATTGGCGTCGTCCCATCCAGTAACTCCCAGCCTGTATCGTGCCTGAGCAGAGTAATAATTTCGTAGGGGGTTGCATATTGGAAGCAGTTTTTCTGCAACAGGGCCTCGGCAAACCCAAACCGTCGGAGTAGGTAATAATCCAGAGGTTTGGGGGTGATACTTTTCAGCGGCCTTACCGGACACTCATTCCAGCCGTATATATCGACAACGTCGACGGTCGTCTCGTGGAGTCCAGTAATAACAGCTGTGAACGTATCGATATCCATCTGTTGGACCACCGCTCCTATGAATAACTCCTGCGGGTCTACCGGCTTCAGCATACCTATCTGGGTCCTGCAATTCGATGGGAGCAACGCCTATACCGACAACAAGCTGAGGTGGTGTATCTCTATGATACGGTTGCTTCCCGTTTTATACGTTCACTTTAATGCCATCGACTTGCCTTTACAACGTTAGAACGCGTAAACCCTTGTTTTTTACTTGATTTCAATTAGCCTACGGCTAATTGGGTTGGATTTAAGCCATTTTCTGACCGGACTTTACCTTTAGTCGTAAAAAGATCGGTTCAGAGCGCTAGTAGCTGAGCCAGTTAGGCTTCAGGGTTGACAGCGCAGGACCGATGCACAGGCATTATGCCATTGCCACTGATCAATTCATTTCGGTCAACAATAGGGATTGATAAGAGCTTCTTGAAAAGGCTGCTGGCCATGTGTATGTACGTTAATAATTATGTGTCTATGTACATAATTGTCGACGTATATAGATGACCGAATAATACATTTTGGTTATATATCCAGGTGACAAAAGAAGCTGGATATAAGGTTTTTTGTATTATAGAAGCTTGAAATACAGCCCACTATATACGAAAATGAGCCTCAGTAACTACAAAGGATTTTCTTATTATACCTGGTATCCTACAAGTAAACTTCCACCCCCCGATTTAATATTAACTGATTTAGAAATGATCATAATGGTAGCAAACATCGGTGTTGTTGCCGGCCTGTATAGCGAACACGAAAAGTCATTTTGTATTCACTGCCAACGATACGATATGGAGCGATACGGGGGGATTATCGACTGGGAAATCAACAACCATCTGGAATGGGTGATTGAGCCTATTGCTGCGGGCACTCACTGGATGATTATTGAACGAACGACAGCATAGACGTAATTTACAGGAAACGCAACGAGTCGTCCAACGCATGAGTAAATTCGCTTGCGTCGGACGACTCGTTTTTAGTTGTTTAGCGATCAGTATTCCGAAATGGGTAGTCGCATCTGCGGAATAGGAGGTAGCTGAATGCCATTCTCAATATAGTCCCAGGTGGCCAGGGCAATCATGGCTGCGTTGTCTGTCGACCACTTTAGGGGAGGTAAGCACAGGTTTATACCGTGCTGGTCGCATAGCTTCCGGGCTTCTTCCCGCAATTGTGGACTGGCCGCAACTCCTCCGACAATAACCAGTGAGGCACAGGGATTATGCTGAATGGCCCGGTCGCACTTGGTCATCAGTACATCCATGATGGTCTTCACGAACGATGCCGCTACGTCTTCGGCCACAATGGGTTCTCCGGACTGGATATACCGAAACACGGCCGATTTTAAACCCGAAAACGAAAAATCCAACTCTTCGTCGATCAAGGGCCTGGGAAATTTAATGGTCGGATGGCCCGTTTTGGCCATTCGATCGACCAGAGGACCGGCTGGAAAATCCAGCCCCAGCATTCGGCCTACTTTGTCGTAGGTCTCACCAACCGAGTCGTCGCGCGTTGTACCCAGCAGCCGGATATCGTTCCGATTTTGCATGTAAGCCAAAAACGTATGACCACCCGAAACCAACAGGATGATCGCCGGATAGTCGACGGGCTGTTTCTCCAGTTCGACACTCCGCAGGTGCCCGCGCAGGTGGTTGACGCCGTATACAGGTTTCGACCAGCCCACCCCTAAAGCCGACGCTGTGTTCAGGCCGACGAGCAATGAACCGACCAGCCCTGGCCCGCGGGTAACCCCAATGGCTTCGATGTCGTCCAGCCCGACGTTGGCCTTGGCCAGGGCTTCTTCGACCGTAGGAATTATGTTGAAAATGTGCGCCCGTGAGGCAAATTCGGGGTAAACCCCCCCGAACCGATTGTGAATCTCGTTCTGAGAAATAATAATCGACGAACGGACATTGCCTTCCCGGTCAACTACGGCCGCAGAGGTATCGTCGCAGGAGGTCTCGATGCCCAGCACATAATTAGTCATGGTTCAGCCAGGTTTGAATTTGTTGAAAACTAATCGGTCCTTCCCGTTCAAGAAGCAACTGGTTGTGGCGGCAGTTGACAATCGTGGATGATGTATTGGATAAAATACCCCGGTCGATCACGATATCGGGCAAGGCACTGATTTCCTTTAAAATTTCTTTGACATTGCCCATATTAGCCTTACTGCCATGCGTGTTGGCACTGGTCACCAGCAGCGGACCGGTTTGCCGCAGAATAGACAGCAGCCATTCATCCGACGGAATCCGGACCGCTACTTCCTCGCGGCCTTCCAGCCAGGCTTTTCGGGGGGCGTCCGTAAATCCTAAAACCAGTGTTAAGGCCCCCGGCATAAACGGCGAATGCAATAATTTCCCGGCGTTTTCGCCGACTTCTAAACCCAGTTCGAGAATGTCGGCCTCGGAAGCCACCATGATAGGCAGATTGACATTTTTGGGGCGTGATTTTATGTAAAAAATCTTATCGATGGCTTCCGGATGCGTTGGCGAGGCTGCCAGGCCGTACACCGTATCGGTCGGCAGAAGCGCCACTTCGCCGGATCGGATTCGTTCGATTAATTCGCTGTCTTCCATAAATTCAGAGCTTATTTCAGGTTGGGATCGCCAGCTTTACAGCGTCGATTCGGTAATCGGAATTGGGAGGTTAGGATAAGTTTGCAGCCGGTTCGTCAATGAGTGGAAAAGGCTGAGCATCCGTTTCGCATTGACTTTCTGAATACCGGCGTCCGAAAATTGGCACGTCTGTAGCTGGCTGGCCAGCGCTACCCGCGCTTTTTCATAGCCTGCAATGGCAATGCTCGTAAATTCATTGTCGATCAGGGCCGCCAGATCGGCAATCGGGCCATAATGCGTCGTTACGGATTGGCCATCGTAAATTCCGAGGTAAACATTACCCTTGATAGACGGAATGACCGTCACCACCGGTCGCCTGAACTGCTCGTATGCCTCGATGCCGATCATCTCAAATGCCGACACCGGCAGGATCGGTACATGCAGGCTATAAGCTAACCCGTTGGCAAAAGCGACCCCCGTCCGTACGGAGCTTGTGCCGCCCGGACCAATATCGACCACAATACCCGTTATCGAGTGGACATCCAGATGGGCATCGGTCAGGGCCTGGGATACACAGGCCCCAATTTCATTTTTACCGTCGGGAGAAATCGCGTATTCAGTAAAATACAACAGCGTGTTCTCGTCACCGATCGCAATGCCGAGGGTAGACTGAGAACTGGAAATGCCTAAAATCATAAACGGCTAAACAGATAAATCGGATTGCTGAAAAATGGCCTGGATTTTATGTAAGCGGGAAACCCAGGAGGTACTGGCTGCCGAAAAGGAAATTTTTCGGGCGTTTAAATTGCCATCCAGGTAATCGAAACCGATCGTCAGACAATCATCGAAATAATCGGCGAATTTATCGCCCCACTCGATAAACGTAATCGATCGGTCGAAAAAATCTTCGAGCCCCAGTTCCGTAAATTCCGCGACCGTTTTAACCCGGTAGAGGTCGGCATGAATAACGAAGCCGTCGGAGATGTCGTAAAAATTGGCAATGGTGAAAGTAGGACTGGCTACGCCGTGGCCGTAGTGGAGCGCCTGCAGACAGGCTTTGACAAAATGCGTTTTTCCGGCGCCAAGTTCGCCTTGTAAGAGGATGACATCGCCGAACTCGAGAACCCTGGACAATGTTTCCGCGATCTGATTGGTCGACTGCACATCCGGTGCGATGAACTGAACCTGATACATGGTATAACGTGTATGTAGGATTTAACTAATCTGACAAAGCCCGTTCACGAGTTCCGCCCCGCCCTACCTGGGCGATGTGCCCGCTTCGCTTTTCCGGCAATCCGGCCCGGACGTTGTCTGGCAGGAACACGAAAAGGGACGCCCGAGTTAGCGCGTTGACCGTTCGTTAAGTGGATTAGACTAAATTCTCTTCTTTTCGTTAACTTAAATCCGTTTCGAAACATTCAAAGGTAGCACTTTTACCGGATTCGTTTCTTCAGCCTCTGATCCGGTACCGGTCAAGACAGTAGCGATTTGCGGAGTCGGTGAGAAAAGGACCTGTCGGACCTTTGAACGAATATGGGCGTAAGGACCTAATTTGAAAGCTTGGTTAGCTAGAGCCTATGCAGACGTTGAACGATAAATGGATGCGCATCGTTGGCGTGCCGCTACTATCACTGACGGGACAATGGATGATGTATGGATATACCAACATTCCATATCCCGACGACTGGCGAATTCCGTTTTTCTTTATTCTGGGTAGCGTGGCGGTTTGGGAAGCCAACCGATGGGGAATCATTCTGTCTCGCCGGCGTTATCCTGAGCTGGCGCAGACGCTGCCGCGAATTCTGTATCAACTGGCGTGGTTTGTCGTCTTTGCGAGCGTGATTCGCATTACCCAGACATTTTTCTACGTATTTATCGGTCTCTGGCACGGGGCCGATTCATTAGAGTTCCGGCCTTATTTTTTCAATACCCTGGTTTCGGTTGTCGGTACGGTTCAAATTGCGGCTTTTTACGAAGGGGTTTATTTGTATCAGCGCTGGAAAGTGGCTTATACCGAAACCGAAGAGCTTAAAAAAGTCAATCTGCAGAGTCAGCTCGATTCGCTGAAAACGCAGATCAATCCTCATTTTCTGTTCAATAACCTGAATTCGCTGTCGTCGCTGATTACCAGCGACGCCGGGCAGGCTGAACGATTTCTCGACGAACTGTCGTCGGTATACCGCTATCTTTTGCGTCAGAACAGCCAGGACCTCTGCCCACTGTCGGAAGAGATGAATTTTATCAAAGCGTATTTTCATCTGCTCAAAACCCGGTACGGCGACGGTATTTTTCTGGAAAATCAGATCGAAAGCCGGTATCTAAACTACCTGATTCCACCCCTGACACTCCAGATTTTATTCGAAAATGCCATCAAACACAACATCATACTGGCTAACCGGCCGTTGACGATCCGGCTTTATACCCAGGATGGTAATCTGTACGTCGAAAACAACCTGCAGCGGAAGAAAATAGCCGTTCAATCTAACCACGTTGGCCTGCAGAACATAATGATGAAGTACAAACTGCTCGAACATCCGTCTGTGATAGTTTATCACGACGACGAGAAATTTCTGGTAGGTATGCCCCTTCTGATGCCTTCTGCCGAAATCCTGCCTGCCTAAGCTAGTTTGCCGACCCTGCCACAGGTAGGTACACCTGAAACGTGGCGCCTTCGCCCGGCTTGCTGCTGGCCGTAATGGCTCCGTTGTGATTCGTGGCTACTTTCTCGCAGATGGCCAGGCCGATACCGGTTCCTTCGAATACGTTCTTGCCGTGCAGCCGCTGGAAAACCTGAAAAATACGGTCCAGGTATTTCTCTTCGAAGCCGATGCCATTGTCGGTAATGCTGATGCAATGGAAAAACCTGGCGGCCCGGGCAGGCTTGACCAAAGGGGGTAAATCGACCGAAGCGACCGGGTGCGACTCGATGTCGATGCGAGGACTGACGTCCGGCCGCCGGAATTTCAGTGCATTGCTGATCAGGTTCTGGAAGAGCTGACCTAACTGGGAAGGGTCGCCCTGCACCGTCGGTAGCGGTCCGACGGTTACTACGGCCCCGGTTTCCTGGATGATCAACTCCAGATCTGTAAGTGCTTCATTGACGATGCTCGCCAGATCGACCGACTCACTGGTGTCGCGCTGGGTAGAGATACGGGAAAAGCTCAACAAATCACGAATCAGCGACGACATGCGGCTGGCCGCCGTTTGCATTCGCTCCAGATAACCGATGCCATCGCCGAGCTGACCGCCATACCGGTTCTTCAGCAGATCGCCGAACTGCTGTACCTTCCGGAGCGGTTCCTGCAAATCATGGCTCGCTACGTAGGCGAAGCGCTGTAAGTTATCGTTGGAACGGATGAGCAACTGATTGGCTTCGGCCAGTTCCTCGTTGGCCGCCATCAATTCTTCATTCGTAGCGGCCAGCTCTTCATTCGTGGCGGCCAGTTCTTCATTTGTGGCAGCCAGTTCTTCGTTCGTCACTTCCAGCTCTTCGGTGCGCTCCTGTACCTGCTGTTCCAGACTCAGCTGAAGTTGCCGTTGCTGGGTAACGTCCTGTGCAGTACCACGCAGCGTAAGCGGATTGCCGCTGGCATCGTACGTGACCTGGGCCTGTGCATGGATGATGCGTACCTGCCCCGTCAGTCGATTGATAATCGGATGTTCGTTCTCGTAAAGACCCGATGAACCCGGTTGTATGGCAGCCGCAATGGCGTCGGCAACCGACTGTCGGTACTCGTCGGGCACCGGACTATAGGCCTCATCCGTACGTTTGGTAGAAGCCGAAAAGCCAAGCCAGTCCATAAACCGGGGCGAATAGCTGAACACACCCGTCTGAACATCCATGCTCCAGATGGCTAGTTCGGCCAGCTCGACGGCGCCCCGCATGGCCGCTTCGGCGTCTTCGATCTGCTGTTTCGCTACGACCACATCCGTTACTTCGGCGGCCGTATTCATCACCCCGTATATTTGCCCATCGGCATCGAAAAGGGGCGTAAAGCTATAGTTGAAATAATAAGGCTGCAGTTTACCATCGACTACAATATCGACGCGCTGGTATTTGGCGTGGAACGCCGTTCCGGTCGTGTAGACGTCGTCGAGCTGAGCATAAATATTCTGATTGGCCAGTTCGGGCAGTATCTCTGAATAGCGTTTGCCAATAACATCGTTTCCTTTGCCCCACACATCCATAATCGACTGGTTGGCCAGCATGATGCGCATTTCGCGGCCGATATACACGCCGATGGGGAAGGGGGCGCTTTGAACAAAACTGCGGAGCCGCTGTTCGCTTTTCCGCGATTCGGTAATATCCTGCAGCGTACCATTGAACCGGTAAGCTACCTGGTCATCCGTAAACCAGGCTCGTCCCTTAGCCCTGACGATCCGTTCCTGGCCGGTCAGCGGATGAACGATGGTATATTCCGTGTCATATCGGCCACCCGACGAATGGTGCAGGGCAGTCGCAATTTCATTCGTTACCCGCTGCCGGTCTTTTTCGACGATGACACTCGTGGCCAATGCCAGATCGATTTCGTCTTCGGGCGGTACGCCAAACCATTCTTTCAGACGGGTATTGCCGGTAAATCGATTCGTGGCCGGATTCAGGTCCCAAAGGCCCAGTTCGGTCGCTTCGATCGCAAACGCCAGTTGGTCTTTGCTCTCTTTCAGACTTTTTTGGGCGATGACCTGCTCGGTTACCTCGGTTGCCATGGCTAAAATGGCGTCGATTTCACCGGCCTGATTCCGCAGGGGTTTATAAGTGAAATCGAAATAATACGTGCCCAATACCCCGTTGATGGTCAGAACAACGGGGCTGGCGGTAGCTGAGTAGGGTAGGCCCGTTCTGAATACGTCGACTAACAATTGCTCGAAGGGTTGTCCGGCTAACTCCGGTATGGCTTCGGCGTGGGGCTTTCCAATGACCGACTTGTCTTTGCCCCAATAACTCAGCATAACATCGTTGGCCAGCCCAATAATCATCTCCGGACCTACCAGCAGCGCAGTAGCCACCGGTGCTTCTTCGATCAGGCTTCGGAAACGTTGTTCGCTGGCCGCAATCTGCTGCCGGGCCTGTACCTCATGTGTGACATCCTGAAACGACAGTACGACCCCATCGTCGACTTTAACCGCTCGGGTGGTATACCAGTTTTGTAACCCTTCGCCCGTGTAGAGAAACTCCATCTGACGGATCTGGCCTGTTTCTACAACCTCTTTTAAGCGCTCGAACAAACCGACCTGCTTAAAGCCCGAATGCGCAACTGAATACCGCTGGCCCACCAGGTCGGTGCGGTTATTGGTCTGCTCAGTCACCCGATTAACCAGTCGATACTCAAAATCGATAATCTCGCCCTGCTCGTCGCGGACGCTTTTCAGGACGCTGATGCCGTCGGCTGAACTGTCGAAGAGCGATTGCAGCAGCTCCGCTGTTTCCTGGCGTTTTTGCCGGGCGGCTGCATCCGGGGTGATATCCTGAACAATACCGGCAAGGCGATAAACCTGCCCGCCGGCGTCGACGTACTGTTGCCCGGAGAATCGAACGGTATACAAAACTTCCTGGTCAGGGCCGACGGTCCGGTACGTAGCTTCGAAAAAATCGCCCGATCGAGTACTGATCGCCCGGCTGATTGTCTGCTCAAAGGAGGGAATATCGTCCGGGTGAATATGGGTTTTTAGCTGTTCATACGGTACTGGAGTCGCATTTGTCAACCCGAACAACGCCTGACATCGTTCATCCCAGCGGATCAGCCGGGTGAGTGTATCCAGTTCCCAGACGCCGAGTTGAGCGGCTTTTAAGGCAAAAGGTACGTCTAAACGTTCAATAAGCGACTTATCTTCATTCGACGGCATGTTGAGTAATCCGGCATTTAGTCGTTGGTTTAGCAAATAAACTGCAAAGTAAGCGCTCTGTTTGGCTCCCCGGCCGGAATATCAACGCATCGGGGATTTATGGTTGAATAAGGAGGGCGGCTCGGCTGTCCTGCAATGACTTATCGTGGCAAATACACCTATTCGGTCAGAATCACGTTACATCCATAGACAATTGCGAGGGAAGAAGCGTTATGTTTTCGGAAGCCTTCCTGGCGGATTGATCGCAAAATTTTCTCAATTCAGCGGGTAGACCCTGGTAATTGGGCCGTTGGCGACCAATTTTAAGTCAGTAGACAACGATATGTCGATGAGCCGCTTAATTAAAAAAACGTTCGCGTCCTTTCGATAGCTTTGATCCAAGCCCCCATCTCAGTACATTTATTGGCTACGCCGTGGGGGTAAGTTGCCAACGGATTGTCTTCCTCTCAAATAAACCCAGACGTACTGTTAACGCATTCAGCCGATGTTACTAGGAAAATGGATCATGGTCAGCTTACTTGGCTTGCTGTTGAGCGCCGAACCGACCCAGCCCGCTCTAACATACGACGTCTTGATCAAAGACCGTACGATCGGTCAGATGCAGGTAGCTACTTTACCTACACCGAGCGGAACGCAGTACCGCGTAGATGCCGACGTGCGGCTACAATTTCTGGGAGAACGCCGGATGGTCACTCATTTTACCAGTACGTATCAGAATAACCTCCTGACCGAATCCTCCTTCCATGATCAGCTCAACGGCAAAACCCGCACCGATGCACTGGTGCGCTGGGATGGAACTTCGTACAAGATTCGGATCAACGGCAGTCAGTCGCAACTGCACAACAAACGAGTGACCTACAGCACGGCCAGCCTGTATGCCCGCGAGCCGCAGGGCGTTCGTGAGCTTTTTTCCGAGCGGTACGGACAGTTCTGCGCGTTGCGTCCTGTGGGTGCCCATACCTACGAGCTGACCTTACCCGACGGCCATAAAAATCAGTACCACTACGTAGAGGGCGTTTGCCGGGAGGTCGTCGTAGAGCAAGCCCTGTTTACCCTTTATTTCCGGCTGCGTCCTGACAGATAAGCCAGCGACGGCACTCCACATCGGCACTTTATTACGGGCCCAGGGCCGCATTGGGCGAACGATGGTTGCGCAACCGGGCTGGCCCCTCTTTTTCTGGCCGTGGTAGAACAGCCAGTACGGGTCGCTTCTTTCTTCAACCGCGCCTGGGGCCATGGCTGTCGGACCAGAAGCCTGGCAAAAAAACAATTGAAAATTTTTCTGAAAATATTGCAACTCGCGTAAGGGTTTGTACGGCCTCACCGTGTCTATCCTTATTCGAGCATATTTACCGATTGGCAATTCATCTTTAAGCGTCTGTAACATGCAGCAAAAGGGTATTGTGCGGGTTCTTCCGACGACCGACCCAGCTTCGTTTTTGCCGGTCGACGACCCGGCCGACCGGCCGCTGGTGACCGACTCCGAGTTGTTTATCCGGCGAACGTTCGAGACGGATGTGCGGCTGGGGTGCGAGCTGCTGTTTCGGCAGTATTATGGGCCGCTGTGTAGCCACGCCGTTCGGATGCTGGGAAGCAAAGCGATTGCCGAAGATTTGGTGGCCGATGTATTCTGTCGGTTTTATGCCGAACAAACGTTCCAGACAATCACCACGTCGTACCGGGCGTATCTATACAAAACCGTGCGGAATCGAGCCTTCAATTACCTGCGGGATACGCTTCAGCGTGAGACCGACCTGGACGAAGCGCAGAGCCAGTCGGCCGCCGAAACCCTGCAACCCGATGCCATCACGCATTACGAAGAGTTGTACCAGGATGTCGAGCGGGCTATTCAGTCGTTGCCGGTGCAACGGCGCCGGATTTACCTGATGCACCGCTTCGAAGGTAAAAAGTACGACGAAATCGCCAGTGAGCTGCAACTGGCTCCCAAAACCGTTGAGGTTCAGGTTCGAAAAGCGAGCCATCAGCTGCGCGATCTGCTCCGGGCCAAGTGGACGCTGTTTATTGCCACACTCTTAACCCTACTGGTATGAAACCGATCGTCAGTCAGGAACTTCTGTTCGATTACTTCGCGGGACGGGTGACCAGTCTGCAACGGCAGCTGATTGCCGACTGGTTGCGTGATCCGGCCAACGAGGAGATTTTCTATCGATACCTCGATGAGTGGGAGCGCCAGAAGCTTCAGTACATGGTCGACGCAACCGATGCGCTACCTCGGTATCGGGCCTTTCTGCACCACGAACAGCCAGCCGCCGAACCTACAGTGGCTCCCCCAAATCCGCCGGCTCGTAGTACCTTCCGGAACTGGCTTCGGGTAATCCAGGCGGCCTCGGTGGTGTTGCTGATCGGCCTGATCGGCTGGCTTTGCCGCGATTTAATTCAATACCGTACGGTCACGACCACCTACGGCGAAACCCGGTTGCTGCACCTGGCCGACGGTAGCAAGGTCATGCTGAATGCCAATTCGTCGCTTCGGGTGCCCCGGTTCGGCTTCAGCAACCGAAAACGGGAAGTGCTCCTGACCGGCGAAGCGAACTTTACGGTTTCCCATACGCCCGATGATCAGCGGTTTGTCGTACACACCATCAAAGGGCTCGATGTCGTGGTGCTGGGAACTGAGTTTACCGTATTTACACGACCCCGCCAGACAAAAGTAGTCCTGGCCAAAGGAAAGGTCCTGGTCAGCTATCGGGCCTCGGCGCGGCAAACCGGCCAGTTGATGCTGAAACCCGGTGATCTGGTGACACTCGATAATCGCGGTCGCCTGAATCGAACGACAACGGCTCAACCCCGCGACTTTGCTGCCTGGCAACAGCATCGGTTTGTTTTCGACAAGACTACGCTGCAGGAAGTAGGTCAGCTATTGACCGAAAATTACGGTATTCAGGTCCAGATCAATGGTGAGGGACTGGCTCAGCAAACCCTTACCGGCTCGTTTCACGCCAAAACCGCCGACGAACTCCTCCAGGCTATTTCGGAGGTCATGAGCATCAATGTGGTGCGCCACGACGATCAGGTTATTTTAAGCGACAACAATTGATAAACCCTTATGCGATGAAGAAAATGATTTACGTATTTCGTTCGGCCTTTTTATTAGTGGTGGCCTGGTTCGTGCATGAACCGCCGGGGATGGCACAGACACTGGCGATGAACCGACTGACGCAGGTTCGCCAGCCGGTTGGTGGTGCTCAGCCAGGTACGGCGGTGCGGCAACTGAAAGACGTACTGATCGAACTCAAAAGTCAGTACAACGTAGACATTCTGTTTGCCGACCGGGTGGTGAGCGGTATTACGGTTTCGCAACGCCTTGACTTGTCGGCCGCCCTCGAACGAAACCTGGAAGCCGTACTAAAGCCCGCCGGGCTACGCTACAAAAAAGTGAAAGCCGGTACGTACCTGATTACGGAGCGGAAAAACAAGGTCAGTGCCCGCACTACCGACGGTGAGGAAATAAACGAGGAAACCTCCCTGAGTAGTCCGGAACGGGTAGCGCTCGATGGGGTGAATCCGATTGGGCCACTGGGCCACGCCCAAACGGCCGATATACCCATCAGGGGGCGCGTGACCGATAGCGAAAAAGGGGAAGCGCTGCCGGGTGTGAGCGTCGTTGTGAAAGGAACGACGCTGGGCACCACAACCGATGCTACGGGGAATTTCCAGTTGGCTGTCGCAAATCAAAATGTAGTACTGGTTTTCAGTTTCGTGGGGTACGAGCGGCAGGAAGTGGCTCTTGGAAACCGGACATCCGTAGATGTGGCGCTGGCGGTCAGCGACAAAACCCTGAATGAAGTCGTGGTGGTGGGGTATGGTCAGGTCAGGAAAAGTGACCTGACCGGTGCCGTATCGACGGTGCCGGTCGACGAAATTCGCAAAGTAGCGGTCACCTCCCTCGATCAGTCGCTGCAGGGGCGGGCCGCTGGGGTACAGATCACGCAAAATTCGGGGGCGCCGGGTAGCGCAACGACCATCCGCATTCGGGGCGGCAACTCCATCCAGGGCGATAACGAACCGCTGTACGTGATCGACGGTATTCCGTTCAAGAACGATGGGGCCGGGAGTGGATCGAGTTTCAATGTCCTGAGTACCCTCAATCCCAGCGACATCGAATCCATCTCGGTGCTGAAAGATGCGTCTTCGACCGCCATCTACGGGTCACGCGGGGCTAATGGCGTGGTCATCATCACCACCAAACGGGGCAAAGCGGGCCGGTCTACGATCAACTTCGATACGTACTACGGCATTCAGAACGTTCGGCGGAAATACCCCGTGCTGAACGGGCGCGAGTACGCCCAGTTTGTCAACGATGCGAATACCAACGAAGGCCGGTCGCCGGTGTATACGGCCGATCAGGTAAACGCTTTTGGCGAAGGCACCGACTGGCAGAACGAGATTTTCCGGCAGGCGCCCATTCAGAACTACCAGCTCTCGCTCAGCGGGGGCGACGATAAAACCCAGTATGCCATTGCGGGCGGTTATTTTAAACAGGGTGGCATTGTAACCAACTCCGATTTCGACCGGTACTCTTTTCGGATAAACCTGGACCGCAAACTAACCAACCGGCTTAAGATCGGGAATAGCCTGACGGTGAACCGGACGGTAACGAATCAGTCGCGCACCGACGGTGACCTGGGAAGCGGAGGGCTGGTCACGATTGCAGCGCTTCAGTTTCCGCCGATCCTGCCTGTTTATAACCCCGACGGGACGTACCTGTTGACCAGTCCGGCCCTGCCCTTTACGGCCGACAATCCGGCGGCACTGGCTCGCGACAGCAAAAACCGCAATACCGCCTTTCGAACATTCGGAAGTGTGTTCGGCGACTGGCAGATCATCGATGGACTGAACCTGCGGGTGCTGATGGGTATAGACGCGGTTTTGCAGAAGCAGGATTCGTACCTGCCCCGCTCGGTGTCCAGTGGCCTGGCGCAGGGGGGAGTGGGCTCTATTTCGAACGGGCAGTCGGTTACCTGGCTGAACGAAAACCTGCTGACCTACACCCGTACGTTCGCCAGTATTCATAACGTAACGGCGCTGCTGGGTTATACCCAACAGGCAAACCGAACGGAAAACAGCACCGCTTCGTCCCGCAACTTCGTCAACGACAACCTGGGTTCAGGAAATCTGGGAGCGGCTTCGGTACCGCTGGTCCCATCGTCGGGCGTCGGCGCGTGGGGGCTCCAGTCGTATCTGGCGCGGGTCAACTATGGCTATAAAGACAAATATCTGATCACGGCTTCGTTCCGGACAGATGGGTCGTCGCGTTTTGGAGCCAACAAGCGATACGGCTATTTCCCCTCGGCTGCTTTAGCCTGGCGGGTGAGTGAAGAGCCATTTCTGAAAAATGTCCGGGCGCTGAGCGACCTGAAACTGCGGGCCACCTACGGTTCGACGGGAAACCAGGATGGGATCGGCAATTATCCGGCCTATTCATTACTGGGTACGCAGAACTATGTCTTCGGGAATGTCGTCTCGACCGGAATCGGGCCCGCTCAGGTAGCCAACCCGGATCTATCGTGGGAAACGACCACACAGGCCGATTTTGGTATAGACCTCGGCTTGCTGAACAACCGCATTACGGTTACTGCAGATGTGTATCTGAAGCGGACGAAAGACCTGCTGCTGAGTGTAACGATTCCGAGCACGTCGGGCTATTCGAGCGCGATCAAAAACCTGGGAAAAGTTGAAAATAGAGGAGTCGAGTTAAGTATTTCCTCGCGCAACATCGACAAAGCGTTCAAATGGAGCACGGACCTGAACCTGTCGGCCAACCGCAACCGGGTACTCGATATTGGCGGGGCTCCGCAGATTTTCGCCGGACAGGTTGCTAACATCGGGCAAAACCTGACGTCGGGAATCATTCGGGTAGGCGAACCGCTGGGCTCGTTCTATGGCTACGTTACCAACGGCCTGTACCAGACCACCGACGAACTGGCCGCGCTGGCCGATCCGCAGGCCCGGAAACCCGGCGACCGCCGATACGCGGACCTGAACGGCGACAAAAAGATCGATGACAACGACCGGACGATTATCGGGCGGGCGCAACCGAAACTGGTAGGTGGCCTCAACAATACCTTCTCGTATAAAGGGCTGGAGCTAACCGTATTTTTTCAGGGTGTTTACGGAAACAGTATCCTGAATGCCAATCGATTCGAGCTGGAATACCTGAACGCCACGACCAACCAGGACCGCGACATGCTGGACCGCTGGACACCGACCCACACCAACACCGACATTCCCCGGGCATCGACCACGCGTCCGGCGAACCGGATCTCTACCCGGCAAATTGAGGACGGGTCATACCTGCGGCTGAAGAACCTGCAACTGGCCTACAACCTGCCACAGACCGTACTCCGAACCCTGAAGATTCAGTCGCTGCGGGTGTACGCGGCTGCGCAGAACTACCTGACCTTCACCAGCTACTCGGGCTTCGATCCTGAAGTCAACCGGTTTGGGCAGGACAGCCGAAGCCAGGGCTTCGACTACGCGAGCTATCCGGCCGCCAAAACCATTCTGTTTGGCCTGAACGTTGGCTTTTAACCTACATCCGACATCGATCATGAAAAAAATAGTTGCCATCCTGGTGCTGCTGAGTGGCCTGACGGCCTGCGAGGTGCTGGACCAGACGCCCCAATCCAATTTCACTCCCGATAATTTTTACCGCAATGCCGACGATGCCAAAGCGGCCGTCAGTACCGTGTACGATCCGCTGAACTCCGCCAACATGTACGGGCAGGTCATGTGGATTCTGCAGGATCAGGCAACCGATGACGCGGAGTGGGGAAACGGTCGCTCGACGGCCAACCAGCCTAAAAACGACCTGGACAAATACACCTTTACGCCAGCTACCAGCACCTTTCAGTCGCTCTGGACCACGGTTTATCAGGGGATCAACCGGGCAAATACCGTTATTGCCCGGGTGCCCGCCATCCCGATGGACAATGCGCTCAAAGCACAGTACGTAGCCGAAGCGAAGTTTCTGCGGGGATTCTACTACTTCACGTTGGTTCGGCTGTTCGGCGGGGTTCCTTTGCAGGTAACGGAAGTGACGTCGCTAAGCAACCTGAACATCGGCCGGGCGTCGGTCGAGGACGTGTATAAACAGATCATTGCCGATTTCACCGAAGCCGAGGGGGTGTTGCCGGTCAAATTTTCGGGCGCTGATCTGGGTCGGGCTACGAAAGGAGCCGCCAAAGCGTTTCTGGCGAAAGTGTACCTGACCCGGCAGGAATGGGCCAAAGCATCGGCCAAGGCTAAAGAAGTGATGGATATGGGAGTATACGACCTGTGGACGAACTTCGGCGACGCGTTTCTACTGGCCAACAAAAACGGTAAGGAAGCCGTCTTCGAGATGCAGGCGCTGGGCGGGGGCGTTGGCGAAGGAAGCCTGATGCAGGGCTACATGCGCCCCAACTTCGACCGGGTCAATGGCGTAGCGGGTTTCGGCGACGACCCGGTGACGGAAAACCTGTACAAGACCTACAACCCGGCCGATAAACGGCGCGACGTAACCATCAAACTGTATTCGGCCAGCACCAATCCAGCGGCACCGGCCAGTGTGGTGTTCCCTGGTTATGTCTATAAATACCTGGACCCCACCGCTACGGGAAATAACGATGGGTCTAACAATTACCCCATTATTCGGTATTCGGATGTCCTGCTGATGTATGCTGAAGCGCTGAATGAACAGGGAGCCGGAAACGCCGAAGCGTATACCGCCGTCAACCGGATTCGGAAGCGGGCAGGCCTGCCTGATCTGGCCGGACTATCCCAAGATCAGTTTCGCGATGCGGTGTTGCTGGAACGGCGACTTGAGCTAGCTTTCGAAGGCCACCGCTGGTACGATTTGGTGCGTACGAAGCGGCTGATCAGTGCGATGAAAGCTCAAAATCCGACTATACTTGTGGAAGAACGGCACTACCTGTTCCCAATTCCGCAAACCGAGCGCGACGTAAACCCGGCGCTGGAACAGAATCCGGGCTACTAGCACCTCGGCAATCGGTTCTTCACGACGTTGTAGTACCGACCGCCCCGGTCGGTACTACAAATGACAACCTTCGGTTTCGATCGTACTATCTCGATAGACCAATAAATAGCAGTCGTTTTTTAACCGTCAACTGATGCAGCGTCGATCATTTTTACAGAGTTCGCTGGGATTCGTTCCGCTGGCCTTGCCGACACATCTGGTGGGGAGTTCCCGGAGTTCGGTTAACCCGGAAATCATCAACGCCGGGGTAGGAGGCAACAATACGGTGGATCTGCTCGCTCGAATCGACGTCGACTGCCTGGCGAAACACCCCGATCTGACTCTGCTGATGGTCGGCACGAACGATGTGAACAGCAAAAAATACGTGCCGCTGCCCGACTATGAGCAAAACTTGCGAACCATGGTGAGTAAGCTTCTTGCCGTCAGGAGCCGGGTCGTACTGATGACCATTTTGCCGGTTTATGAACCGTATTTAATGACCCGTCACGATCCGGCTTTTTATCGGCCCGAAGGCCACGCAGCCCGCAAAAAGGCGATGAATGACACGATCCGCAAAGTAGCCGCCGACAACCAGTTGCCTTTACTGGATATGCATCACATCTTCGAAGCCGTGGGTAATATTGGTCTGGACGCAAGTAGCCTGATAAAAAACGAAGCCAACAGCCAGAAAACTGATGGCATCCATCCTACACCCGACGGGTACCGCACAATGGCCGTAGCGCTTTATACCTTTCTGACCCAACGGCAGTTATTGACCGGCCGGATTGTCTGTTTCGGCGATAGCATTACCCGCGGGGACGACCAGGGGCGAAACTATCCCGCTTATCTCCAGCAACTGATTACTACCTGATTCTTTACCTGAATTTTTATGAACCTATTCCTGTATCCCACTTCCAGATTAGTCTCTAAAATCGGCCGAAAAGGATGCCTGGTCGCCGGTCTGATCAGTGTGTTTATCGGCTTGTCTGGCTACCGAACACCGTTAAATGAACCTGCGCCGAGCGCTGTGGCCGAAGTGCGCCGGGCCGATGTCATTGTGTACGGGGGCACATCCGCTGCCGTAACCGCTGCTGTACAGGTGAAAAAAATGGGTAAATCCGTGATTGTCGTTTCGCCCGATAAGCACCTGGGAGGGTTATCGGCGGGCGGGTTGGGGTTTACCGATACCGGAAATAAAGAGGTTATCGGCGGCCTTTCGCGCGAGTTCTACCAGCGACTGTATCAGCATTACGATCAGGAAAGCTCCTGGAAATGGCAGAAGCGGAACGAATACGGGAATAAAGGACAGGGAACACCCGCCATCGACGGAACGAACCGGACCATGTGGATTTTTGAGCCCCATGCCGCCGAGCAGGTATTTGAGGATTTCGTGAAAGAGTACAAGCTCACTATCTACCGCGACGAATGGCTCGATCGATCGGCAAAAGGAATTCAGAAGCAGGGAAAAGCCATCCGGTCGTTTCGGACCCTGAGTGGCACGACTTACGAGGGCAAGATGTTTATCGATGCGACCTACGAAGGCGATCTGATGGCGCTGGCCGGCGTTCGTTACCACGTAGGGCGGGAGGCCAACAGCTTCTATAACGAAACGCATAACGGTGTTCAGGTCGGCGTGTTTCAGCACGGACACTATTTTAAAAAGAACATCAGTCCCTATAAAGTGGCAGATGACCCAAAGAGTGGCCTGCTTCCCGAGGTGTCGGCCGACAAACCCGGAGCCAACGGTACCGGCGACCATAAAATTCAGGCCTACTGTTTCCGGATGTGCCTGAGCAATCACCCTGACAACCGAATCCCGTTTCCGAAGCCCGAAGGGTACAATCCGGACCGCTATGAACTGCTGGCGCGCGTGTTTGCCTCCGGCTGGCGCGAAACCTTCGATAAATACGACGCCATCCCGAACCGGAAAACGGATACCAATAACCACGGCCCGTTCAGCACCGACTACATCGGCAAAAACTACGACTATCCCGAAGCTACCTACGAACGCCGGAAGCAGATCATCCGCGACCACGAACTGTACCAGAAAGGGCTGATGTATTTCCTGCAAAACGATTCGCGCGTACCGGCCGATGTCCACGAGCCGATGCAACAGTGGGGCTTGCCCAAAGACGAGTTTACCGACAATGGCGGCTGGCCGCATCAGCTCTACATCCGCGAAGCCCGTCGGATGCTGGGGGTGTTCGTGATGACCGAAGCCGATGCGCTGGGTAAAACCGATGTACCGAATCCGGTGGGTATGGGTTCTTACGCGCTGGATGCCCACAATTCCCAGCGGTTCGTCAAAGCCGACGGTTTCGTACAGAACGAAGGCGATATCGGCGTGCATCCTGACAAACCCTATTCGATTGCCTACGGCGCGATTCTGCCCAAAGAAAGCGAGTGTACGAACCTGCTGGTGCCAGTCTGCGTATCCAGCTCGCACATTGCGTACGGTTCCATCCGCATGGAACCGGTGTTTATGATTCTGGGCCAATCGGCAGCTACCGCAGCCTGCCTGGCGATCGACGGCAAAACGACGCCCCAGCGACTGCCGTACGCCAAACTTCAGGCGGTGCTGCTCAAAGACAAGCAGCGGCTGACGCTATGATCGATAAAGGAGAGTGACTGAACTCAAGGGGTCATGAACTCCCAGGTGATGGTGCTGTACTGAAAAGCAGGGTTTTTGGGGGCGGACCAGCTACCGGTTAGTTCGCCTTTTTTGCTCTTTTTGACCGTCAGTGTCGTCCAGGTAAAAGCACCACGTTCGTAGTCGAAGGTAATGCCGTCATCGTCGTACAAAGTCCAGGTCGCTTCTATTTTTCCGTAATAGCGTACGGTCAGCGGTAATTTTTCAGATTCCTCCGGTGTGTGTAATACTGGGGGAATCATCGGAATAATACCGCCTTCTTTAACGTATAACGGAATCTGTACCGACCCACTTGCCGTTTGGATCACTTCGCCTTCGCCCGCCAGTTTGCCGGAGTAGAAGTCATACCATTTGCCGGGTGGCAGTACAACTTTCCGGCTCGTCTCTCCCGCGAACAAGGGAGCCACCAGCAAATAATCGCCGACCATGAACTGGTCCTTAATGTCTTTCCGGACAGCAAGGGCATACGGGTTGTCGGTGGAGTTCAGTTGTCCTGCGGTGGCCGTATCGTCGAACGAAAAGCCATCGACCAGATTCATTGCCCGGATGGGTGGTTTGCCGTCAAAATGATATTGGGCAAAGGTGGTGTAAAGGTAGGGGAGCAGTTGCATCCGCAGACGCATCACCGCTTTTACCTCGTCGGCTACATCCGGAAACGACCAGGGTTTGGTGCCATCGGCCCAGGCATTGATCATTGCCATGGGCGAAAAGCAAACCGACTGTATCCGACGCAGCCATTCCTCCGACGTTTTTGACGACCGGGCTTCGGGCGTCCAGAGTACTCCAGCGAAACTACTGGTACACAGGGCGGTAATGAAATCGCGGTGGTCGTAATAATCGTTGTAAATCACATACGGCATGGAAGTAGCTCCTGCGTTCGAACCACGGACCAGGCCGTAGGTGCGCTGGTTGCGTTCCCGAAACCAGTCGGCGGTCATCTTCTGAAACTGCAACCCGTATATCTGTCGCATCTGCTCGGCACTGACACCCGACGGAAAGGTGGCCACGTCGGGCCAGAGCCAGCGGTCGTACCCGTCTACTTCGTCTACTTTATACCCCGATACCCCGATTTGCAGGTGCCGGGCCGTGAATAAGTCTTTATACAGCTTCCGGGCAGGGGGCATATTGAAATCAGGCACCCGACCTACCCAGACCGTGTGAGAACCCGTGTAAGGGATGATTTCCTTATAAATAGGCGAATGCGACGACACGTAGGGATTGATCCACAGGTTCGAGCGGATATGTTTTTGGGCTAACTGCTCCAGAAACCGGGCTGGTCTGGGAAATCGGGTACTATCCCAGACAAAACTATTTGGGTAGGAATGCGATTGCCAGCCGGGTTCCAGCCCGACAAAACTCAACGGATACCCTTTCGCTTCAAAATCCGCTACTTCCTGCAGGATTTGCTCGTCCGTAAACAGGGTTGGCATCCGGTGCGTAAAGCCGAGTCCCCATTTGGGCGGTATAGGTCCACCTCCGCAGTAGAGGTTATACCGCTGGACCACTTCCAGGGGCGTACGGCCTGCAAACACATACACCTCCGTGCCGGCGGCTGGAACGACCATTTCGACGGCGTCTGAATACGGCTGCGGATTCCAGTCCTTCTGGCTGTTGCGGTTCATTTCCGGTGGGCTGTGCGGCCCACCGGCCAGCACGCCCGTGCCCGCGTATACGGTGAGGTAGCGGGCCGTGTTGATGAGCACGCCATACCCCAGGCTGGAAACGTAGAACGGCACCGGCGCGTGGGTTCGGCCGTCGTCTTTGCCATTGTAATGATCCACGTGCAGGGTCTTTATCGTGCCCCGCTGCTGAACGGTTTTGAAACTGAGCCCCAGTCCGAACAACTGCTCACCTTTTGCCAGCGGGAAGCGTAGAAACGTTTTGTGGTCGGTTTGCTGGTGGTGACTTTCGCTCAGTAGCTTCGGAAACGGCAGATCGCCCAGCTTCTGAAGCCCATCCAGCCGCGGGCTTGTGTTTGCTACGCCTAAGGGGGTCAGGCCGTCTGAGCTACCGACCACCGATTTCCATACTCCCGGTGCTACCGGTTGCCATTGAAAAGCAGTCGGTTGGGAAAAACTAGTGAGAACCTTAAGCAGCAGAAGAAGGGCGATACCTACACCCCGTGGTAGAATGCACATAGTTTACCGGAAAAGCGTTGGCGGATGCGGTTCAATCTGACCCGATACTGGTCAAAAGAGAAGAACACAAAAGGCTTACTCTTACCGGTTAAATGCACGATGATGCAGCTTTAGCTGGGTTTTGGGGTTTCGGCGTGGGGTGTATGCAGGAATTTTTTACCGGCCTGTTTGAAGTTGAATAACGACCGAAACATACCGAAGATCAGCGAAGGCAATACAAAAAAGTCGCGAAGGGTAATCTTTCGGAACAGAAACGGCGGAATCGAGATGAGCAGCGTACCGACCAATAAACCCAGCAGCCCCATAGCCGAAAACTGAACGAAAAAAGAAGGCACGAACAAACTGACGAAGGCCTGAAAAAACAGAACCGCCAAAAGAATCATCCGGGGTAGCAACAACGATTTGACCAGGGTGTTGAAGGCCTGCCAGTTTCCTCTGGTTAACTGATCGATACCAGTGCCGAAATAAGCTTTGACGAAATACAATTGCGCGGCAATCCACCGGGTTCGCTGCCGCTGGAACACAGCCACATTCTGAACTTTTTCGTCGTAAATGATCGCGTCCTGAAGGTAGCCGATTCGGATGCCGTCGATGACCAGCAGCATTTCGAGTTCTTTATCGTACCCACCCACCGTTTGAATCTGGTTAAGGGCTCGTTTGAGCAAAGCCGGTTCGAACGCCATGCCGGAGCCGATGAGGGAAGCCGACAACCCCAGCGCCCGCTGCCCCGCCCGGAAGATGGTGTTGTTGGTTTCTTCGTTCATGGCATCGAAGACCGCAACGCTGGTGTTTGTATTTTTCGCCGTTCGGTGTCCCTGAACGGCCCGCCAGCCCCGATCGAACGCCTGATTGATGCGCTTCAGAAAATCGGGTGCCATGTGGTTATCGGCATCTGAGATCAACACGATGTCGTAGACGTTCTCCGGGAGTGCATTCAGCGCATACGTGATGGACTTCTGAACCGTCGACTGCTCAAACTGGACCGGAACGATCTTGATCGGATACTGAGTAAGCTTACTTAATGTTTCGGGAAGGAACGAATCGGCAATGACGATAAGATCATAACTTTCGGCTGGATATTCCTGTCGGAGGTTCGCCACGACCGATCCCAGAATGACGGCGTCTTCTTTATAGGCCGGAATCAATACGGCAATGCGCCTTATTTTACTGACCACATCGGTCACGGGAGCGTCATCTGCCTTCCAGGTACGGCCTGCCACGGCTGACGCAAACAGGTACAGAACATTGAAGGTCAAATAGACCAGGATGACCAGGTAAGCGATGTCTAGAAAAAGATACATTCTGTAAGTATAGGTTAACAGAAACACTTGTTAGCGAAGAAAAATAATTTACAAACTTATGATTTCCTAAAATTGCTTCCTTTTAATATATATTGAGCGGTATAACAAACAAAAAGGTTAATATTTGTATAGGTATAATTAACTATTCTTCTGTCTAGATGAACAAAATTTTATTTTATACTTATCTGTGCCTGATGACGACGGCAGGATTGTTCGTAACGGATTACAACATCTCCTTACCAACCCGGTTTCCAGACCGCACTGGTTCTACGAAACAGACTCATCGAATGACCGCTAACTTACCCGGTCATATCGAAGCGGAGGATTATTCCGCTATGCAGGGAATCATGGCAGAGTCGACGGCTGATGCAGGCGGAGGCCAGAACATTGGTAGCATCGACGATGGCGACTGGCTCGACTACACGTTAAGCGTACCGCATGATGGAGTCTACACCTTCCGTTTCCGGGTGGCCAACGGTTACAGCGATGGAGCCAAACTCGAACTGCGCAACGCAGCCGGTACAGCGCTGGCTTCGGTAGATATCCCCCGCACAGGTGGTATGCAGAACTGGGGTACCATCGGCGCTACGGCCCGGCTAACAGCTGGCAATCAGACCCTGCGCCTTTACGTGGTCAAAGGCACCTGGAATCTTAACTGGTTCGAAGCTTCGGAGAGCCGCCCGCTGACGGGGCGCATTGAAGCTGAAAGCTTCGATGTAGCCAGCGATGTGCGCCCGGAGCCAACCTCCGACGAAGGGGGCGGTCAGAATCTGGGTTATATCGATGATGGCGACTTCATGGATTATAACGTGACGGTACCTTCATCGGGAACGTATACGTTTGCCTTTCGGGTAGCCAACAGCTATGGCATTGGTCGGATCGAGTTGCGTTCGGAGAGTGGGGTTGTGCTGGGAGGTATAGACATCCCCCGGACGGGTGGCTGGCAGAACTGGACGACGGTGAACCTGCCCGCCAGCCTGAGTGCGGGCAGTCAGGTCTTGCGCGTGTTTGCGCTGCGTGGGGCTTTCAACTTCAACTGGTTCAGTATCGTCTCGGCTCCAACGAATATGCTGAGTCATGTGGAAGCGGAGGATTATTCCGCTATGCAGGGAATCATGGCGGAACCCACTGCGGATACAGGCGGTGGGCAGGACGTTACGCAAATCGACGATGGCGACTGGCTCGACTACACGTTAAGCGTGCCGCATGATGGAGTCTACACCTTCCGCTTTCGGGTGGCCAACGGTTACAGCGATGGAGCCAAACTCGAACTGCGCAACGCAGCCGGTACAGCGCTGGCTTCGGTAGATATCCCCCGCACAGGTGGTATGCAGAACTGGGGTACCATCGGCGCTACGGCCCGGCTAACAGCTGGCAATCAGACCCTGCGCCTTTACGTGGTCAAAGGCACCTGGAATCTTAACTGGTTCGAAGCTTCGGAGAGCCGCCCGCTGACGGGACGTATTGAAGCTGAAAGTTTCGACGTGGCCAGCGATGTGCGCCCGGAGCCGACTTCGGATGAGGGGGGCGGTCAGAATCTGGGCTACATCGATGATGGCGACTTCATGGATTATAACGTGACGGTACCTTCATCGGGAACGTATACGTTTGCCTTTCGGGTAGCCAACAGCTATGGCATTGGTCGGATCGAGTTGCGTTCGGAGAGTGGGGTTGTGCTGGGAGGTATAGACATCCCCCGGACGGGTGGCTGGCAGAACTGGACGACGGTGAACCTGCCCGCCAATCTGAGCGCAGGTAGTCAGCTCCTGCGGGTGTATGCATTACGTGGTACCTTTAATTTCAACTGGTTTAGTGCTTCGCCGGGCGGAATTACCCCTCCTGCACCGGGACAGGCAGTCATCACCTTTGCTGAACTGCCGGATAAAACAACCGCCGATGGCAGTTTCAATCTGGTTGCCAGCAGTACGAATTCTGAAGCCCCAGTCACGTTTACGTCATCGAACCCATCGGTCATTTCGGTATCGAACAGCACGGGTTCCTGGAAAGCCACAATCGTGGGCGCCGGTACAACCACGATAACCGCATCGCAGGCTGCTTCGGCTTCGTTTCTGGCCGCCAGCGACGTGGCCCGGACGCAGGTCGTTCAGACGTCTTCATCGTTCGTACTGGCATCAGTGCCGAAGATTCCCATCGACCCAAAGCGCTGGTATCAGCTTTCCAACGTAAGCAACGGCCTCGACGGTTTGTTCGACGGGATTGTTGACGTCAATGTAGAAACCGGCTGGGGAAAAGTGCTGCCTCAGTACGATGCTTATTACCCACTGCTGGACGGCGAGTCGATGAACATTCAGGCCATCCGCTTCTTCGATTTTGTGGGCAACTTCAGTTCGAATCCCATGACCCTCTCGATCATTACCGATCAGTGGGAACGGATTCCGATCGCTACTTTTACCGGCGAGTCATATGCCGTCTGGGTAGGACCTTATCCGGGCCGGTCAGTCTCGGGCGATGCGCAGTTCAAGCTAGACCAGCCCATCGGCAACGCCAGGTATTTGGTAATCAATACGTACGGCGCGTTTCCGACCGAGATGGAGCTGTATGGAGCCTATACTCCGACCACGCAGACCTTTACCCCGGCACCCGTTAAAGCCGTCAAGCTCAAGGATATGCTGGGCGTAAATGCCTATGAGTGGAACTTCGAAGATGGGAATACCCCCTGGCAGATTAACGAAGACAAGATGAACGTCGTGAAAAGTTTCAGCGGTGTCCGGCATTACATGGACTGGAATAAACTTGAATCCGACCAAGGAAGCTACTCCTATAACCCCACCCTGAGTGGTGGCTGGAATTACGACGCTATTTACGACCGCTGCAAAGCCGAAGGTATCGAGGTACTGGCTTGTTTGAAAACCATTCCGGAATGGATGGCCAATACGTATCCGCAGGACCAGCGCGACGCCGAAAATACGCCTTTGCGTTATGGCAAAGACTTCGCCGACCCGAATTCGTACCTCGAGCAGGCTAAAATGGCGTTTCAATATACGGCCCGCTACGGAAGCAATCCAAACGTAAATCCCGCCCTGCTCAGCGTTCACTCAACTCCGCGCTGGACGGGCGACAACCCGAATACGATCAAAATCGGGCTGGGACTGATCAAATACATCGAGTGCGACAACGAGCGGGACAAATGGTGGAAAGGCCGGAAAGCTTACCAGACTGCTCGCGAATACGCGGCTAACCTGTCGGCATTCTACGACGGACATAAAAACACCATGGGGCCGGGTGTCGGGGTTAAAAATGCCGATCCAACAATGCAGGTAGTTATTGGCGGGCTGGCATCGGCATCGAGTGGATCAGATTACATAAAGGGAATGATCGACTGGTGCAAACAGTATCGCGGCTATAAGGCCGATGGAACCGTGAATCTGTGCTGGGATGTGATCAACTACCACATGTATTCCGACAATACGTCGTCGTCGCAAAGTGGAAGCTCGACCCGTGGGGCCGCTCCGGAAGTAACTCCTATTTATAAGATCGCCGAAGATTTCCGGCAAACTGCTCATCGGCAGTCGTACGACATGCCGGTCTGGATTACCGAAGCCGGCTACGACGTGAACCAGGGGAGTCCGCTGCGCGCCATTCCGATCGGAAACAAGTCGGCCTTGGAAACCCAGGGCGACTGGATTCTACGAACGTCGCTGTTCTACGCCCGCAAGGGTATCGAAAAAGTATTTTTCTATCAGCTCTACGACGACAATGCAACCGGTGGCATGTTCGGTACGTCGGGTCTGGCCAACGGCGATGACATGACCCGCCGGCCAGCCGCCGATTATCTGTACCAGACCAAAAAACTATTTGGCGAATATGTCTATAAACAGACCCTGAACAACGACCCGATCGTCGACCGCTACGAGCGAAACGGCACCTCGGCTTATATGCTGGTGGTACCGGACGAAATTGGGCGAACCGCGACGTATACCCTGGATTTAGGCAGCGCAACGCAGGCTCGCATCTACCGACCTCAGGTTGGCAGCAACGATATGAGTGTGGAAGTAGTCAACACCAATCAGGGCAAGGTACAACTCACCGCCACTGAAACGCCAATGTTCGTGGTAGCCGGTAACGTGTCGCCTAACGCACGGGCAGCCGCCGCGTCATTGACGGAGACCAAGAGCCTCGCGGAAGCGGTGCGGGTATACCCAAACCCGGTCACTGACTTCGTCACGATTCAGGCGGAACGGAATTCTACGGCTCCCATGAAGGTCACTGTTTTCGATGCGGGCTTGAGCCACATGCACCAACAGGTAAAAATTCAGAAATCGGGTGATCAGTTTTCGGGTAAACTCGATCTGACTTCGTTGCCCGTTGGGACTTATCTAATCGAAATCAAGCATGCCGGTGAGCGCGTCGTCCGGAAAGTTCTGAGGGTAAATTAAGGGAAACGAAACCGATTCTTTTTGAAGGTATTAGACCACTTAATCACAAAACAGACTTTAGTATTTATACTTAATGGCTGCCTCGGTCAACAGCGCACCGGATCCACCCGGTGCGCTGTTATTGCTAAAAGCATCCACCCAAAATCAGCTATTTGACAGCTCTAAGTGGCTTTCTATATTTATTCATATGTTTTTTATTGATTTTAACAAAAAATTTACGATATATCTAAATAATAAATATTTGCGTATCTTTACATGCAGACAGGGGCACTTATAAACAGCTACTTTACAGGGCGTATACAAAGAATACGGCTGATAAAAAGCGCTTTTTGAGCTACCTCCCTATACCACACAACTCCCGATTTAATAAGCCGTGCGCTTTGGTGTCAATGCCATTGGTAGGTTCCAGGTTATGTAAGGGCTCGACTCGCCTTACGATAGTCGTTTTTGGTGATTAGTTTGTGTATATCCGGGCTTACAATCCCAAAATGGACCAGGCTGGCAGCATAATCAATTTTTTGGCTAAACAGAAAACTCTAACTAACCGCTAAGTCTCTTCATATAGTAAAGGATTGCTCTTTCGTATATGACTCATTAGCGAGTTTACCGGGTAGGCTAGTCTGCTAAAAATGGCTAACAAAATGTTACCGCTTAGTTAATAAACTAAAATCTTTGGTTGTAAATTGAAATAGACTAGGTAATTTTACTTATATCTTGTACGTATACTTTTTCCGAATACACCTTTGTCCCTATGAAAGCACTCTACAACGTATTGATTGCTGAAGACGACCCATTTATCCGCAAAATACTTCGTCAGACCCTTAAAGATGAGTTTGAGGTCGTTACTAAAGAAAACGGTATCGAAGCCTTGAGCTGGCTGGAAGAAGGCAATCCGGTCGATATTATTCTGACAGATATTCAGATGCCGTACATGGATGGTAAAGACCTGCTGGGTATGCTGCGCGTCAGCCCACTGTTTCAGAAAATTCCCATCATTATCCTATCCTCTTTTTCGGATAGCGATACCCGCATCAAATTCCTTAATCTGGGGGCGGACGATTACATCGTAAAACCCTTCAGTCCGATTGAGGTGAAGGCCAAGATAACGAACGTATTACGTCGGGTAAAAGCGAACAACGCCGGCTAGTTTCCAGATCATTCCTGACTTACCTGTAACTTCTGACCATTATGCAGGACGTAAAAGAGGCTATTCAGCAATTTCGGATTCTATACGTTGAAAAAGACGACCACCGCGTTCAGACGTTTCAACAGGCGTTTCAGGCGCAGGTCAGCATGGTTGCCGTTCAGGATACCCAGGCGGCTCTAACGCATCTGGACGGCCAGGCGCCCGTCGACCTGGTACTCTTCAACGACGACGCAGAGAGCACCCGCTTTCTGAATAGCCTGAGCGCACGCCGGAACCTGACCCACTTACCCGTGATGTTACTCACGAACCAGACCGGGATCGATCTGACCGTAGCGCCGTTTCACGGTCGTGTGATCGACGCCTTTACCCCCGATTATTCGGAAGACGATCTTCGTACGCGTCTGAACTACCTGATTCGAAAAAAAGAATACGAGCAGAACGGTCACATTTCGACCAAGTCGGCCTCGATTCGCATTCCGGTCGGGAAACGGCTGTTCGACATTGGCTTATCGTTCTTTATTCTGCTGATGATTTCACCGCTGCTGCTGATCGTCGCCATTCTGGTCAAGCTCGATTCGAAGGGACCGGTTTTTTACAGCTCCAAGCGAGTCGGAACGGGGTTCAAAATCTTCGATATGTACAAGTTCCGGACCATGCGCACGGGGGCCGACAAGCTCCTGGCCGGTATGTCTTCGCTGAACATGTATAACACCGACAAAGCCGACAAGCCAGCCGACGAACGGTGCGAAAACTGCCAGTTGGCCGGGGTCGAGTGCCAGCAACCGCTGTTCATGGACAACAAGCAGATCTGCGAAGTGCTCTACCAGCGCGAGCAGAAAGCCAAAGCCATGTTCAGCAAATTTAAGGAAGACCCGCGGGTGACGCGCCTGGGCAAAATACTCCGAAATACCAGCATCGACGAACTACCGCAACTGTTCAACATTTTGCGGGGCGATATGTCTTTCGTGGGTAACCGGCCGCTGCCTCTCTACGAAGCCGAGAAGCTCACCATGATCGGCTACGGTCGTCGGTTTGCGGCTCCGGCGGGTCTGACGGGCCTCTGGCAGGTTACCAAGCGTGGAAAAACCAGTGTGTCGGATCAGGAGCGGATTCAGCTCGATGTGCTGTATGCCAAGCGCTATTCGTTCCGTACGGATATGCTCATTCTTCTGAAAACCCTTAAGGCTGTATGGCAGAAGGAAAACGTATAGAATCGACGCCCCTGATCTCACTGATTACCATCAACTACAACCAGGCGGTGGTAACCTGCGACATGCTGGAGTCTGCCCGAACGCTGACGTATCCTCGTTTTGAAATTATCGTCGTCGACAACGGTTCCCGGGAGGACCCCACCGCAGCTATCGAGCAGGGAAATTACCCCAACGTGACCGTGGTGGTCAGCCCCGAGAACCTGGGTTTTTCGGGAGGCAATAACCTGGGCATTCAGTATGCCAAAGGAGACTACTACTTTCTGCTGAACAACGACACCATTGTGACGCCGGATCTGCTGGAGCAGTTGCTGGAACCGTTTCTGCGGGATGAAACCATTGGGGTTACCTGCCCCAAGATTCGCTATTACGACCAGCAGAACATCATCCAGTACGCCGGGTATCGGCCACTGGACCCCTACAGAGGTCAGACCTGGTCTGTTGGGCTGAAGGAGCCCGATCAGGGACAGTACGACCAGTCGGGACCGACCTATTTTGCGCACGGTGCTGCGATGATGGTTCGTCGGGAGGTACTGGACCGGGCGGGATCGCTGGATGACAGTTTTTTTCTGTACTATGAAGAACTCGACTGGTCGGCGCGAATACGGCGGGCAGGCTTTCAGATCTATTATCAGGCCAAAGCGCTGATTTTTCACCGGGAGTCGATGAGCGTTGGCAAGATGAATCCGCTGAAAGTGTATTACCATACCCGGAATCGGCTGTGGTTCATGCGCCGGAACGTAACGGGGTTACCGTTGCTGATTTTCTGTGTATACTATTTTACCCTCGCCATTCCGAAAGCACTGATGCAGTACACCCTGCGCTGGCAACCTGACTACCTGAAAGCAGTGAAGGATGCCATTGTCTGGAATTTGACCCATACGACCCAACAGCCCGCTTCTGCCCCATCGCCCGTAGCGATACCGGCTTAGCGGATCTATTTATCCAAACTATATGGAAGTATTGTTACTGATCTGCATAGGCCTTGTTCTCTACACATATCTCGGTTATGGGGTGGTGGTATGGGGGCTGATCAAATTACGGCCCCGGCGCCCGGCTGTAGCGGATATCTCCGCCGATTTCACGCCAGACGTTACGCTGATCGTTCCGGCCTACAACGAAGAAGATTGCCTGCCCGCTAAGGTGACCAATTCGCTCGGGCAACGCTATCCGCGCGAGCATATCCACTTTCTGTTCGTAACCGAAGGGTCGACCGATGGGTCCGATACGTACCTGCGTACGAACTTCGGAAATGCGGTCGAGATCATGGGAGGCACCGAACGCCGGGGGAAAGTAGCCGCCATGAACCGGGCCATGCAGCAGGTGCAGACGCCCATCGTCATTTTTACCGATGCCAATACCCAGCTGAATCCGGATGCGGTTCGGAACATCGTCCGCCACTTCCGCGATCCGGAGGTAGGGGCCGTTGCGGGCGAAAAACGCATTCAGACTACCAGCACCGAATCGGCTGCGGGATCTGGTGAAGGACTTTACTGGAAATACGAATCGCAACTGAAGCGCTGGGACGCCGAACTACGCACGATCGTGGGGGCCGCCGGCGAATTGTTCGCCGTTCGGACGGAGCTGTACGAACCTGTCTCAACGGATACGATCCTCGATGATTTCATGATCTCGCTGCTGATTGCCGAGCGCGGCTACCGGGTGGCTTACGAGCCGGAAGCCTACGCCCTGGAGCGGCCATCGTTCTCTATCCTGGACGAACAGAAACGAAAAATCCGGATTGCTGCGGGCGGATTTCAGTCGATGGCCCGCCTGACGAGCCTGCTGAACCCGGTCCGGCACGGCTGGCTCACTTTCGAATATGTATCGCACCGGGTGATGCGGTGGGCGGTCACTCCGCTTTGCCTGCCCCTGATTCTGCTGCTCAATATCGGCCTTGTAATCCGGGACGGCTGGGTGTCGGGCTGGGGATTGCTGCTCGGGGCTCAGATTCTGTTCTACGGCGCATCCTGGCTTGGTTACCTGCTCGAGAAGCGCCAGCTGCGCTGGAAAGCCGTGTTCGTTCCGTTCTATTTCACCTTCATGAATGGCTGCGCGCTGGCGGGTTTGGTGCGCTACCTGCGTGGCAATCAGTCCGGAACCTGGGAGAAGGTTCGTCGGGCCAATGCGGTCGATGCACTCACGTAACGATCTTTTCTGGTATTGACTCATTATGGCGCAGTCGGCTCTACTCAACGCAAGATCATCCAACTATTTCGGGCTCTATAGCCTGCTGGGTTGCCTGTATACGTTCGGAACCGGTTATCTGGTTTCCAGGATGGGCGCTACGGGAGCCGTGCTGGCCATTCTGGCACCTATCTCGCTGACGCTGCTGGTGCTGGTCATGATCAATCCACGCTATGGGCTGTTCCTGTACCTGCAACTCAGTTTCATGATCGGGTTCACCCGATTTTTCCCCATCGATGTGCCCGCCGGGGTGATCATCGATTGTCTGCTGGCCCTGACCCTGCTCAGTTCGCTCGTCAATGGGCGGTACATGACCTGGAGCCGCCTGCGTAGTCCGGCGTTTGCTTTCGTTGCCATCTGGTTTTTATACACAGTTATCGAGCTGTTCAATCCGGAAGCACCTTATCAACCGGCCTGGTTCTTCCACGTACGCGCGTTTTCGCTGCACTGGTTCATGGTTGCCGTCGTCGTGCTGGTAGCACCCATCACCCGCAAGGATATCCAGATTATGGTGACCACCTGGCTGTTCTGGTCGTTTGTGGCGGCACTCTGGTCGTTCAAGCAGCAGTACATTGGCCTGACAACCAACGAAACCATCTGGCTCAACAGCGGCAACAATGCCAAAACGCACCTGCTTTTCGGTCAGCTGCGCTCGTTTTCGCTGTATTCCGATGCCGCCCAGTTCGGGGCCGAAATGGCGGGAGCTACGCTGGTAGCCGTCATTCGGATTTTCGAAGAGAAAAAACAACTGTATAAACTGGGATATGCCGCGCTGGCGCTGGTCTATTTCTGGGGATATGCCGTTTCGGGAACCCGAAGCGCGCTTTTTGTTATGTTAGCTGGCTTTCCGTTCTATCTACTCCTGAAACGCGATTTTCCGAAACTGCTGATCGGTATGGCCCTGGCCGTACCGCTGGTGCTGCTGCTGATGTACACCAGCGTGGGTAGCGGCAACTACCAGGTGCAGCGGATGCGTTCGGCCCTGACCCCGATGAACGATCCCTCGTTTATCCTGCGGTTACAGAACCAGGAAAAACTGGCGACGTATCTAAAAGACTTTCCGTTTGGGGCGGGTATCGGGACGTCGGCCGACATGGGTGCCCGGTTTTCGCCCCAGCACTGGGCCGCTCAGATTCCGCCCGACAGCTGGTTCGTAGAACTCTGGATCGAGACCGGGCGCGTTGGACTGACCATCTACATTCTGATGCTCATCGGGCTGGCGGGCGTGGGTGTTTATCAGGTCTGGCGCCTGAAAGATCCCTGGCTGATCAAGGTAATGTATGCTTTTCTGGCGGAGTTCGTCGGGCTGAGTCTGATGGCCTATTCCAACCCGGTGCTGGGGCAGTTCCCAACTACCAGCGTCGTCTTCATCAGCACGCTCTTGATTGCTACCTGCTACCGGTGGGACCGTGACCCGGCCGTTCAACCAACCGATCAAACGGTTCAACCCGCGCTCCGCTATGAAACAGTTTGACAGCATCATCTGCATCACCCAAACGCCCTGGAAAGGTGATTTCCAGAAGGCAGCCGTTCAACTGATGACCGAGCTCTCAGCCCGGCACCGGGTCCTGTATGTCGACTATCCGTACACGCTAAAGGATATGGCCCAGGGGCTAACCGGCAAGCGGGATGTGCCGGTGCAGGAGGTTATACGGCTGCGCAATCCGCTGACGCAACTGGAGCCAAAGCAGGCAAGCGGAGAACTGTACGTCTGGACACCCCCGGCTATGCTGCCGCTGAACTGGCTCTCAAACAAATCGCACGATCGCTTTTTAGCCTGGAATACAGACCGGCTGGTGCGTAGCCTTCGCGGGGTGATGAGCCGGTTAAAGATGAACCGGCCGCTGATCATCAATGCCTACAATCCGGTGATTGGGTTGCCGCTGCTGGGTAAGCTGAACGAATGTGCCACAATTTATTACTGTTTCGACGAGATTACCACCGCCGGCGACTGGATGAGTCGGCACGGTTACCGCTATGAAGAAGCGTTTCTCCGGCGGGTCGATGCGGTCGTGACGACTTCCGAAACCCTGCGCCAGGCCAAATCGGTAGCGAACCCCCAAACGTTCTGCGTCAAGAACGGGGCCAATTTCGAACTGTTCAACCTGACTCGCCAACTGGCGCAGCAGCAACCGCCCATGAAACCCGTGGTCGGGTATCTGGGCTCGGCCGACAACCGGATCAACATTGATCTGATGGAGCATTGCGCCCGAACCATGCCCGATGTCGAATTTCAGTTCATCGGCGAAGTGCACGAGCCCGAGTTGCCCCGGCGGCTGGCGGTTTACCCTAACGTAACCTTTATTCCACCCCATCAGCCTGCCGAATTGCCTCCTTTTCTGGCGAAGCTGAGCGTGGGAATCATTCCGTTCGTGTGCAACAAACATACGTACACCATTTACCCGCTCAAGATCAACGAGTATCTGGCGGCCGGACTGGCGGTTGTGTCGACACCCTTTTCCATACTGGACGATTTCGCCGGCGTTATCGAGCTGGCCGATACCCCCGAACAGTTTGCACAGGCACTCCGACGGGCGCTGGCCGACCGGTCTTCTGAGCGCATACAGCAGCGGGTCGATATGGCGTTGGGTAACTCCTGGGAACAGCGGGCCCTTGAATTCGATAGAGTGATCCAGCACATACCTAAGGCCTGGCGACAGGAGCAGCCCGCGTAACCGACAACTTTAACAATACTAGTGAGAATGTTTTTTTTCAGGCAACAGGAACGTATGAAACAGAAGATAACCAACCGATGGATTCGCCTTGATCGGCGGCTTATACTGGGACTGGCCGTGGGGATTTCGGTACAGTTCGCCGGGTATGGGCAGGCCGCAGCGCCGTCTTCGGTAACTACCGGCCAAAAGGCATCCGCCACCCCAATTCAGACCGCTACGGCAGAGATGAAGCTGGACAGTCTTCCGTTTGATTTCAACCAGGATATCGCCAACCAACTGATTCCATTCGAAGAGATCTACCAACTGGCGCTCAAATACTCGCCCCAGGTGAAGTTCGAAGGGGCTGTAGCCGATGCACAACGGGCAGCCTATCAGCTCTCCAAGCTTCAGATCCTGCAGAACGTAAACGGCTTTGCCAACTACTCGACGGGTAACCAGGCCATTTTGTCTACCGGTACGAACGCCAACGATCAGCTGGGTCAAATCTCGAACGGTTATCGGGCGGGGGTTGGCGTAAGTATCAGTCTGCACGATCTGTTTGCCCGGCCGCAGGAGATTCGGCTGGCCAAAGCCAACTTCGAGTCGAACGTACAGCGTCGGCGCATTGCCGAAATTCAGCTCAAGCGGGAGTTGTTCAACCTGATGCAGGACCTGATGCTGGCCCAGAAAATCCTGCACATACGCCTGCGCGACGATCAGGCTTCGCTGGCTTCCTTCCGGATTGCCGAGGTAGAGCTTCAGAAGGGCAAGATCACTCCAGAAGCGCATGCTTACAACAGCAACCGATACGCGCAGAGCCGGACAACGGTGGAAGATTCCAAGACGCAGTTTACCAAGTACATCTACGCCCTCGAATTGCTCGTTGGGGTGCCTATCTATCAATTGAAACGCAACTAAGGCTATGACACTTCAAGGAATCGGGCGGCTGCTGAAACAGCACCTTATCTGGTTTATCCTGTTCCCCTGCCTGGGTGCCGGTACGGTCTACTACTTCATGCGCAATGAAACGAAGACGTATAAAACCAAAGCGACCTTATACACGGGTCTGGCTTCGGGGTATTCGCTGCGTTCGGCCCAGGGAAATTTCAACCTCGACTATTCGGCGGTGAGCAATGCGTTCGACAATATTCTGACGACGCTCAACTCTAACCAAACCCTGTATCAGGTTGGTATCAACCTGCTCAGTGGGCATCTGTTGCCACCCAGCCCTACAGAAGCGCAGCCCTCGGCGGCCACCCTGCAGCGGTTGCAGCAGGTCATTCCGGCCAGCCTTCGCCAGTCGTTGATCAAGGCGGGCGACCCTGCTTTTACCCGCATTCGGATCGACAGCTTGGCGCACAGCAAAACCGATAATCCGGTGAAAGCGCTCGTCTACAATCCCGACTCGTTTTATTCGGCGGAGTATATCAGCAAACGGCTGAAAGCTAACCGCAGAAATTCCAGCGACATGATCGATCTGGAGTACGAAACCGATGATCCGGCCGTGGCCCAGCAGACACTGAATCTGGCTACTAAAGAACTCAATGAACGGTATACGTCGTTGAAACGGGGCGAAACGAATCCGGTAATCAAGTATTACGAAGACAAAACCCGCCAGGCTAAGCGACTGCTGGACAATACCGAAGCTAAACTACGGGCGTTCAACGTGCAGCACAACGTGCTCAATTTTGAGGACGAACTGAAGACCCGGTCGGCAACTCGTGAGGCTCTGGTGACGGAATACAACACCGAGCTCATGCGTAATCAGGCGGCCAAAGCGGCCATGAACGCCCTGAACCAGCGCATGACGCAGGGAGGAAGCGTGCTTAAGATCAACACACAGCTGACCGACAAGCAGGCCGAGCTGACGCAGGCCGAGACAGAACTCATCAACGCCCGGACCAACAAGCAACCGCAGTCGGTGCTGGATCAGTATCAGACCAAAATCAACCAACGATCGGAAGAACTGAAGCAGATTGCGCAGACGTATTTTGCCGCCGATAACTCCTCGGAGTCCGTGCCCAAAGCGCGGCTGATCGGCGAGTGGCTGGGTAAAGTCCTGGAGTTCGAAGAATCGGGGGCACGGCTGTCGGTGGTGAAAAAGCGGCTGGACGACTACCAGAACGAATCGACCTCGTTTACTCCGCTCGAGTCGGAGCAGCGGCAGTTGACCCGTGATCTGGACGTGGCCGAGAAAGACTATCTGGGGCTGGTTCAGTCACTGAATCAGGCAACGACGCATCAGCAGGATATCGCCATCGACGGATCGATGTCGGTGCTTGATCCGCCGGCTTACCCGCATACGCCACAGGCGCCCAAGCGGCTGCTTTTCAGTCTGATCGGCGCGGCTGTAGGTTTAGTGATCGCGTTGTTGCTGGCCGCCATACGGTTCTGGACCGACAAGCGGATCAACTCGCTCGAAGAGGCCGAAGCGCAGATTGGTAGTCCCGTTACGGCGTTGTTTCCGACGGTTAAAAAGTTTGCGGTTAATTCGAAGGCTAGCCGGGCTGCCATCAGCATGTTCGAGCAACTGGGGAACGCCATCAATATCGAAATCGAACAGCGCCAGAAAACCAGTCGTCCGCCTGTCATCACCCTCTTCAGTATGCGCTCGAAACAGGGGAAAACCTGGTTTGCGCACGGTCTGGCCCGGATGTACGCCGAGTCGGGGGAGCAGGTGGCCTACTACTTCCCGCAGGAGTCAGAAACAGACCGTAAGTTCGAGCAGGATGGCATCACGTTCTTTCCCTATGAACTGCACCCGAACTTTATGAACGTACGGGAACCCGAAGATCTGTTTCCGACCGAGGATGGGTTAGCTATAAACGCCTTCAATAAGGTTATCGTGGAATTGCCCGCGCTCGTGGGTAGCCCAATTCCGCTGCACCTGGTCAACCGGAGTGCCGTTTCGCTCATGGTACTGGCCGTGCGGACCATCTGGGGGCGCCGGGATAAGCAGTTGTTCGACCTGTATACGAAGGCCGCCCGGCACCCGATCCTGATTGCGCTGAACAAGGTCGAAGGCAGCGACGCCGATGGCCCCACGCTGAAAGATATCGAACAGGGTATAATCCGGACTAAGCGGTATGCCGAGCCCAACGAAGTGACGCACCGGGCGTCTACGAACCCAACGCTGATCAGCAGTCGAAATGAGTCATAAACAACAGGCGCTTAGCGGTGGCAAGTGGATCAGCACGTCCACGGCGGTTTCCACACTGTTTCAGTTTGGTCAGGTGGCCATTCTGGCGCGGTTGCTGGAACCGTCGGCCTTTGGCATCGTAAGTGTGAGTGCCCTGCTGATTTCGTTTTTCAGCATTTTTGCCAATCTCGGCTTTTCCAATTCCATCATTTATAAACAGGAAGAAGATCAGCAGGTACTGTCCACGATTTATCTGTTGAATCTGGCGCTGGGCCTGCTGATCGGATTGGTTTTGTTTTTCAGCTGGCCGCTGGTGGCAGCTTATTACAAGGAACCCCGGCTGGAGCAGGTCATCAAGCTGTCGTCGCTGTATTTCGTGATCGTTTACTTCGGTCAGATCTATTATTTTCTGTTACAGAAAGAGCTACAGTTCAAAACCATTGCGGGCATCGACATCACCGGCACGGTCGTTGGTACTACCGTAACGGTGTTGCTGGCCTATAACGGTTTTGCCGAACTGTCGCTGATTTTTGGTCAATTGGCCCAGCAGGCCGTAAAGTCGGCGCTGCAGGTGGTGTACGGTGCCAAACTGTTTACGCCGTTGCTGAAGTTCGATCTGCATCTGATTCAGGATCACCTGCGGTTCGGGCTCTACAACGTAGGCGACGGGATTGTCGGGTTCGTGCAGGCCAATTCCGATAACATTCTGGTGGGTGGCATGCTGGGCGTGAAGCAACTCGGTTATTACACCCTGGCATCGCAGCTGGCGGTTTTCCCCATCAACCGGCTCAACCCGATCATTCTACAGGTGGCCTACCCGATTCTGGCCCGCTTCAAAGGCGATAACGAGGAACTGAAAAAGTCGTATCTGACCATTCTGGACCTGCTGACCTACATCAATCTGCCGCTGCTGGCGGGCCTGTTCATTACCGCCGACAGCGTGGTGCCGCTGTTTTACGGACCCGGCTGGGAACCCACGATTCTGCTCATCCGGATCTTCGTGTTTGTGAGCATTTTCACGTTCCTGAGCAATCCGCTGTTTACGCTGGCTTTCTCGAAAGGAAAACCGAAGCTGCTGTTTCTGCTGAACGTCGTTACGCTGTTCATCAAGATTCCGCTCGTGTACGTGTTTGCCCGCTATTGGGGAGTTACGGGCATCGCCATGGCGTTTCTGACGGCCACGCTGGCCAATTTGCTCATCAATTTCCGGGTAGTTTACTCGCTGATCGGTCCCTTCCTCCGGGAATTTATCCAGAATATGACGAAGCCGGCGCTGTTCTGCCTGCTCATGGTGGGGGCCATCGCGCTTTATAAATCCTACGCCGATACCATCAGTGTGTACCATACCGTCACGCAGGTACTCCTCGGCGGACTGATTTACGTCGGTCTCATTCTCCGGTATAAACTGTCGTTTGCCGAACTGAAAACGATGGGAAAAACAGCCTGATTTTTATGCCTGCGAAGAATCCTATGCAACAGTTAATCCTGAAGTCCCTGTACGTAGTGGCCCGGTTGCGCTACCCGAAGCTCCGCGATGATCTGCGGTACTTCGTGCGGGATAACTATTACTGTAAGCTGGTGCAGGGAAGTTACGTCGTTCAGGACTACCTCCTCAAGAAACGGTACAAAGTGATCAGCTACCACGGTGAGTTCGACCAGGAGCTGCGCTATGTACTGCCGTTTGCGTATTGGCATCACCTGAACGGAACCCTGCTCAAAACCATTTCGGCGCAGGATACCAAAGAGTTTTACTTCTTCAGCCCAGACCACGAAGAGCGGTTCCAGAAACGCGTCTGGCGGGAGTCGTACGAGCACTTCAACGTGCCGAACATGACCCACAGCAACTCGTACAGTTTTCGGAACTGGCGGCAGGTGCCCTACAAAACGCATTTCCGAAACGATATATTCGTTTACGATAAACCCCTGCTGGTCATTGCCAACAAATACAACATCGAGTGGGATCAGCCCCCGATCAATTTTCTGGATATCCCGACGCTGGACCAGATCATCCGCACGTATGGCTCCCGCTACCAGATTATATATAACCGTCCGCTGCCCAGCCAGATCGTGCAGGATAACAGCGAAACTATGCAGCTCAACGAGCATGCCTGGCTGAAGGAGGCCCATCCGGAGGTAATCCTGATGAGCGATCTGTACACCCGGTATCATCCGAAGGTGGTGAATAATTTCAACCACCTGCAACTGATGGTCTACGCCAACTGCAACCATTTTATTTCGATGCACGGCGGCACGGCGGCCTTGGCCAGCTGCTTCGGCGGCACAAACATCATTCTGTCCAACCCGAACTGGGGCATGGAACACCCCTTCGACGAATACAAAACCTTATTTCCCAGGCTGTCGGGCGCTACGATTCTGCACGCCCGCGACCAGGCCGAGGTGCTTACGCATTTGACCAATTCCTATTAATAGCAACGATCCATCATGATTATTAGCAGAATAACCAGTGGCTTAGGCAATCAGCTTTTTCAGTACGCGGTGGCTCGGCACCTCGCCCTGAAAAACAGGACGTCTTTGTATCTGGATCTGAGCTATTACAAGTACAGGTACGATACCGACACACCCCGAGCTTTCAAACTCGGCCATTTTGCGGTGCCGTATCGAATTCTGCAGCAGTCGCCACTGGAGTACGTATCGAAAGCGACAAAGCTGCTGCCCAACCGCAGCCTGCCGCCTTTTTTTCTCTTTTTGAAAGAGAAGCACTTTCATTTCGATGCGAGTGTGTTGTCTGCTCAGGCACAGTGTGTTACGCTGGATGGTTTCTGGCAGTCGGAAGCGTATTTCCAGGATAATGCCGACGCGATCCGGCGTGAGCTACAATTGACGGCAGCCCCCAGCCCCGAGTTTGAGCACTACCAGCAGCTCATCCGGAAGGCTACCATGCCGGTGTCTATCCATATTCGGCGGGGCGATTACGTCAACCATCCAGAATTCAGCAAAACGTTCGGGTTTATCGGCCTCGAATACTACAAGCAGGCAATTTTCCATATGAACGCGCAGGTGGCGGACCCCCAGCTGTTTGTGTTCAGCGATGATCACGAATGGGTTAAAGAAAATCTGCCGCTGCCCGACAGTGCGGTGTTCGTGAAGAATACCGGACCCGACGGCGACGTCGCCGATCTGGTCCTGATGAGCCAGTGCCGACACCATATCATTGCCAATAGCTCTTTCAGCTGGTGGGGCGCCTGGCTCAATCCGAGCCCCGACAAGCTGGTGATTACCCCGAAGCAGTGGTATAAAAACAAACCCGACTGGAATACGAAAGATTTGCTTCCGTCGACCTGGCTGGCCCTCTAACCGTAACTCCCTGCCCAACCGCTGACGAACCATGACGAAAGTATTCATCGACCACCAGAAATTTACAACGCAGAAGTACGGCGGAATCAGCCGCTACTTTGCCAATATCATCCAGGGAATCAAGCGCACCGATACCATGACGTATCAACTGGGAGTGCTACACGCCAAAAATCACTACATCCAGAACGAGCCGCTCCTGATGAAAGGTGGCCTGAGCGATCGGGTGTTGAGCCGAAATGAACGGTACGATTACCTGCTGAACCAGTTCTATTGCCAGCGCCTGCTCGATAAAGCCGATTTCGATGTATTTCATCCTACCTACTACGATCCTTATTTTCTGAAACAGCTGCGCAAACCGCTGGTCATCACCATTCACGACATGACCTACGAGCGGCTGCCGGAGTACTTCTGGGCGCAGGACCCACTCACGCACCAGAAACGGCTGAACATCAGTCGGGCCGATGCCATCATCACGATTTCGAACACAACTCGGAAAGACCTGCTCAGCTTTTTCGATGTCGACCCGAAAAAAGTATCGGTCATTTACCACGGGATCGATACTGACTCGCCCCTACCGGTGCAACCGGTGGAAAACCTGCCTAAGAACTACCTGCTGTTTGTGGGCGACCGGAGCGGCTATAAAAACTTTTACCTGTTTATGAACGCCTTTAAGCAGTTGGCTCCGCGCATGCCCGACCTGCACGTGGTGCTGACGGGTGGGGGCAAGCTGGAAATCGCGGACCGCGAGTTTTTGGAACGGCTGGGCCTGAGCGATCGCGTACGGCACATCAACGCTACCGACGAGCAGTTGAATTATCTGTATCAGAACGCCCAGTTGTTTGTCTATCCCTCCCTGTATGAAGGGTTCGGATTGCCTATTCTGGAGGCTTTCAAAGCCCGGTGCCCGATGCTGCTCAGCGATACCGAATGCTTTCGGGAGGTGGCCGTGGATGCAGCCGCTTATTTCAAACCCACCGATATCGATGATTTGATCGATAAACTGGAAAAAACCCTGAACGATACCACGCTGAAAGCCCGGCTGGTGCAGAAAGGGACGGAGCGGCTGGCTCAGTTCACTCTCCAGAAATCCATCGACGAGACCTTAGACGTGTACAAATCCTTAGCCTGATCGCGCATTTGTCCTATGAATATTCTGAAAGCCCCCGACTGGATCTATACTTTCCGCTACCCGTATGCCTCGTTCAGCGAGATTCCGGAATCGGTCTTTGAAGCCATCAACCGCGATCTGGAAGCCGTTCTGCAGCCCAACCCGGTCGTGAGCGTGGTGATTCCGGCCTGGAACGAGGAAGTGAATGTGCTCCGAAGCATTGCCTCGCTGGCCAAAATGAAGACGGATATTCCGTTCGAGATCGTCGTTGTGAACAATAACTCGACCGACCGCATGCAGGATACGTTAGACAAACTTCGGGTGCGAAGCGTGTTTCAACCCATTCAGGGCTGGGGGCCCGCCCGGCAAATGGGCCTTGAGCAGGCGCGGGGCGAATACATCCTGACGGCCGACGCCGACTGCCTGTATCCGCCCGACTGGGTCAATGAGATGATGGCCGTACTCCGCCAGCCGGGGGTCGTGTTTGTCTACGGGCGGTATTCCTTCATTCCGTCGCCGGGGTTTGCCCGCTGGAAACTGGCCATGCTTGAAACCCTGAAAGATGCCATTGCGGAGGTGCGCCATCTGAAACGCCCACACCTGAACGCCTACGGCATGAGCACGGGCTACATCCGTGAGCAGGCGTTGAAAGTGGGCTATGTGATGAAGAAAATACGGGGCGAAGACGGGCGGCTGTGTTTCGACCTGATGAATTTCGGGCGGGTCGAGCAGGTAAAAGCCGACAACGCCCGCGTCTGGACCGGTACCCGGACTCTCGAAAAAGACGGCGGCTTTTCCAGGACTCTCTTCCTGAAAATAGGGCATGAACTCCGGCGTCTGAAGGGCATGTTTGCCGCTCAGCCTCCGCACGATACCAAAACCTCACTCAATTCGTAAACGCTAATTCAGGGAAACTGTCCGCTTGCTCTGCATTCATGCTTGCTCCTTCGACCATATCGATCCTTGTGCACCCGCTCTGTTGGCTGGTGCTACTGGTGTTCGTGGCCAGTAGTGGAAGCTGGGCGCAGTGTAGTGAAGGGGCTATCATCTGCGAAACGTTTGGAGCCGGGCCGCGCGGACAACTGCCCCAGGGCCAAACGAGTTTTGCGTACCGGTCCATTGCCTGCCCGAGCGACGGAGAATACAACCTGATCGATACGGTATCCGGTGGTTGCCACGGGGACGCCTGGCATACGGTTCGGGAAGATCATACCCCCAACGATGTGCGGGGAAATATGTTCGTGGTCAATGCCTCGTACCAGCCTAGTGAATTTTTCAGTCAGAAAGCTACGGGCTTGTGTCCGGGCGTTACCTACGAATTTTCGCTCTGGGTGCTGAACCTGAACCGGGAGCTGCAGGCGGGTCCGTGCGATGAGTACAAGCTGCGTAACCCTATTATTGCCATGCGGGTCGAGCAAACCGACGGTACCCTGATCAACGAAGTGATTCAGCCCGAGGTGCCCCGCACCGCATCACCTGCCTGGGTGTCGCTGACGATGCGGTTTGTGATCCAGACCAATACCAATGACATCGTTGTCAAGCTGATCAACAAGGGCCTGGGCGGCTGCGGCAACGACCTGGTAATCGACGATATCGCGTTTCGGCCGGTTCACCCAACGCTGTCCATTCAGTTTGCGAACTCGACCGAAGCCCGCATGACCGTCTGCGCCGACACGCGCCTGGCGCTGACCATCGGGCAGGCCGTCGGCTATCCAAATCCGGTATATCAATGGCAGCAAAGCACAGATGGCCAGACCTGGACGGCCATTTCGGGCGGAAGCCGGGCTACGTATACCCTCGATCCGGTTCGGGCGGGTCGGACCTACTACCGCTTACGCAACGCCCAGCCGATCAATGCAGCCGCGGTCGGTCGATCGCAGTGTTCGGCCGAATCCAACGTGCTCATCGTGGATGGGCGGCCAGATGCGCCGTTCAGCCTGGGGAACGATGTGGTTTTTTGCGAGGATGCTTCCTACACCTTCCGCGTACCGAGTCCGCTACCGGCGGGCACCACCTTTGTCTGGTCGAACCAAAGCGCCGACAACCAGATCACCGTCCGTACATCGGATACCTATTGGCTGGAAACCAATCTGGACGGCTGTACTTACCGCGATTCGGTAGCGGCCCAGTCGCAGAACTGCCACCCCGAAGACATTTATGTGCCGGATGCATTTTCGCCCAACAGCGATTCGGTAAACGATAAGCTGGTGGTATTTCACGCCGGCACGTTCACCACCTATACGTTTCAGGTGTTCGATCGCTGGGGAAACGTCATTTTTCTGAGCCGACAGGCCGATGTGCAGTGGGATGGGACGTACGAGAACCAGCCCTGTATGGCTGGCCTGTATGCCTGGACCATTGAATACAGCGTAGTCAGTACGTTGAATACAAAGAATCATTTCAGCCGGAGCGGCCTGGTTACGCTGGTCCGATAAGTACAGTGCCTGTATGGGCCAAAATTATAAAACCAATTACCATGAGTTCCATTCATTGCAGCGTGTTAGTCGCGACTTATAACCGCCCGGCTGCACTGGAAAGGTGCTTGCTCAGTTTGTTTCGACAGAGTCGGATGCCGATGGAGATTATCATCTGCGACGATGGATCGGCGGAACCAACCCGGCACCTCATCGAGCGATTACAGGAAGTAAGCCCCGTGCCGTTGCGGCACGTGTGGCAACCCGACGATGGTTTTCAACTGGCGCGCATTCGGAACATGGGTATGGCTGTTGCCAGGGGCGATTACCTGATTCAGATAGATGGGGATGTGATCGTACACCCGCGTTTTGTGGAAGATTATCTATACAATGCCCGTCCTGGCTTTTTCTTTTCCGGTACACAGTACCATCTGTCCGATGACATGACCCGCCGACTGCTCGCCGATCCGGCCCTGTCGCTGGAAGCGGCTTTGCAGGAAACTGACCGCAGCTGGTCCCGGCCCCTGACAGTCAAAGCGCTGCTCCATCGGTCCCGCTGGAACTGGAGCCGCCTTCGCGTACAGCCGCTCCAGAAACTTGTGAGCCGGTTCTACCACTGGGACACCCATTACCAGTATGTGTCCGGCTGTAGTATGGCTTTCTGGCGAACCGATATCATCCGGATCAACGGCTATGACGAAGCGTTTACGGGCTGGGGTTGGGAAGACACCGATCTAGCCCTGCGGCTGATAAACCTGGGGCTTAAACTCCGCTTTATCCGGCTGGGTGCCCTACAGTTTCATCTGTACCACTCGAAGGCCTCGCGCGGGCAGGAATCGACCAATCAGGATAGAGCCATGCAGACGATCCAGCAAAAACTGACGTTCTGCCAGCACGGCCTGCAGCAGCATCTTCAATTGCAACTTCCTGATAAATAGTTACTTATATCAAACTGAATTTACAAAAGACGAAAACCGGTTTAGGACCCATACCTCCCATGCAACAGACCTATACTTTTCCCGAAGTTACCCTGTTAGTAACGCATTATAACCGAAGTACTTCCCTGGAAAATCTGCTTTTGAGTTTCAAGCGGCTGAACTGCACCTTCGGAGACATTGTCGTGTCGGACGATGGCAGCCAGGAAAAGCACATCGACTACATGAAAAATCTGCAGACCGAGTACGATTTTCGGCTCATTACAACGCCTAAAAACAAAGGTCTGGGCAACAACATCAACAAAGGGCAGGATGCCGTTCAGACGCCGTACACGCTGTATATTCAGGAGGACTTCGAGCCAGCGCCGGAATTTCCGGGTCATTTTGTCGAAGCGCTCGACCTTCTAAAAAAACATTCGGAATTCGATATTGTCCGGTTTTACGCCTATCTGCGTTATCCGTACCTGAAACCGTTCACCAATGCTTTTTCGGAAATGTATATTCCGGCCTGGGCAACCAACTACAATAAAATATATTATTACAGCGACCATCCACACTTGCGCCGGAGTACGTTTTTTGAGCGATTTGGCCGGTATGCAGAAGGTATTCACCCCGACAAAACAGAGTACCGAATGTCGGTTGCCTTTATTCAGAATAAGGGAAGAGGCTTATTTTATAACGACTTTCAGCACCTGTTTTATCAGAAAAACAGCGAAGACGAGCCCAGCACCATTAGCCGCAAAAAGTGGTCGGTAAGTGGAAACCCGTTGCTGGTGTTTATTCGGGATATCTACAAACAGATCAAGTTCAATCGGGATATCTATTTCAAGCGGTTGTAATGGGCTGGCCTGTCGGGAGGCCTGCCAGAGCGGCTTACGAGTTGGGGTCGAGGGTTGCTTCCAGGTACTGGCTTATAGCGGGCAGTGCCGCCTTCACCTCTACAATATACTGTTCTATGAGCGGAGCGATCGTGTCTATACCCTGCCTGGCCCGTACGAGCGCTTCGGTTTCCAGAATCAGCCGGGTCGCTTCGGTCATGCCGAGCATTTTTGTGTGGACCTTCTGGGTATGAATTAGTTGGCTAACGGTGGTAATGTCGGCCTGGGCCAGCGCATGTTGCAGATGATTCAGCTCGTCGGGTGTCTGGCTGACGTATAATTCCAGCAGCTCGTTGGCCAGTTCCGTGTCGTTTCCGACCGCACTGAGCAGCGCGTCGGCCGAGAAACTGGCCGACGGGGGATTGGCCGGCAGGACCTGCGTCGGTTCGGGTGCCACAGCAATTGGAACGGGCAGATGCTTGCGCATCAGCAGTTGCAGTTCTTCCATCTGGAAGGGTTTGGGCAAAAAGTCATTCATGCCGGCTTTCAGGCACTCTTCCTGCTCGCTGGCCAGCGCGTGAGCAGTCATGGCAATAATCGGTATTGGATTTTTAAACGTAGACCGAATCCGGCGGGTCGTTTCGTAGCCGTCCATAACCGGCATCTGTATATCCATCAGGATAATATCGAAGCTGTTGTTCTGAAGCAGATCGAGTGCTTTCTGCCCGTTATCGGCCACGGTGGCCCGGTAGCCTAACCGTTTAAGTACCTGCAGCACGAGCTTCTGGTTCATCAGGTTGTCTTCTACTACCAGCACGTGAACGTTTCCCTGGGGCCGTACCGCTTCGGCTGAAACCGGGCTTTTATCGAAAGTGATCTGCTCCGGCGCAATCCGGTAAGGGATTTCTACGGTAAATGTCGACCCTACCCCCAGGCTACTATCGACTGCAATCGAGCCGCCCTGTAGTTCGGTCAGCGACTTGACGATGTTCAGGCCCAGCCCCGTGCCGCCGTAGAAGCGGGTCGTAAAATCGTTTGCCTGCTGGAAGCGCTCAAAAATATGCGGCAACACATCCGGGTCGATTCCGATACCCGTATCCTGAATGATGAAGCGCGCCCGCACGAACTCGGCGGTCGATTCGCCTTTTTCGATTCGAAGGGTTATACCGCCCTGTTTGGTAAACTTAATGGCGTTACTGAGCAGGTTCAGCAGAATCTGCGTCAGCCGCGTCGGATCGCCCAGAAAAACAGTCGGCAGCGTCGGATCAGTTTCCACGACCAGGTGCAGATCCTTGTCGGTGGCTGCGTTCTGAAACATGGTTTTTATCGACGCCGTAAGCAGTGGAATACTAAACGGGATGGATTCCAGCTTGATCATCCCCGCTTCGATCTTGGAAATATCCAGAATGTCGTTCACGATCGTAAGCAGGTTCTTGCCCGCCGTTCGGACCAGGGCGACGAATTCTTTTTGCTCTTTGTCGAGTGAGGTGGTGCCCAGGAGTTCTGAAAAACCCAGCATTGCATTCAGCGGAGTACGAATTTCGTGGCTCATGTTGGCCAGGAAGTTTTCCTTAAGCTTTGCGGCCTTTTCGGCCATTTCTTTGGCTTCTTCCAGCCGCTGCTGCGACAGTACCCGATCGCTGATGTCGATGCTCGACGTAATGACGTATTGCAGCTTGTTGTCTGCGTCGTAAACGGGCGACGAAGAGGTCAGCATCTGCATGGTTTTTCCTGGTAAGCGAACCTCCAGGTCATCGACTCGCGAAGCCTCGCCCCGCAATGCCCGATAGGTTGGCCTTTCTTCGACGGGGTAAGGCTCGCCACTCGGAAAGCGGTACAGCTCCATGTTCTGCAATCGGTTCTCGTAGGGGCTGTAGGCGGATATGTTCCCAAACAGTTGCGAAGCCGCTTCATTGGCATAATAGAATTTTCCGCTGTCGTCCACGATCACAACGGGAACGGGCACGGCTTCCATTAATTTTTTAATTTGCTGTTCGCTTTCGGCTAGTTTCTGGTTGAGGCTGTTGCTGCTGCGCAGAGCCTGATTCAGCAGATACATCGCCCATAAAATCATGGCCAGAGCGGCAATGGCCCCGACCAGGTTACTGATCGTAGCGTACGAAGCCGATCGTTTGCTCTGAGCCGTACGGGTTTCGAGCAGTACGTTCTCGTAGCTCTCGGTTGCCTTCAGCACCTGATAAAAGCTTGTGCTCATGTTCAGAAAAGCACCGATCGAGTCAAGTCGCGACTTTCCACTGCTGATAGCGTTGGCCGCAAACAGAGGAGGGCTACTGATCAGCTTCTTCCGAAAAAGCTGATTCATGGCTTGGGCCCGTTTGTACTGAGTAGGATTATCGGCCGTTAGCGCCAGTATGCCGTCGAGCTGCTTCTGCATCTCCTGGCTGTTGCGGTCAAAATCTGACTTGAAATAAGGATTGCTGCTGAGCAGATGCCCACGCAGGTCATTATCCATACCGGTCAGCAGCGCCTGGATGCGCTGCGTTTTATTGAGGACCAGGTGCGTATGAACCACCCAGTTATTCATTTTGATTAACTGATGGATTGTCTGACGGGCATTTATACCGATGAGCACTGTAATCAGTAAGCCCATGGCTACCATGATCGGTATCCGTTTCGTTTGATTCATGGCAATAGACGGCTTCCCAGAGAGGTATTTCACATTTTTATTAGTTGGAAAGCTAAGTCGACCTAAAGTTAATATTAAAATACAGGAGGGTGGATAATCAAGTGCTTTGATTAACGATAAAAATTAAAAGTATAAAAAATATATTAAAAAAGAGCTAAAAGTTGAGCTGTTAGTTACAAAGTCGCCTGGCCGGGGAAGGGGTAACGAACTGTATTTCTGTAGCCTGGAACAGGCACGAATACGGTTATTTTTGTTGTAAAATATTCAGCTCAATCGGAAACCTGTGCGGTACTATCTGGGGTTATTAGTTACGAGGCCACTGCCGCCCAACCGTCTGCTACGCTTAACAATAAAGTACTGACTCAGGCAAAATAGCCTGTATAGGGTTTTCCCTAAATTTCCATAAAGTCGGGTTTTCACTATTCTATCGACCTATCAATAAGTCCTAATTTTGCTAAACAAAATTCTATTTAGTTAGAAAGGCGCGGCAGCTTCGTAATAGACCGCCGAAGCATGCAATTAATCGAGGAAACGGCTGGACGGCCCGCGCTACCTCATTCAAGTGATTAGATGATACGAGTACTAATAGCAGACGATCATAACGTTTTTGTGGAAGGAATCGAGTCCCTTATTTCGGGTTCGTCAGCCATTGAAGTAAGCCAGCGCTGCTTTACCGTCGCGTCGGTGCTCGAACAGCTGACAAAAACGACTATCGACGTAGTTCTGCTGGATATATCCTTTCCGCAGATCGACGATGGGCTTGGGCTTTGCGAATACATCACCCGAACCTACCCCGCAACCAATGTGGTGGCCCTGACCATGCACGACGACGCCAGCCTGATCAAGCGGGTGGTGAAGAAAGGGGCCAAAGGCTATTTGCTGAAGAATACGACCAAAACCGAACTGCTGCAGGCGATTCAGACCGTTTACCAGGGGAAGCCGTATTTCAATGAGATCATCACCTCGATTTTACTCCACGACGGGCCAAAAACCCGGAAATCGACAACGGGGATCAAGCCGAATCTGACGCCCCGCGAAGCAGAAGTGCTAACCCTGCTTGCCCAGGGATTGACGACTCAGCAGATGGCTAATCGGTTGTTTGTCAGCGCCAAAGCCGTCGAGTTTCACCGCAGTAGCCTGTTGATGAAGTTTGGCGTGTCGAACTCGGCCTTGCTGATCAAAACCGCTATGGAACTGCAGTACATTGATTAATGACCACCCGGTTCGACCAGACTATCCTCAACGAATATACCGATCTACATGCGACTGAATCTTCCATTCATCCTGCTGCGTAAAACAGTCATTGGAGTAGCCATACTTCTGGGAGTGAATGGACTGAGTGTGGGCGCAGGGGCCGCCGTACCACCGATCGACAGCCTGAAAAAGGAAATCAGGCAATTGGTTCTGAACAAAGACTACGCGCAGGCAGCCAAAGCCTACGATCAATTAGGCGGTTATTACCATCAGCTGTACGGGTACAATAAGTACACGATGGACTCCTATTTCAATGGACTCAAATACTACAGCCTGGTTGGCGATTCGACCGGCTATTACAACGAGCACCTGGTGATCGGCGACTATTACACGCACGATTATTTCATGCAGGCTTACGCCAGGAAGTACCTCGGAAAAGCCCGTCAGTTTTTTGAGCGGACTCGTAACATGCCGAAAGTAATCGAGTGCCGGCTGGGTCTGGCCAACATCGATCAGCAAAAAGACCCTATTCCGAAAACGCTGCTGACCGAGCTACGCGAAACCGAACGGATGAGCGTCCAGTACAAGCAGGCTTTTTCGCAGGCCTATGCGCTGAATTTGCTGGCCAATACGTATTCGCGGCTAAAGAACCCAGATTCGGCTCAGTATTTTGCCAGCCGGAGCCTGACGATCGCCAACCGGTTGCATGTCAATTGGCTGATCGGCCTGAATTATTTTTACCTGGGCCTTGTCGAGCAGTTCAGAAACCATTCGAAAGAAGCGATTGCGGCTTATCAGAAGAGCTATACGCTGGCCGAAGCTGAAAAAAATGTGGCTATGCTGCGCGAACTGGCCAAGCACTCGGCAGACAGCTATTCCCGCATGGGCGATTACAAGCAAGCCTACGCATCGTCGCTGAAGACCCTGGACCTGGCTAACCAGTTTTACGAATCCGAGCAAACGAAAAGCATCCGGTTGCAGGAGCTGGACAGTCAGATCAAAACCCTGGCAGTCGAGAAACAACTTGCCGAAGAACAGAGTCAGAGTCAGCGGTTTCTCAACTCGATGCTGGTCGGCATTCTGGTAATCAGTATCGTCGGCGTAGCAGCTCTGGTCTTTCTCCGGCGGCAGCAGAAGCTGATTGCCCGTCAGCAGGCCGTAATTGCCCAGCAGCAGATTCGCCAGCTGGAGTTGAAGTCGCTACGGGCCATGATCGAAGGGCAGGAAGGCGAACGGAGCCGGATTGCCCGGGATTTACACGATGGACTAGGCATTCAGCTGTCGCGGATCAAGCTGTTTGTAGAGGCCCATCAGGAGCTCCTGCCGCTGTCGGTAAAGGAGCCATTGAACCAGTTTCTGGACGAAGCCTGCACCGAAACCCGGCTGATTTCCAACGACCTGCGGCCCTACGCCCTATCCACCTTCGGCCTGATTCCGGCGCTGGAAGATCTGGTCCAGAAATTAAACCTGGTCAATGAAACGATGCTGGTGCTGGAACACTACGGCGAACTACCACTACTGGGCGAGGAAGCGTCGGCTATGCTGTACCGGGTGATTCAGGAGTTATTGAACAATGCGCTGAAACACGCGCATGCCCAGACCATTACCATACAGCTGATGGCCAACGACGAAACGGTTCTGATCAGCGTCGATGACGATGGCCAGGGGGGCGACTTCGCCGATGATTCGGCAAAAGGCAACGGAATCGCCAACATCAAATCGCGCATTGCTTACCTCGGCGGACAGGTTATCTGGCAGAGTGAAGCCGGTAAGGGAACGTCGGTAATGATTTCGCTACCCGTACAGAAACTCGTCAAAGCCGGGCCGATTCCCGCCTGAATAAATCAACGATCGTGGCTTACAGGCTCTACTGCCTGAATAATCCACTTAGCCTATTACCTAAGTTAACAATTAATTTTATTCCCATGATCAAACATGTGCTTTCGGGAGCCTTCCTTCTGAGCAGTTGGCTAAATGTCCACGCCCAGGAGCGAGCGATGACCGGTGCAGCCGCGGATAAAAACCCGCCTGCTCTGGCGACCATAAAAGCGGCTAAAACGAGTATCAACGCACCGGCCGATGCCAAAGGGCTGGTCAAAGGCGTTGTGTCGGACGAAAAAGGAAATACCCTGCCCGGCGCAACCGTATCAGTAAAAGGAACACAGCTCGGAACGACAACGGACGTAGAAGGGCGATTTTCCATCAATATGCCCGCCGGCTCGAAAATCCTGGTAATCTCCTTTATCGGGATGAAAACGCAGGAAGTCGAGGTGGGTTCTCGGACAACGCTGAACATTACCCTGCAGACGGGCGATCAATCGCTGGACGAAGTGGTGGTCATTGGCTACGGAACGGCCAAGCGTTCCGACGTTACTTCGTCTATTACGACCGTAAAAGCGGCTGATCTGAAAGACATTCCGGCAGCCGGGGTCGACCAGCTTCTGCAGGGAAAAGCGGCTGGGGTAACCGTAACCAGCAACGGTGGTCAGCCGGGCGGTGGTGTATCGGTCAAGGTGCGTGGGGTGACATCCATCAACAGCAACGACCCGCTGTTTGTGATCGACGGCGTACCGTTCGTGGGTGGCAATACCTCGAACAGTTCGGGATACGCGGGCCTGGGTGGCAGCGATGGTCAGACCGGCAATAGTGTGATGGCTATGCTCAACCCCAACGATATTGAGAGCATCGACGTGCTGAAAGATGCATCGGCGCAGGCTATTTACGGTTCGCAGGCGGCCAACGGGGTCATCATGATCACCACCAAAAAAGGCAAACAAGGGGAGGGTAAGATCAACTACGAGATGTACACGGGTGTTTCGGAAGTGGCCCGCCGACTGGATTTGATGAACCTGCGGGATTTTGCCCGTTACCAGAACGAAGTCCTGCCGATTATCGGAAACCCCGTAGCCGATGAGTTCAAAAAACCCGACCTGCTCGGCAACGGGACCGACTGGCAGGAAGCCATGTTCCAGCATGGGAAAATCAATAACCACCAGTTGAGCTTTTCGGGCGGGAAAGACCGGACGACGTATTACCTGTCGCTGAACTACTTCGACAACAAAGGGATTCTGCTCGGATCGGATTTCAAGCGGTATGCGTCGCGCTTTAGCCTGGATAGCCAGCTCAAAAGCTGGGCCAAGGTGGGTATCAGCGCCAACGTTTCGCGCAGCATTCAGAACGTTTCGCTGGCCGATGCTGCCGAAGGAACTATCTGGTGGGGCGCTTCGACCAGCCCGCTGATACCGGTCAAAAACCTGGATGGCAGCTGGGGCGGTGGCCAGACCGTGGGCGGGGTTCAGTATAACAACGCGAACCTGGTCGGGAACAGTCAGTACCGGGGCAATACCAAAACCTCGAACAACATTTTCGGAAGCCTGTATGCCGAACTGCAGTTCACGAAAGACCTGTCGTTGCGGAACGAACTGTCGTATGCGTTAGGGCAGGACAACAACGTGGCGTTTCAGAAAGCGGGGAACGTCGGCGGTACGTCGTTCCGGAGTAAGCTGATCGATTCGCGGTCCGATAATTACTACTGGTCGCTGACGAACTACCTGACCTATAACAAGTACATTAAAAAACACAGCATTCAGGGTACCATCGGCCACCAGGCTCAGAATTCGTATTACCAGTCGATTTCGGGAAGTAAAGTGGATCTGCAGGCGAACATTTTCGACCTCAACACGGGTAGTGCTGATCAAACCACCTGGGGACTGAGTGGGGGGAAAGGCCAGTGGGCGATGGAGTCTTATTTTGCCCGTGCCAACTACACTTACGACGATAAATACTCGATTTCGGCCAGCTTCCGGACCGACGGTTCGTCGAACTTCGGGCCGAATAACCGGTGGGGGTATTTCCCTGGCATATCGGCTGGCTGGACCATCTCGAACGAGAAGTTCATGAAAGGCGAGGTTTCGAAAGTGCTGAGTTATGCCAAACTGCGGGCCGGCTATGGCGTGGTCGGTAATCAGAACTTTCCTGGTGGGGCGCCCAACCCGGCCTACGTCGGTGCGGTGCAGTTCTTCTCGGGTCCGGTAGGGTTTGGTTCGTCGAACATGATCAATGGAATTCCGAACCCGAACCTGAAATGGGAAACGGTGAAAACGGCCAATGCCGGGGTCGATCTGGGCTTCTTTAACGGACGCATCGACGCAACGATCGACGTCTACCAGAAAGTAACTTCCGACATGATTATCTTCCTGACCGGCCCCAACCTGATCGGTGTAGGTGACCAGTGGGATGATCTGAAAGCACCCCTGGGCAATGCCGGGCAGATGACCAATCGTGGCGTCGATATCGGCCTGACAACGACCAACATCAAGAAGGGTAATTTCAGCTGGAAGACCAACGTCGTGTTTACACAATTTACCAATACCTACGACAAAGCGGCCAGTGCCGCTTCGGCGCTCGACGGCAAGATTTATTATAACAACTACCTCGTGACGCATACTACCCCCGGCCGCCCGGTGGGGTCGTTCTGGGGGCTGGTAACCGATGGGTTGTTCCGGACGCAGGCTGACCTGGACAAGAGCCTGCCGCAGTTTGGCTACAAGGTCAATCAAACCGAAACCTGGCTGGGCGATATCCGCTACAAAGACATCAACGGCGACGGTAAAATCGACGCGCAGGACCTGACCTACATCGGTAGTCCGCTGCCGAAATTCACCTGGGGGTTCACCAACACGCTGAACTACGGCGATTTCGACTTCTCGCTGTTCTTGCAGGGTAGTCAGGGTGCCAAAGCATTCAACTTTCTCCGCTGGCAACTCGAAGGGCTGAACAATGCCTACACCAACCAGATGACCACCGTCAACGACCGGTACACGGAAAGTAATCAGAATGGAGCCCTGCCCCGCTTTACGAACACGAACAAGAACAATACGGCCATGTCGGATCGCTACGTCGAGGATGCCTCTTACGCCCGGATTCAGAACATTACCCTGGGCTACCGGCTGCCTAAGAACCTGCTCAACAAAGTGAAAGTGACGAACCTGCGGATTTACGGCTCGATTCAGAACCTGAAAACCTTTACGAACTATTCGGGCTACGACCCTGAAATCGGTTCGTTCAACAACAGCATCAAGCTGATGAACGTCGACGCCGGTCACTATCCGAACCCACGCACGTTTACGGTCGGTGCTAATCTACAATTCTAATGATCAATGATCGAATGAGTGAATGCCAAAGCCCACTCTTCTCAATTTAGCCATACAGGAAGATACGTGCGGTTTATTTCAGAGAAAATCCTTACCTGACTTATTCAATCATTCACTCAATCAGTCAAAATTAAACGTATATGAAACTCAAGCCAATATATGCCCTGATGCTGCCGGCGGTGCTGTTGTCTTCCTGCTCGAAAGACTTCATCGACCGGCCTTCTCTGTCGGGCACGACCACGGGTAACTATTATAATAATGCAGATGAAGTACGGGGAGCTACCAGCACACTCTACAGTGGACTACCCTGGCGGAACTACGAAAGCCGGGCTCAGGATGCCATCGGCGACGTCATGGGGGGCAATATGTTTACCTATACCGACGTCGAATACCTGAATTTCACGGTTTCGTCGGCTTCCGACCGGATCGGTGCTGCCTGGGGGGCGTTCTACAAGATCATTGGCTACGCTAATGTCATGATCAAAACCTTCGAAGAGAAAAAAGCAGCCGGTGGGGGCGCGGCCTACCTCGACCCCGCCATTGCCGAGTGTCATTTCATGCGCGGTACGATTTACTTCTACATTGCCCGGACCTGGGGCGCTGCGCCCATTATCACCGATCCGGGTGCAACGGCCCTGTCGGGGAATTTCAATATTCCACGCTACCTGCAGAAGGATGTGCTTCGGTTTGCGCTCGAAGAGTTGAAGCTGGCTGAAGCGGGTCTGCCCGAGTCGGACGCGGCCGGACGCCTGACGAAATATTCGGCCAAAGGCATGATGTCGAAGCTGTATCTGTATGCCAAAGATTACGCGAATGCCAAAGCGAAAGCCGAAGAGGTGATCAATTCGGGCAGATACAGCCTGGTGAGTGATTACATGGGCATGTTTACCAAGATGAGCCTGAACAACAACGCCGAGTCGTTATTCTCGATTCAGCACCAGCTGGCGGGCGATCCGTGGGGAACGGGCAACATCAAAAATCCTGATCGGGGGGCGGGTGCCTTGCGTACGGCCGAAGCCGACGCCTGGGAAATGTACGTGCCTTCGCTGGACCTGCTGAAAGAGTATAAATTCGGTGACCTGCGCCGGAAATGGTCGGTGATGGAACAGGGCTGGACCAATCCCAACTGGAAACCCCAGCGTGTGAATGCTCCCAAATACAACGCCTTCATGGCCAACGGATTTAAGTACGACACCCTGCAGCCCGTAGAAGATGGCGGAAGCCTGGGACCCACCCGCTCGAACATCGTGAAGTACTTTGCCGGTCCGGGTAAAAGCTTCGGAAGCGATGCCGTACTGGGTCAGAACTCCGGCAATAATGTGGTGCTGCTGCGCTATGCCGATATTCTGCTGATTTATGCCGAAGCGACGCTGGCCGGCGCTGCCTCGACCACCGATGCCAAGGCATTAGATGCCCTAAATAAAGTCAGGGCGCGGGCAGGCCTGACACCCAGAACGGCCATCACGCTCGACGATATTCTGCACGAGCGCCGGGTCGAGTTCGCTTTCGAGGGCGACTATTGGTACGACATTCAGCGTCAGGGTTTTGCCAGGGCGAAAGAGATGATCCAGAAACAGAATCGGGGTACGGTAACGGGCGCCACCTACATCACCAACTTCACCGAAGACAAGATGTATCTACCCATTCCGGCGGGTGAAATCGTGCAGGACCCTGAACTGGGCAAAGACCCCGTTCCCTATTACAACTAATTATCATTTGGTGGTCATTCAGTTGGCATGGATTGTCATTGAATAGTCATTCGTTCATTGTCATTTTTTAGAAGCTATCAATAACCATCAAATGACAACCGAATGACTATTCAATGACCACCAAATGACCCTAAAAAACGAATCTATAATGAGAGTCAATCAATTGAATCGAATAGCGGGGGTACTGTTCCTGACGGCCACGGCCGGTTTCTGGATGAGTTCCTGCACAAAAGATACGGACGGCAGTCCACAGATAAAACCTGGAAACCCCGTAGCAACGGCGCTTTCGCCGGATTCGGCCGCTGGCGGCTCGCTGGTAACCCTGACGGGTACGGGTCTGGGCGATATCCGCAGCATTGTTTTCGAAAAAGGTAACGTACCGGCTGGCTTTCAATCGACGCTCAACACCGAGGGGGCGCTGATTTTCCGGGTGCCTGCCGATGTGTTGGGCGGGAGTCAGAACATTATTTTTACCAACAGTGCGGGCAATACCCTAAAGGTGCCGTTCAAGGCGCTGGCGTATCCGACGGTGGCATCGGTCTCGAACTATAACTTCACAAAAGGCACCGTCATTACCCTTACTGGCAATAACTTCGACGATGTGACGGCCGTGACGCTGACCGATTCCGTAAAAGGCGTGTCGGATGTGGTAACGATTGTGTCGAAAGCCAAGGCCCAGTTGGTCGTTCAGATGCCGGCTTCGTCGCTGAACCGGGCACCGTTGCGGATTACCAACGGCACTGGCCGAATGACCACGGCCCAGGAGTTTGTCAATATCGATAAAGCCTATCCGATCTTTACCGATGCCTACGGCCCGGGTTTCAAGGACGCTTCCTGGGGCGATGCGGCCGCCGTATCGACGAAGGAGTTTGCATCTGGAGCCGCTTCGGTCGGAAAGAATTTTCAGAAAGGTAACTGGCATTTAATTGGCTTTTCCACCGGATCGCCCCTGGCGTATTCCACCGACTACACGTACGTAACGGGTTGGGTCAAAGGTGCTTCGGCCGATTATTCGCTCTACCTGACGACCGATGCCAGTAAAGCCGGCTTCGGGGAGTTTGTCGATAAAAACAAGATCGACGTAAAAGCAGGCGTCTGGAATTACTTCAGACTGAAGTTGTCGGACATTGATTTCTGGGCTGCGGGAAAATCCCTGAGTCAGATCGGCTTCCGGATTCAGGGGCCAAACAACCAGGACGAAACCTTTTATTTCGACGACCTGATGCTGGTCAAATAAGTAAATTTTTAACGGCCCGAACATTAGCTAATGTTCGGGCCGATGATTTTGGCGAATACGTTGTATGAGTTCGTTCTTTACAGTTATTTTATCCGCGAGCCTATTCGCAGGCTTATTCGCTGGCCCGGTTGGACTGGCTGCACCCCGTCCGCAGTTAATTGATACGAAAGCGACCAGAGAAACCCAGGCGCTTTATCACAACCTGCATAAGCTTACCCGAAAGCACATACTGTTTGGTCACCAGCATGCCACCGAATACGGTCATGGCTGGAGCGGTGATGCCAACCGGTCAGATGTTAAATCGGTAAGCGGGTCGCATCCGGCGGTAGTAGGCGTTGACTTCAGCGGGCTATCGGGCCGCTCACCGGAAGCGATCGAGCAAGCCAAATCGTCGTTACGCCAACAAATTGCCGCTACCTATGACCGGGGCGGGGTAACTACCGTAGCCTGGCATTTTTCGAACCCTGTAACCCCACAGACGGGTTTTTACTGGAAAGATTCGGTGTCGGCCCCCGCCGTTGCCGACCTTAAGCCTGGCGGATCTCACCATGAGCAATACAAGCAGATTCTGCAAACGGTAGGGGGGCTGGCCCGGTCGGTGAAAGGCCACGACGGGAAGCTTGTGCCGATGGTGTTTCGGCCGTATCATGAGTTCGACGGTGGCTGGTTCTGGTGGGGAAAGCCGCACTGCAAACGCGAGGATTTTCTGTCTTTATGGCGATTTACGGTTTCCTACCTGCGCGACAGCCTGCAGGTACATAACTTCATCTACGCTTTCTCGCCCGACTGCCTGTTCAGTACCGAAGCGGATTACCTCGACCGGTATCCTGGCGATGAGTGGGTCGATCTGGTGGGGGTCGACAACTACGCCGATTTTGGCCGCAACGGTCATTACAACCTTCAGGCTGGCATTCAGAAGCTGAAGATTGTGTCTGACTACGCCGAAAAGGCTGGTAAACTGGCCGCTTTTACCGAAACGGGCCTGGAGTCGGTTCCGGATACGACCTGGTGGACCAACACCCTATTAAAATCCCTGAAAGCGGAGAAAATGAGGCTGGCCTACGTGCTGGTCTGGCGCAACGATGCCCGGAGCGCTACGCATTTCTACGCCCCTTACCCCGGCCAGGCCAGCGTGGCCGACTTTCTGCGCTTTTACGCAGACCCGTATACCTGGTTTGAAACCGACCTGCCCAACTTATACCGACGGAGGTAAATGATTCATGGTTGAGTCGATCGATTACGCATGACGCCCTACTCATTAGTGGCGCAGAGCTTTCCAGACTCGGATCGAGTCGTCGTAAATTTCCTGCTTCAGGCCGTAGCCACTGGCTCCCCAGAAAGTGCTGAGGTCCCGCCCACCGGTGCCCAGATCGGCATACGCATTGGGCTTGCGTTCCAACTGACCCCGAATCCAGCAGGCACCCTGTTGATAAGCAAAAGATTCCACCGCTTTCAGGAATCTGGCCCCCAGACCCGGCTGTTGAGGGCGGTCGGTAAGAACAAAATCCGTAATGAAAAAATGACGCTGCCCGTCGTACCACATGGCATACTGCCTGAATTCGCCGGTAGCGTAGCCGATAGGTTCGTTACAATCATCCAGCAGTACTAATTTATATGTCAGTGGATTGGAAGGGATCTGCGTTGATTTGACCGAATAAGGCATAGTATTCTAAATTTTATGTTGCAAATAAAACATAAAATTTCAGATTTGATAATATAACTCCATTAGAAAGCGGCCTTATGTTCGGTTTTTATGTTCAATTGTATTTTAGATAAATGCTACGGTCAGTATCTATGCAAAAAACACGTCGGCTATGACTGCGTAAGCGAAGCCAGACGGGCGTTAATCGCTCATACTGATCTGAGTTGAGTAGCGTTCGAAAACAGCTCGTCTGTAACGGCTTATGAGCCTGTCCATCTCGGTTATACTCATAGCCGTCTCTTCGGAGTCGTCCAGACTCTCGCGTAGCCCAAAAGTAGAAGACCGGTTGGCATCGGGCAGATTTATAGATTCGGAATCGACTGGTTGATGAAGACGGCAATTTCGTTGAGAATGCGATGTAGACATAACGGGCTTTATTTTGAGGATACACCCATACTATTAGGGAGAGGCAAGTAACCGTTTAATCGGCGTGCCCGCTAACACATACGTTACAATCATTGACACGTATGTTACACGAAACAAAAAAGCCCGGATTGCCGGGCTTTTTTGTTTATCAGGCAGCTACCGATAATTTATCGATAAGTCGTCTGGTACAGCGCCTTCAACGGTCACTGAGGGAAATATTCGATCTTGTCGGCATCGGTGTTGTTGTCCAGCTGGGTTTCCCCACCGCTGCCCCCCACCACCGTCGCACTCACCGTCAGCCGACCCGTCGTCGAGCCGGCCTGCAGCACACCCGTTAAGCCCACGCTCAGCTTCTGGCTCCGGGCAATTACCTGATTGGTGGTCAGCACGTAGTAGTTGGGCCGCGATGTATCCAGGCTCCAGACACTGTTCTGCACGGCCATACCTCCCACGCTCGTCAGCCCCGCATCGAAGCTCAACGGCATCTTCGGATCTTTGCTGATCATCACCGTGATCGGACCCGTGGTGGCCACGCCCGCCACTTCGACCACATCGACGACCACACTGCAGGCCGGCTGGCTGCTCATCGTGCTGGGCCGGGCGTAGAGAACCGGCGTCAGATCGGGGGGCGTGGGGCCACAGGCTGCGGCCGCATCGAAGACCAGACTTACCTCCACTCCGCCCTGCCGGGCTTTGAGCCCGATCGAAGCGCTCTGCCGCATGGAGAGGGGAATCACCAGGTTGGCATTGGACGTCCAGTCGGTGACCCCCTCGATGCGGTACTCGACCGGGGTGCCAGTACCCCCGCTGGTTTGCAGGGTGATCCAGCCCAGCGAACAGTCGTAGGCCGCTACCGACAGCTCGAAGGGATCGGCACTGGGGGCCGGCGGGTTGGGCGGATTGATCGACAGCGAGAAGCTGGTGTTGGCCGTCTGGCCGCTGGGGTCCACGGCAATGACGGTGATGGTGGGCCGGCCGGCCGTCGTCGGTGTGCCACTGATGGTCATACCCGAGAAGATCAGCCCCGGCGTTAGCCCCAGCACCGCGTAGGTCAGGGGTTCGCCCTGAGGATCGGTAAAGGTCCCTGCCGGAATGGTAAAGCTATACGGCTGATACTGGGTCGTTACCTGGCTTGCGATGGGGTTGACCAGGATCGGAGCCGGATTGGTCGAGGACTGGGGGGGCGTGGGCAGCCCGGCACAGTAGGCAGGCAGGTCGAAGACATAGCTGACGGTGATGCCGTTCTGGCGGGCTTGCAGGGTCACCTTCTTGGGGTCGCCCCGTAGCCCCCGGTCGGTGTACTGCTCGGGATTGGTGGTCCAGCCGGTGATACCGACCGCAAAGTACTCGACAGGGCTGCCGTCGCCCCCGGCGGTGTGGAAGGTAATGGCTCCGGTCTGGCAGTCGTAGTCTGGCGCCACCACACGAAACTCGTTACTGGCCTGAATGCTCAGCGTCAGACTGGCGGCCGGGCTGGTGCAGCCACCCAGGCTACAGGTGGCCGAGAGCGTATAGTTGCCGGGGTTACTGACCGTATAAAGGCTCCCGCTGGCCATTCCCGTACCGCCCAGCAGCGTCCAGTTGAGACTACCTGAGCAGCCCGAGGCTGTCACGCTGATGGGCTGATTGATGGTCGTAGTGGCGCTGGCCTGCAGGGTAGGAGCAGTGGGGGGTTGGGTGCTGCCCGTGACGGTCGTCGACGCCACCGCCGAGCAACCGTTGGCACCGACGACGGTGACCGAATAGACTCCGGCTACGCTCACGCTGACCTGATTGGCAGCCGCTAGCGGACTGGTGCCCGGGCTAAAGCGATACGTCGTTCCGCCACCTGCCGTCAGGGTTACGCTGGTCAGGCTACAGGAGAGCGGCCCAGTGTTGGTCAGGCTGGGGGTGGGCAGACTCAGCTGCTGATCGACGCTTGTGCTGGTGGTCGTGGTGCAGCCACTGGCATTGGCCACGGTCACTGAATAGGCACCGGGCGTACTGACCACCAACGTGCTGGCCGAGCCCGGCGTGCCCACCACCCCACTGGCGTTGGTGAAGGTGTAGGAGCTACCACCCGAAGCGGTCAGGGTTACCGACGTGACGGCGCAGGTCAGCGTGCCGCTGCTCACTAAACTGGCCACCGGTAGGCTGTTGATCGTGAGGTTGGCCGTAGCGGTCACCCGTTGCCCATTGGCACTCACCGTCAGGGTATAACTCTGACTTCCTGTGCCGATGGCCGTCAGATTCTGGCTAAAGGTAGTGGCCGACGTAGTACCGGTAATGGGCGTACCCTGCCCATTGGAAAGGGTATAGGCATAGCTACCCGATACGTTGCCCACACTAGCGCTGAAGGTCACTGGACTGCCCACGCAGACTGCACTCGGACTGGCCGACAAGCCTACCAACGTTGGGGTAGGATCGGTGATCACCAGGGTATAGGTCGCACTCACCCCTGAACAACCATTCGCATCGGTGGCCCGCACCGAGATGGGGAAGCTGCCAGGCTGCGTGGGTGTGCCCGACACAACACCGGAGGTGGGATTCAAACTCAAGCCATTGGGTAAGCTGCCGCTGGCCAGGCTGAAACTATACGACCCTGTTCCCCCGGAAGCCACAAAGCTCTGGCTGAAGGCACTGTTCAGGGTCGCTGTAGTGGTAGTTGGACTACTCACCGCGACGGTGCCCGTGGCGCTCTGAACGCTTGTGCTGGTGGTCGTGGTGCAGCCACTGGCATTGGCTACGATCACCGAATAGGTACCGGGCGTACTGACCACCAGGGTGCTGGCCGAGCCCGGCGTGCCCACCACCCCACTACCGTTGGTGAAGGTGTAGGAGCTACCACCCGAAGCGGTCAGGGTTACCGACGTGACCGCGCAGGTCAGCGTGCCGCTGCTGACCAGGCTGGCGGTGGGCAAGCCACTGACCGTGATCACGGTGGTCGCCGAAGCGGACTGACCGGCACTGACTACCGTCAGCGTAAACGTTTGTACACCGGACCCCGTAGCCGTCAGGGTCTGGCTGAACGTTGCATTGTTGCTGTTACCCGTTGTCGTACTGGTGCCGTTGGTCAGGGTGTAGGTATAAGAGCCCGTGATATTGGCTACACTGGCCGTAAAGGCTACAGGGCTACCCACGCAAACAGTAGAGGAGCCGGACGCAAAGCTCACCACGGTCGGTGTCTGATCGATCACCTGCAGGCTGTAGACCGTGCTGGCCACACCCCCACAGCCGTTGGCATCCTGAGCGCTGACCAGCAGGGTGTAACTACCCGCCTGCGTGGGCGTACCACTCAGGACCCCCGTGCTCGACAGGCTCAGACTGGCCGGCAGGTTACTGCTGACCACACTAAAGCTGTACGTGCCGCTGCCGCCACTGGCACTGAAGCTCTGACTGAAGAGTTGCCCCACCGTAGCGGTGGTGGTTGTGGCCGGATTACTGACCGTCAGGGTGGTGGGGTTGCCCTGGTACTCATACGCTCCCCGGTCGATGACTCCGTCGTTATACTGACGAGTCGCCCCCGCCAGATCGGTCGATGGGCCGCTGACCGCACTATAAGCGGCATTGCTGCCAGTGTTGATAGCTGGTGAGCAGTCGCGCAGTTGGGTGGCGGTGGTAGAAACGAAGGGCGAGATCGTTGTGGTGAGGTTGTTGCCCCCGTCGATATAGCCCGTTACACTTGCATCGAACAGACTGTAGCTGGCCGATACCTGATCTCCGCCGTATGGATATACTATAGAGTTGGGGCCTCCATTATTCCACAGTACTGAGTTAGTAAGTTTTACATCACCTCCTTCACTGCAAATGGCCCCTCCCTCACTGGCCTGATTAGCCAGGAATGAAGAATTGGTTATGGTAAGGTCACCACAATAAATGGCGCCCCCCCGATACGCTTTATTACCAATGAAACTGCAATTGATCAGCGTTGTGGGAGAATTTACGGAAAGAGCGCCCCCAATACCCTGGGATGAGTTGTCCTGAAAGATACAGTTGGTTAGCTTCGTACGATCTCCCTGACAATAGATGGCCCCGCCTTCTTCAGTAGCTGAGTTGTTCTTAAACAAACAATCCGTCGCTGTCAGACTACCTTGTCCGATGTAAAGAACTCCACTTTCCCCATCCGTTGCCTTATTCGACAGAAACTGGCAACGGGTCAGAATTACATCCGTATAGCTCTGGGTATTCATTACGCCTGCATCGTCGGCCGTGTTTCCTTCCATTAAGCAATCCGTAAACTCGACCCGTGACCCGTTATTACCCGAGACGAACAAGACTCCGCCACTACCGGTCTGGTTCATTCGCATGGTACTATTTTGTACCGTAAGGTTGACAGGGCCATCGATATAAAACACTCCACCATCGCCATTGCTGAAGTTACTTAGAAAGGAAGAGTTTTTCACGAGGGGACTTCCACCGCCACCAAATGCCATTGCCCCTCCCTGAGAGTTCCCTATATTGTTTTCAAAACGGCAGTTGTCAATGGTTGGGCTACTGCTTAGCGTATAAATGGCTCCACCCTCATCGTCGGCAAAGTTCTTGACAAATAAGCAGTTACGGATAGATGGACTGCTGGAGCTGTTCTTGCCGCTATTAAAAATAGCCCCGCCAAAACCTCGGCTAGTGCCAGTTTCATCGTAACTGGCACTGGTCAGGGTGAGCACAAATCCGTCCAGAACAGCCTGGTTGGTAAGCGTAGCGTTGTTAACAATAAGGTGGAAACTATTGTCGCTGGTCTGGCCTTCATCGCCCTGAGTGCCAATATCGCCCGATAGCGTACTGCTGGACGGTTGCCCCGTGACGGGGTTCACCGCCGGACGCTGGCTCAACTGGCTCTCCGTACCCACAAAACCGCCGTAGATAGCAACGCCCTCTTTCATCGAGAAACTAATGGTGCGGTCGGTGCCGGTGGTGGGCTTGTAAAGGCCCTGAGCTATCCAGACCTGGGCTCCGCAACCGGCGGCCGTGTTGATGGCCGTTTGCAGCGAAGTACCCGCGAAGGCATTGGCCCAGTTGCTGCCGTTCTGGCTACCCGCCCCCGCCTGGGTCACGTATACCACCGTGCCGCAGGGAGGAGCCGCATTGCTCACCGTCAGGCTGTAGACCGTGCTGGCCACCCCTGCACAACCGTTTTGATCCTGAGCGCTGACCAGCAGGGTGTAACTACCCGCCTGCGTGGGCGTACCACTCAGGACCCCCGTGCTCGACAGGCTCAGACTGGCCGGCAGGTTACTACTGACTACACTGAAGCTGTACGTGCCGCTGCCGCCACTGGCACTGAAGCTCTGGCTGAAGGGTTGCCCCACCGTAGCGGTGGTTGTGGCCGGATTCGTGACCGCCACGAGTGTCGTGGCACTGGTAATGGTTGTCGTCGTGGTGCTGAAACAACCCGTTTCGCTGTAGGCCACGGTGACCGAATACACCCCGGCTGCATTGACGATCGCTAACCCATTTTCAGCGTCCTGGCTGACAATACCGGGTCCACTGAACCGATAATCATCTCCGCCTTCGGCCGTTAGAGTCAGGCTGTTGACCGCGCAGGTGAGTTGGCCGCCATGACTGGCCTGCAGCGAAATTGTAGGGGGCGCGTTTACCGTCAGCACATAAGTTGCAGTGGCTAGCTGCCCGTTGTTGCTCACCGTCAGGGTAAAGGTCTGGATACCCGACTGGGTAGTCATTAGTGGCTGACTGAACGCGGTATTGCTGCTATTACCCGTTGTCGTACTGGTCCCGTTGGTCAGGGTATAGGCATAGCTACCCGTGATGTTCCCAAGGCTGGCGGTGAAGGTGGTCTGTACCCCGACGCAAAGCGGATCGGGATTGGCCAGGAAATCGGCGATGGTGGGGGTAGGGGCTACGGGGTTCTGCACCTCCAGCGCCCCCATGTCTACCCGACTGCCCACGATGCGGGGGTTAGCCGCGGCATCGGTAGCGGGTAAGCTGGTAGCCGAATAAGGACCGTTGGCTACGGTCACACTGGCAGGATTACCCGCGTTGACGGCGGAGGAAGTGTTGGGCAGGCTGACATCGCTGGCCGATACAAAGGGCGAGCCGGTTGCTGTCAGATTGCCCGGTCCGCTGGTGTAGCCGGTGATGGCCTGGTCAAGCAGGCTGTATTGGACAGTCGTGGCCACAGTTGTAGTTGGGTTGGAACCCTGAACCTGGCTACTGAACGTGCTGGCCCCACCAGTATTCCACAGTACACAGTTGGTCAACTGAATATCATTCTGCGATGGTCCGTCAGCGCTGTTGATAGTGGAGAGAGTAACCCCACCTGGTACGTTTAGGAAAGAGCAGTTGATGAACGTCGATTGATCGGTCGATGAACTTTGACTTACCGTAAGAAAAGGCAAATTCGGGCCATTGCTATTGGTGTTATTGGCAATGATACAATTCACAAATTGCGGGGCCACTACGGTTGAGATACCCGACGTTCCCTGGTTACTGATCATGCCAAATGGGTTGTCGCGGAACACGCAGTTGATAAAGCTGGGTTTGGTTATGCCTCCAGATACGGCTCTGTTTGCGACAAATATGAAACCCCGTCTTTCGGTGTTCGTGGCAGGCAGATAGCCCGTAAAAAGCAAATTACGGTATTGTGGACTACTCTCATTACCGACGGGTTGGCCTTCTTCTGTATAGGTAGGGTCGCCACTACTGACATTGGTAATGGTTCCGATGCCTCCACCTTCGGCGTAATTAGCCTGGGCAATAACGGCGCCATCCAGAATGGCTGTACTGGTCAGTCGACGGGTATTATAAATGATGTACGCAGTGTTGTTGGCCGGGGTGCCGTCGCTGTCAATATCGGCCGAGAGCGTGGTCGAAGAGGGATTGCTGGCCGTAATGGGAGGCCGCTGACTCAGGTCAGTCTCTGTACCCTCAAAGCCACCATAAATGGCCACATCGGGTAGCATCGAAAAAGCGTCGCTGATCTGCTCCGACCGGGGTGTGTACACACCCCGGGCAATCCAGATTTCCCGCAGATTGCCGGTACAGGAATACTTCAGCGCTGACTGCAAGTCGGTAAAGGCGTCTTGCCAGCTTAGGCCCGTGTTGGCCCCCGAGGCATTGGCTTTCACATACAACCGCGTCACACCCGACTGGGCCACCGTCAGACTCGCCACGGCTGTGGCCGCCGGGCCACCACTGCTCACCGTGAGCGTATAGTTCTGGACGCCCGAGCCGCTGGCGGTCAGGTTCTGGCTGAAGTTGCCGCTGGCCGAACCGGTCAGGGGGCTACTGCCGTTGGTGAGGGTGTAGTTGTAGCTGCCCGTCACGTTACCTACCGTGGCGGTAAACATCACCGGACTACCTGCGCAAACCGAGTTGGGGCTAGCCGCAAACCCGGCCAGAGTAGGCGTAGATGACGTATTTGTCAGGCTAAAATTGATGATAGGCGAGGCTCCCCTGGCCGTAGCTGCCACCGTGTAGGGCCCGCCCGCTGTGGCATTCGCTGTTACACTGGCTTCGGCTATACCACCTACAATCGTAGCTGAAACCGGACCAGGGCTAAGACCAGCGCCCGAACCCGGCCCAGTGTAGGTGACAACTCCACCATCAACGGGTTCGCTGTTAGCACTGCTTACCGTCGTCCGCAGTGGACTGGTGAAGGCTGTGCCGACTGTGGCTGACTGACTGCTGCCGCTGGTGAGGGCCAGGGTGAAACCCCGCGACTCAAACGAACCAATGTCGGTTGTTCCAACCCGGCTGATGCCACGTGTATCGGTGGTAGGGGCACCGGAAGATGTACCTGCATTGATGGCGGGGCTGCCCGGCAACAGGGCATGGGTTTGGGTTGCGCCACCGTAGTTGCCCAGTGGGGCCAGCAGGGCATTAACGCCCACGATGTTGTTGTTGACACCGTCGGTTAAACCACCCGAACCACCCGTGCCGATTACATTATAGGAGGACGAACTAATAGTGCCTGAATTAGTAATATTAGTGGCGAGGCTACCATCAGGATTGGTATTTCCGGCAATGATGCAATTTTTAAAAGACCCGGAAGATCCCGGATCGACCAAGACCCCTCCTCCGGCACTACTTTTATTGAAGGCAACAGTCGTATTGATGAAAGTAGCATCACCCGTAACAATTCGAATAGCTCCTCCCCCAACGGTAGAATTTGTTCCGGTAGTCGTATTGTTACTAAAGGTGCAATTGACAAAGGTAGTCGATGCGCGTGTTGCTACTCCTCCTCCGCCAAATACGGCTGCATTGTTGGTAAACAAACAATCGGTTATCGTAGAATTGGTAGCACCTATATGGGCCCCACCACCATTACTACCATTACTAATAGTCGTATTATTTATAAAGACACTACCGGCTACACTCAAAAAATCACCTCCGTGAGCAAGACCACCACCATAAGTTCCTGCCGAATTACCATCAAAGCGGCAATCAATCACGGTTAGTCTATTCTGATTACGCACACCACCGGCATCGTAAGTAGCCGTATTGTTAAGAATGGTGCAGTTGGTTAGTGTCAATATACCATCATTCTGGATACCTCCTCCATTATCCTGATTAGCAAAGCCATTGGCAATGGTAAATCCATTGAAACTGACGATGTTGTCATTATTGTCTTTGTCAAAACGCAGGATGTTAAAAATACGATAATTACCCCCCGAATTTCGGCGCACTGTCAGGCTGCTGGCTCCCGGCCCGATAAAGGTAACGTCTCTGGAGATGTCGGGCAGAGCACTGGCCAGGTTGATGGTACCGCTTAGGCTGGCCGTGATGGTGAAGGGACCGGGGCAGGAGGTTGTGGCTATGTTGAGCATGGCCTGGCGCAGGCTGCCCGCTCCAGCATCGTTGGTGTTGGTCACTGTGTACATATTAGTACAGGCTTCGCTCACCACCAGGATATACGTAGCGCTCACACCCGAACAACCATTAGCATCAGTGGCCCGGACGGTAAAGGAAAAATTACCACTCCCGGTGGGCGTACCTGACAACACACCGGTTGTGGCATTTAAACTCAGATTAGCAGGCAGAGTGCCACTGGCCAGACTGAATGTCAGGGGAGTTACCCCACCGCTGGCGGTAAAGCTCTGGCTGAAGGCCGTCCCCTGGGTAGCCGTGGTGGTGGCGGGATTCGTTACCGATACCGTCGCGGTGGTGCTGGTGACAGTGGTGCTGGTAGTACTCACGCACCCACTGGCATTGGCTACCGTCACCGAATACGTCCCCGGCGTACTGACTGATCGGGTGTTGCCTGATCCAGCCAGCACCGTACCGATCCCATTGGTAAAGGTGTAGGAGCTACCGCCCGAAGCCGTCAGCGTCACGCTGGCCAGCGTGCAGCTCAGCGGGCCATTGTTGGAAAGATTCGCCGTGGGCAAACTGTTAATCGTTACGTTGGTAACAGCCGATGTCGACTGGCCATTAGCACTGACAGTCAGAATTAAAGTCTGACTACCAGGGACCTGGGTTGCTAATCCCCTGGTAAACGTAGCGGACGTTTCTATATCGGAAAAGATAATGTGATTACTATACTCCAGGGTGAACGAATAACTACCCGTTACGTTGCCAACCGTGGCAGTGACGGTAATTGGCTTACCCAAACAAACCGAATTTGGATTAACTGTGAAGCCCGTGATGGTGGGGGCGGCCGCATTGACGACCAGCGTATAGGTCGAACCGACGCCCGAACAGCCATTGGCATCCGTGGCCCGCACCGTGATGGGAAAACTCCCGCTCTGCGTGGGTGTGCCTGATAAGACGCCGGTAGTGGAATTCAGACTCAAGCCATTGGGTAAGCTGCCACTGGCCAGACTGAAACTACGGGGTGCGGTTCCGCCACTGGCCGTAAAGGTTTGATTGAAGGCCGTCCCCTGGGTGGCATTCGTGGTCACCGGGTTGCTCACCGACACCGTCGCGGTGGTGCTGGTGACGGTGGTGGTGGTGGTACTCACACAACCGCTGGCATTGGCGACTGTCACCGAGTAGGTCCCTGCTACCGTCACCAGGCGGGTGTTACCCGATCCGGCTAACACGCTGCCACTGCCGTTGGCAAAGGTATACGAGTTGCCCCCTGATGCGGTTAAGGTGACAGTGGTGAACGTGCAGCTCAGTGGCCCGTTGTTGGTCAGTCCCGCCGTGGGCAGGCTGTTAACCGTTACGTTGGTGGTGGCGCTGGCCGACTGGCTGTTGTCGCTGATGGTTAGGGTAAAGGTCTGATTCCCCGAGCCCGCAGCGGTCAGGTTCTGGCTGAAGGCCGTACTGGTGGTCGTACCCGTGGTGGTGCTGGTGCCGTTGGTGAGGGTGTAATTATAACTGGCGGTTACGTTGCCAATGGTGGCCGTGAAGGTGATAGAACTACCTACACAGACGGTATTGTCTACCGTAGTAAAGCTCGTGATGGTGGGTGCTCCGATCGTATTGGTCAGGTTGAAGGTACGGGCTGGGCTAGCCCCGTTGGCACTGGCTGTCACCCCATAAGCACCTCCCACCGTGGCATTGGCCGTGACGGATGCTGAAGCCGTGGCGGTGCCAATACTGGCCGTTATGGATGCGGGGTTGATGCTGGCACCTGAACCTGGCCCCGTAAACGTCACCACGCCCCCGGCCACTGGCTCGCTGTTGGCACTGCTGACGGTGACCACTAACGGATTGGCGAAGACCGTATTGACCGGAGCACTCTGGTTGTTGCCACTGGTTAAGGCCATGGCAAAGCCCCGTGACTCAAACGAGCCGACGTCGGTAACCCCAACTCGGGAAATACCTCGATCATCAGTCGTGGGGGCACCAACAGCTGTACCGGCATTGATGGCCGGGCTACCCGGCAGCAGCGCATAGGTTTGACGTGGACCCCCATAGTTGCCCAACGCAGACAACAAAGCATCGACCCCTACCTTATTGTTGTTGACTCCGTTGGTCAAGTCACCCGAACCACCGGTGCCAATTACATTGTAAGATGAACTCGCATCGACTGGGCCAAAAATATCGGGATTGACATTTGCACTATTGCCAGCAACAATACAATTTTTTAGCAACGGAGGTACTGCGTTGAGATTGACACCAAGGGCTCCATTGTTTCCTGTGTTGCCCGCGATTGTCGTATTGGTAATCTTGACGAGTTGTATGTTCTCAACATCACTGATGGCATTACCTTGACCACCTGCATTATTGCCGCTAAAAGTACAATTGGTTACAATTGCAGCAGCATCTGCCCGAAAAATAATCCCTCCTCCTGCGATGTTTGCCTGGTTATCCTTAAACAGACAATTCGTAATCGTGGCAGACCCGTTGTATACACAAATGGCCCCCCCGCTGGAACCAACCGAGTTATTTGAAAAGGTAGAGTTCGTTACCTGTAGAAGCGACCCTTTATGGCCAATGGCACCACCAATACTCCCCGAGCCTACCATCGTATTATTTATAAACACTGAGTTAGTAACCGTTAACTCATTTAGATTTTGAATTGCTCCGCCACAATAACGTGCCTCGTTATCGCGAAACGTACAGTTTGAAACAGTTACGATGCCCGCTTGATTGTTAATTGCTCCCCCGTCTAATTCTTCGGCAAAGCCATCGGCAATAGTAAATCCATTGAAGCTAACCGTAGTGGTATTGGGGATATTAAAAATGCCGTAATTCCCGCCCGAACTACGGCGAATAGTGAGGCTGCTGGCCCCCGGCCCGACGAAGGCAATGTCTTTGGTAATATCGGGCAGCACGCTAGCCAGGTTAATGGTGCCGGTGGCGGTGACATTGATGGTGAAAGGACCTGTGCTTCCTGAGTTCATCACACTAGTCATGGCCTGCCGTAAGCTGTTTGATCCCGCATCGTTGGTGTTCGTAACCGTAAAGGTCGTCTGCGCCTGAGCCAACGTAGCGGTAAGAACGAGAAGCGAGAGGAAAAGAACGTAAACGCTTTGTTTCATAAAAAGAAGGCTTGAGTAATTATAGGAAATTCATTTTTGAGTAGGCTAGGCCACACCAGATTGTGGGTAATGATCGGTTAGCAACAGACGCTTAAGCATACGCTTGACGGCCACCCACCGCCGACGCGACACTGGCAATACATTCCCCGAACGCATATAGACCAGCCCACCCTGATCGGGGGCAGTCTGCTCCATTCGCTCGATGTAGTGGACGTTGAGTATGCAGTTGCGATGGGCCCGAACAAACATTTCGCTGGGCAACTGAGGGACGTAGTACTTTAAGGTGCGGGCGACAAACAGGCGCTGCCCATCTTTCCAGTGGAGCCAGCTATAATTGCCCTCCGACTGCAGAAACATCAGGTCGGTAAGCGGCAGCGTAATCTTGCCCGTTTTCTGGATGTACATTCGGAGCGTGTGGGCCGGTAGTGATGGATTCATAACGGACTCGTTAATAAAGAGGAAGCTCGAATAGCCAGTATCAAAGACTGTTTCGAAATCGCCCGCTAAGTACTCTTAATCCGTCTCGGTACGCTAACACTCTCGTTTCATTCATTAACAAATATGTTTCGTTTTTTGCAAAACGATCAGATTTTGAACGGTTTATGTATTAAACGGTCAGTAGCCGTTTACAAAACGGGCAGGCCTGGCTTGCCATACTGCGAGGGCAGTACCCGATACTGTTCCTGGAAGACTTTGGCGAAATAAGAGAGGTTGTCGAAGCCAACGGCATAGGCTACCTGCGTCACACTCAGCTCGCCCCCGGCCAGGAGCTCGGCGGCTTTGGCCAGCCGGATGTCGCGGATAAACTGGGTGGCCGTCGTGTTGGCTATGGCTTTCAGTTTGCGGTGCAATTGCACCCGGCTCAGGCTGGCGGCAGCTGCCAGCTCTTCGACCGAAAAGGCCGTATCGTCGAGGTGTTGGTTGACGGCCGTCGTCAGCCGGTCAATGAAGTGCTGTTCGGCACTGGGAAGAGCAGGGCCAGCCAATGACGGAACAACCGTAGGCTGCTGGTCCGGGGCTGTGCTGAACCGCTCGTACAGGCGTTTCCGCTGGTCGATCAGGTTGCGCACTCGGGCCTGTAGCTCATTTCGATTGAAGGGCTTGGTCAGGTAATCGTCGGCACCCAGCTCGAACCCTTCGATCCGGTCTTCAACCGTGGCTTTAGCCGTGAGCATGATCACCGGAATGTGGCTGGTGGCTTCTTGGCTCTTGAGGGCTTTGCAGAACCCGAAGCCATCCAGCCGGGGCATCATCAGGTCGCAGATCACGATGTTCGGCAGTTGCGCTGTCGCCTGGGCCAGTCCCGCCAGCCCATCGGCCGCTTCAACAATCTGATACGAATCTTCGAAAATACTGCGTACATACGTCCGGATATCGGCGTTATCATCGATGATCAGCAAAATATTCTCCGCACTGATTGGCGCGGATGAACCAGACGCATCGACGCCGTCCGAAACGGGTAAAGGAACCGGTGGTGCCACCTGATGCAGGGCAACCGTATCGGGCATCGCATCAGGTATATCCGTTTGGTTCAATGCAGTTGGCTTACGCGATGCAACGAAGGGGAGCTGTACCGTAAACTGGGTGCCGCTTCCTTCGGTACTGACCACATCGATGGTTCCGTTCAGCACCCGGACCAGTTCATTGACCAGCGCCAGGCCGATGCCCGTGCCTTCATACGGCCGGTTTACCTGCCCCTGAACCTGATAAAACCGCTCGAAGATATGCGCCAGATTCGCCGGGGCAATACCGATGCCCGTATCCGCAACAATGACCTGCACCGGATCGGTTGCTCCCGCTTCCGGATAGCGGACGGTCATTCGCACTTCGTTGCCCGCAGGCGTAAACTTGAAGGCATTCGCCAGCAGGTTGGTCACGATTTTTTCCAGCTTATCGCGGTCGAAATCGGTTTGGAATCGAGAGGTATTCTGGCTGAACCCGAACTGGAGCTGACGGCTCTCGGCCAGGGAATCGAAAGAACTGGCTATCGTCCGGAAAAACGCTGCCAGATCGCCCGGCTCCAGCTCCGGTTTGAGCTGACCGGCTTCCAGCTTGCTCAAATCGAGCAGTTGATTGATCAGGCTGAGCAACCGGTTGGCGTTGCGCTGAATCAGCGGGAAGCGGGCATCATGCGCGTACTCCTGAACCACCTGCTCGATGGGCCCCAGAATGAGCGTGAGCGGTGTTCGGAACTCGTGGGAGATATTCGTGAAAAACTGATTTTTCAGCGCATCCAGTTCGGCCAGCCGGCTGGCTTCCTTCTGCTCGAACCGGACTTGCTGCTGTAGCAGCAGTCGCTGCGTCTGAAAGCAGTAAAGCTGCCAGCCGATCACGGCCAGCACCAGCGCATACAACAGATAGGCCCACCAGGTTTGGTAAAAAGGCGGATGCACCCGCACCCGCACCGTAACGGGATCGCTCCAGACCTGCCCGTCGGGCGACCCGCTCACCTGAAACGTGTAGCTGCCGGCGGGCAACTGCGCATAGTTGGCAAAGCGGTTCGTACCGGCTTCCACCCAGCTTTGGTCGATACCCTCCAGCCGGTAGCGGTAGCGATTTTTGGCCGAATTGGTATAATCCATGACCCCGAACTCAAACGTTATCAGGTTCTGCGTATGCGATAGGTCGATAGACGATGTGTATTCGATTCCCTGGGTCAGGATACCATCGGGACCACCGACAGGAATGGTTTCGTTATTGACTTTCAGGCCAATGATATTCACGGTTGGTTTTCGCCCTAGGTTCGGTATCACGTCGGAGGCTCGGAAGCGGGTCAGACCGTTGACGCCCCCGAAGAGCAATTCATCGGACGGAGTTTTAAAGAAAGAACCCGTGTTGAATTCATCATCCTGTAAGCCATCGGCTTTGGTGTAATTCCGAAACGTCCGGGTCTTCGGATTGAACTGAGCCAGCCCCCTGTTGGTGCTCAGCCACAGATTCTTGTACTCGTCGGCCAGAATTCCGTACACCACTTTGTTTGGCAGCCCCTGGGCTTCGGTGATGTGGTCGAATTTGCCGGTCTGTTTATCTAATCGAACCAGCCCGCTTCCTTTTGTCGTCACCCAAAGAAAACGGGCTGGTTCGTAGGGGTCATCGAGCAGGCTTAGCACGAAGTCATTGCTCAGACTCTGGCGATCGGTCTGGCTGTTCCTGTAGATCGAAAAAGCAGGATTGGTTTGTGGATGATCGGCCCGGATCAAGCCCTGTTGCGTAGTGATCCAGAGCGTACCGGCCTGGTCGAAATACAGGAAATTTGTTTCGATTTCAGATCCTTTTAGCGGTAATAAAGCCTGATACGAAAACACCCGGAACGTTTCCGTCTGCGGATCGAAGCAAAGGAGCTTTCCGTCCGTAGCGCCGATCCAGAGCCGTCCGGCCTTATCTTCTGCGGTATAGTTTCGGTATAGTCCAAAGGACGTGCCAGCCGGTAGCGGGTATTTTTTGAGGAGCCGCCAATCGCTGGAAAACCTGAGCAGACTCATTTCCTGCGTTCGAAAATTAGTATTCGATACCCAGAACGTGCCCTGTCGGTCCTGCATCATGTACTGATGGTTTCTGTCGTCGGGCGGAATGTTCTCTCGTAAAAATGGCCGGAGTTGGGTAGTAAGCCGATCAAATTGAGCATACGTGTAGCCTGTATTCACGTAGATTCGACCCTGTCGGTCGGCGTACAGATACGTAAGGCTGGTATTGGCCAGCGACGAATGAAACTGCCGGACATTCGGATTGAATTTTCGTAACCCATACCCGCTGGTTCCCAGCCATACATTCCCGGTCCGGTCTTTCAGTATGTTGGTGATGGTGTAGTTATTGGATGGGAGCGTCGTGAATGCGTCACGTGCCGTCAGACTGTCTCGGCGAATCAGCTCATCCGTCGAGAGGACCCAAAGTAATCTGTCTGCAGCAATCGCTATGGTTACGGAATCGATTTCTTTTAAACCGGCTGCGCTGCTGGGCAGCAGAATGGTTTTCAGTTGGCCACGATGGAAACAGAAAACCTTGTTATCGACGGTCCCGAACCAGGCATTTTGACTGGCGTTTCCGTAGGATGCCGCCAGGTCGGCCGATCCGTGTCGAAAGGGATTAAATTGCCCTGTTTTCGCGGGATCATGCCAGTTGAACCAGTATAAGCCGTGCGAACACACCGCCAATGCCTGTCCGTCGGGGCGAAAACTAAGGTGGTTGATGGGCTTATTGCCTACGGCTTTGTCGATTGGAGCCTGTACAATCTGAACCTGACGGGTAAGATTCGGTGAATCCGGAAGCTTGGTGTTTAGTGGAGCGGATAAACTGATTTTGAATAGCTTATCGGTAGTCGTTACTACCCAGATGTTGTGTTGTGGGTCCTCGTAGAGTCGTTTGAGCTGATAATTCTGCGGCTGGAGCGACGTCTGATCATGAAGGTTGATGTGATAGAAGCGCTGCGTATGGGGATCGAACAGATCAAGTCCCTGATTGAGTGTACCGACCCATAGCCACCCGCGCTTATCGACCAGTAATGTCGAACAGTTGTTGTCGGAGAGGCTGTAATCGTTATACGGATCGTGGGTGAAAGCCGTAAAATTATATCCGTCGTAGCGGTTGAGCCCGTCTTTTGTCGCTACCCAGATGAATCCCTTGTGGTCCTGCTTGAGGTCGAAGACCATTCCCTGCGACAGGCCATCGGAAATTGTCAATTCCTGCCAACCCGTCGACTGGGCGAAAAGACCAAAAGGCAGAACCAGCAGCAAGCACAAGTAACGTAATCGCATTCTGACGTGAATTGGCACTCAAAGTACGAAAAAACAGTCACTTGCGATTCCTGAACATATCTAGAGAGACTAAAAAAATTAAATAGAAAGTTATATAAATTCCTGAATATAAATTGGTTGTCTTTGTAAATAGACACTAATCGGCGAAGGTTGAATTTACTGACAAAATACTAAAAGAACTCACTTAGAAGTGAGCAGCCAGCATAGGCCTGATGAGCCCGGTATGACTCCGCCCAGCCGGGCAGGCGGTCATGCTAAGGTTTTGCGGAAGAACCGGCAGTTGATTGTACATTGAGTACCGTCCTGGTTCGCCACTGCTGCAGTTGGGTGAGCAGTTTCGACCGGACAGCCGGGAGTTTTTCGGATAGATCGGTTTGTTCGCCCGGGTCGGCGGCCAGATTGAACAACTGCACCTGACCGTTGTCGAAATACGAAATCAGCTTGAAATCTCCGCTGCGAATGGCTCCGGCCGATCGTCCACCCAGGAAATGAGGCTTGGGTAACGGATAATGCCAGTAGAGCGTCCGCGAGGAGGGCTTCCCATTCTTTCGAAGCACACGAGCAAAGCTGACTCCGTCGAGCACCAAATCGGAAGCGGGTTCGACCGACGCCAGTTCCAGCAGCGTGGGGTATATGTCCAGTGTGTTGATGACCTGTTCAGATACCTTACCGGCCGGGATCGAAGTGGGCCAGTACGCGATAAACGGCTCCCGGATGCCGCCCTCGTACAGCTCCGATTTGCCACCCCGCCAGGGTGCATTTGATGTTACGTTGCTCTCGCCCCCGTTGTCGGACGTGAACAGAATCAGCGTATTCTCGCTTAGCCCCAGCTCGTTCAGGGTAGAAACGATCTGACCGACACCGTCGTCGATACTTTCGAGCATAGCGGCTAACTCCGGGTTGTTCTGCCGGATACCCGCACCAGATTTCTGCCGATATTTCGCCACTTTGTCGGGTTTGCCCGCCAGCTTGGTATGCACCGCGTAATGCGATAGGTACAGGAAGAAAGGGCTGGCCTGATTGCGCCGGATAAAATCGACCGCTTCGCTATTCAATCGGTCGGTCAGGTATTCGTTCGGAACTTTAGCCGAAACGTCGGGCATGAAAAAATACGGATGAAAATAATCACCATTGGCAATGTAGCCGGTTTCGGAGCAGATCACCTCGTCCCAGCCGTGCTTGGCGGGTTCGCCCTTTTTCTTCGTGTAATCGCCCGTTAAGTGCCACTTACCGATAAGCCCCGAATGGTACCCGGCTTTCTTCAGTTGCTCGTTCAGCGTTACGTAATCCGGCGACAGAAATTTTTCGTCTTTCGCGTCCAGGTAGTCCGTAATGCCCACGCGGGCCGGATGCTGCCCGGTCATGAGCGCAATGCGCGTGGGTGTGCAGACGGGAGCCGTTGCATACGCCTGAGTAAAGCGCATCCCGCCAGCCGCCAGCCGGTCCAGATTCGGGGTTTCATTGAAGTGCAGTCCGTCGGTACGATTGCCGTAGCAGCCCAGTTCACTCCAGCCCAGATCGTCGGCCAGAATAACGATGATGTTGGGCCGGCGGGTCTTCCCCGCTTGTCCAAAAACCGCGTTTCCGATCAGCAGAAGTAGGGTAAGCAGAAAAAGTAGGGGACTGGTTTTCAACGTCATGGGTAACTGTCTAAACGTAGTGTGTGCTTTAGTATAGAATGACAAAATTCTATTTCTTCTTTTGCGTATAAGAGATATCCAGCGCGGCACCGGTATCGCCCTGTTGCTTCATCCACGCTTCCAGTTTCTGCCGGTATTGGTTGATGCGGTCCTGATACACAGGATTCGTAGCCAGGTTATTCAGTTCCCATGGATCGGCCTGCGTGTCGTAGAATTCGACGGCGGGGCGTTTCACAAAGCGCTCGGTAATTCGTCGGGCGTTCGGGTCGTTGGTCGCCTGATGGGTCCAGGAAGACCACACCGAATCGGGGTCCTGCTTCTGGGCGTTCATCATGAACCGGTTGTAATACTCTTTCTCTGGCGTCAGATTCAGAATGAGCTTATAGCGCGTGTCGCGGATGCTGCGGATGGGGTAGGGGTTGCCTTCGGGAATGTTGTTGTGGATGCCATAGGCGTACTCCCGCGCCTGGGTACGTTTGCCGGTCAGCACCGACAGAAAGCTTTTGCCGTCCAGGCTGGCGATGGGCTTACCGCCCGCTATGTCAATGAGCGTGGGCGTGATGTCTTCGTACTGAACCAGCGCGTTGGTTTGGGCTCCGGGTTTGACCGCGCCGGGCCATTTGACCAGCATCGAGCTCTTCTGGCCAACATCCCACAGGTTCCATTTAGCTCCCGGAAACTGCGCGCCCTGTTCGCCCAGAAACACGACGATGGTGTTCTTATCCTGACCGGTTTCGCGGAGCAGCCGGGTAATGTCGCCCACCTGATTATCCAGTCGCCGAACCTCCGCCAGGTACTTCATAAACTGACGTCGGGTAACCTTCGTATCGACCCAGTTTTTGGGGAGAATCAGTTTGTCCGGATCAAATTCGGTGGTGTCGCCCGCCGTCCAGGGCGTATGCGGGTTGATGCTCATGACGAACAGACAATACGGCTTTGTGTCTCGTGTCATGAATTCCTTCACGTCATCGAGTTCGTAATCGTCCGTTGGCGCCACGCAGTTGGGTTCGAAGCCTTTCACGATCTCGAACGGAAAGACGGTTTTGGGTTTGGTCACGTGATCTTTACCTGTCAGCCCAACGCGGTAACCCAGATCGCCCAGGTAATGGCCGACGCTTTTCAGATTGTCGTATACGGGCTTGTGGTTCTGAAACGACCCATGCCGAACAGGATACAAGCCCGTAAACAGCGACGCCCGCGTCGGTACGCACATCGCTTCGGAGGTATAAATCTGATTGAATTTGAGTCCTTCAGCCGCCAGCGCATCGATGTGCGTGGTTCGTAGGTTTTTGCCACCGTAGCAACTCAACTGCCAACTGTCCAGATCGTCGGCCATAATGAGGATGACGTTAGGCTTCCGGGCCGCCGGCGACTGCGCCAGAGACGAAAGTACCGGGACGAGTGCGAATAAAAGGAGAAGTATATTTTTCATAAGTTAATGAATAATGGATAATGAATAATGCACTGATCGTCAATATGCTATGAATTATTCATTGTACATTATCCATTATTCATTCTTTTTCAGCTCTTCGACCAGATTCTGGGCGGCCCGGACATCGTAGGCCGTGTCGACGGAATAGTCTTTTGCGGCATGATCGACAATGTCTTTCACCTGCGCTACTGCCGGGCTGGCGTCTTTCCCGAGACCTTGCAAGACGCTCAGGGCTTGCAGGCGAACCAGCCGGTTTTCATTGATTAACACTTTCTTAAACGCAGCCATCGATTCTTCTTTTTCGCCAAGCTGGTAAAGCGCTTCGGCCGCGGCAGCCTGAACGGCAGCTTCCGGGTCCTGAAGAAGTTTCTGGAGCGATGCTTTAGCCGCTGCTGGTTTCAGAATGGTGCAGCCCGTAGCCGCCCAATACCGCACCACCGGATCGGTATCGGCCAGTCGGTTGATAAGTTCTCTGGCATCCGCCGGGTTGCGGGAAGACGCCAGCGTAGCGGTTTCGATGATCCGATCGGTGTTGTATCTACCCTGATGAGCGTAGTCGTACAAAGGCGTCTGACCCGCAATTTTTGCCAGGATTGCTTCGGGAATAAAGCCGACGTCGTTGCTCTGCCGAAGCCACTGCTCATTCGCTTTTCGTAGCTGGCTCAACTCGTTCGCGTACCTTGGGTCGGCGGCCAGATTATGGATGTTGTCGGGGTCGGCCGCTACGTCGTAAAGTTCTTCGGCCGGTTTGGGTTGCCAGAAGCGCGATTGCACCTCGTTCAGACGCCCGGCTTTGTATTCGGCTTCCCAGGACCGGATCGACGGAGCTTGCCAGAGGTAATTCAGGTGCTGCCCGTAAATCTTGTGCGGCAGGTAATTCCGGATGTAGCGGTATTTTTTGTCGCGCACCGACCGCGACAGATCGATGGTCTCGTCCATGCGCCCGCGAAACCCGTAGGCGTAGGGCTGTTCCGGTTTTTGCTGGGTGCCCAGAAACGCCTGGCCCTGCATGTATTCAGGAATTTTAATACCGGCCAGACTCAGGATAGTCGGCGCAAAGTCCAGAAACGTAACGAGCTGATCCGTCTGCGAACCGGCTTTGGCCTTCGCCAGCTGCGCGTATTTCTTCGGCAGATGAACCACCAGTGGCACGTGTAGCCCCGATTCGTACATAAACCGTTTGCTGCGGCCCAGCACTCCGCCGTTGTCGGCATAATAGAACACGATGGTATTTTCGGCCAGGCCCGCGTCGGTCAGTTCTTTCAGCAGTTTGCCGAATTGACTATCCATCGTTTCGACCTTGTCGTAATACTGTGCCCAATCGTGTTTGAATTCGGGCGTACGCGGATGGTAAGGCGGAATCGGTGCTTTTTCGGGATCGTGGTGCAAGGAAGGAAGTGGCTTGTGCAGCCCACTTTCGTGCGAGACGAACAGGTTGAATACGGCAAAGAACGGCTGGCCGGGTTTCCGCTTTTTATACGTCGCCGAATCGCTCGACTCGTCCCACGCGTCCTTCTGATCGACGGTGTTGTAATCTTTCTTCGAATTGTTCGTCGTGTAATACCCCGCTTCCCGCAGGTATTTCGGAAAGAATTTTACAAATGATGGCACCGGATATGTACTGCGCATATGTTCGGTGCCCAGCGAGGGCGGATACATACCCGTAATGAGCGTGTTACGTGAAGGCGCACAAACCGGGGCCGTCGAAAACGCATTTTTGTAAAGAATACTTGCTTTGGCAAACTGGTCGATGTTCGGTGTAGTCGCATACGGATTCCCGTAGCAGCCGATCAGCGAGGTATTGTTGTCTTCGCTGACGATCCAGAGAATATTCGGCCGATCGGTAGCCGATTGTGCCTTCCCCTGAAAAAAGCCAAGCAGCAGCAGCAGCCCGACCAGTCTGATTCGTGTTTTCATCTTGAGCCGGTTTTGTTCGGTCACTATTTCCCTACCAATTCCACCAGCAAGGGTAGATAATTCCGGTTAAGGATCATCCACTCCTGCCGATTCCACCAGCTGGACTTTCCGGTCATGGGTAATGACCTGAAGTTTCTCCAGTCGGCACGATATTTTCGCCCCGAATGATGGCATTGTTACCCTGACCGAGTCGATTCTGCTCCAGCTCTCTCGTCCAGCGACTGTCCTGCGTCTCGGGCCAGCCTACCCGGAATTTGTCCGAAGATTGGTAAGGGTTATTGTTTCTGTTGCGAGAGGAACGTGACGAGCGAGGCAAATTCTTCGTACGACAGCGCATTGGCAAGACCCGTCGGCATCATAGACGTTTCCAGCTCTTTGCGACTCAGAATATCCGACGGTTTTATCCGGTAAATCTGCCCCGCGATATCCCGAAGTACCACCCGATTCGCTGATTCTTCGGTGACAAAGCCGGTATAGGTTTTATTTCCTTTGGCAGTGATGAGGACCGTCACGAACCCCTGCGAGATGGAGGCATTGGGTTTCAGAATCGACTCGGCAATCTGCTCCCGGTTCATGATCGAGCCAATTTGTCCCATGTACGGTCCTTTCAGCGGTTCGCTTTTCGTCAGGCTGTGGCAGGCGATGCAACCCTGTTGGGTGAACAGGGTTTTGCCCAGCGCGGCCTCACCCGGAAGTTTGGCGATAGCCAGCATGACGTCTTCAATCGACGATTCGCCGATCTGGCCTTTTTTGTTCCGGATTTTCTCCAGATCAACCTTCGGTTCTTCCTTCGCTACCACCGATTCGTCTTCGCCCAGTTCCGTAATCTCCATCCGATAGCGGCTGTTCAGGTCACGAAAGAAAGCCTTGTCGCCGGTCTTCTTTGCTTCCTCGATCAGAAACGACCTAATGGCCGGAGACGACGCCCATTGCGCCGTTACGTTATACGGACCGTGGGTGTCGGGGCGGGTGCTCCACCAGCGCTGCCCGTCGTAGTCTGCTTCTTTCTGATAAATCCGGGATAAAGTGCTGAGAATCTGTTTTTTCAGAACCGCATCGGTAGTGTTTCGGTAAGCGGTCATCAGGCCCATAGCCGCTTTCGGGTCGTGCATATACCGCAGTGTCCAGAGTGCTAGGGTCGACTGTGGCGTACCGATCGCTTTCAGGCACGCATCCACCGCGTCGAGGCTGACCAGTGCCTGCACGGCCAGATGTGGCAAAATAATAGCCGAGTTCGGGGTGGCGTGGGGGCCTTCCGTGCCGAGCGCCGGAGCGACAAACGAAGCCGGTACCTTCACCTGGAGCAAAGCCGATGCAGCTTCTGGTTTACCAAGTCTACCTAGGCCAATGATAGAAGCCATCTGAACCCGCACCGACGGATCGGTCATACCCTGAAGGAAGGGTTGAATCGGTACGCTGTTGCGCAGGGGCTTCCGATCGGCCAGGGCGCGCAGGGCAAACTCCCGCATCGTAGCGTCTGCGCTTAGCTTGACCAGGTTATCGATGCCGCTGGCTCCGGTGGCCTGTGCATACGCATACATACCCGCCACCCGCGCGAAAAGCGGTGCGTTTTGATCAGTCGCCATTTTCCAGGTTGCTTTGGCCACTTTCTGAGCCGGCCGGGTAAGTAGTTCCTGCTGAGCAGCCAGCCGTGCTACTGAACTACCTGACTTCAGCAGGTTGACCAGCTTACCGATCGACGCTTTCCTGACGTCGGCAAAGGGTTTATACGTCCAGTTTTTAGGCACTACCCGTACCACGAACCCCTTACTCGGATTGCCCGAATAACCCGCACCGTCCCAGGCCGACAGATAAGCCCGACCCGAGGCATCGACGTCGACGTCGGTGATCTGTGCCAGTTTGATAAACTCCTCTTCTTTCTGAGTGAACGTGCTGGCGTCCGGCGTAACCCGGTGAATGAACAGCTGGCTGCGGCCCCAGTCGGCCATCATCGGAACGTGGTTGTACCGGTCGGGCCAGGTATCGTCGTCCATGAACAACGCCCCCGTTCCCGAACCACCGCCTACGTCGACCAGCGCCGGAATGATCTCATCTGTGAAATGCTTGAAGAGCAAGGGGTAGCCGTACTCGCCCGACTGGATCTGGTTGCTGAACCGGATGTTCCAGCCTCCACCGTCGTTGGTGTTGTCGCGGGTAAATATATTCATGTACGGGTCGATGGCTACGTCGTAGATGTTGCGGGTGCCGTGGGTATACACCTCCATTTCGGTACCATCGGGCCGGACCCGGACAATGCCTCCGCCGAGCATCGTCAGCTTTTTGCCCGTACGGTCTTCTGCATTGTAAAAGCCGAAATCGCCCACGGCAATGTAAATCCAGCCATCGATACCCATCCGAATCCCATTGGTCGCGTGGTCGGTTCCCCGGCTTTGCAGAAACTTTGGCGAGCTGAGGTGCTGAATGAGCGGGCGCGAAGGACCGTCGGCAACCCCATCCTGGTTGGCATCTTCGAACACGACCAGGTCCATGCCGGAAGCGAGCCCGGTTTCTTTCGAGAACACCGTATGCAGCACGAACAGCTGATGGCCGACCGGTAAAATTCCCCGTGGGTTGTCGACCATGGCGAAGGTCGTGTGCTGGTCTACTTTGCCGTCGTTGTTCGAATCGACCAGCCGGACAATCTGCCCTTTGCCCGGATTTTTGCCGAGTGAACCGATCATGTCCACACCCACATATACTTCGCCCGTCGGCGCAACGGCCAGGCAGGCGGGGCTGGGTGTCAGGTCGGCGCCTGCAAAGTTGGTAGCGGTAAGTTCAGACGGCCAGCTGGCGGCATTGCGCAACGAGTCGGCCCGAATGGCGCGACCAGGAGCCTGATTCGTTGGAGAGTAATGCTGGGTCGAACGATTGCCCAGCAGAAAGAGGAGCGCTGAAAAAAGGGTAAAGCTAACTTTTAGCATATGCAACTGAAAAACAATACGATTGGGGATGGGGCTGCCCGGTCGAGTGCCTTTGAAGGAACTACCTACGAAAGGTCGAGTGAAAAACCGGATATAAAAAGCGCCGGGCCATACTGGCTTTAACCGCTTTGGCGCAAATTATTTCCTGCGTAGCGACAAACACCGGCCTGAACGAGTAGTAAGGAGAATTTTTATCGCTTTTTAGGGGAATAAATTGGAAATTTACCTGAACCCGCAAAGAATGAAAGTATTACGCACACATTGGCCGCTTAGAACAAACGCACCGAAACGGTTTCTGATACTGGTCGGCCTGCTGGCAAGTCAGGCCTGTAGCGTCTCACAGGTTAGTGCCCAACCACCGGGAAGAACGGAATCCTTATTTGACGGCAAAACGCTGACCGGCTGGAAAACCGTCGACCCGGCGCATCAGAAACTGTGGTCGGTTAGGGACAGCGCTATTCATAGCGGGGATGGTGTGCATAAAATTCCGGAAAATACGTACCTGCATACCACAAAGGAATACGGCGATTTCGAGTTTCGCTGCCTGTTTCGGCTCTACGGCGATCCGGCAACGGGCATGATCAACAGCGGTATCCAGTATCGGTCCATTCTGGAAGGTGGTAAAATCGTTGGCTACCAGGCCGATATTGGTAATGGGTACTGGGGGGATATTTACGACGAACACCGGCGGGAAAAACTAGTCGGCGGTAATCTGAGCGTCCTCCGGCGGATTTTGAAGGAAGACGGCTGGAACAGTTACATCATTCGCTGCAAGGGCAACCACCACGAACTTTACATCAACGGGGTCAAGACCTGCGACTATACAGAGCAGGATAGCAAAATCCCTAAGAAAGGAGTCATTGCCGTGCAGATTCACAGCGGAGGAGTTGCTCAGGTCGACTTCCGCGATTTGACAATTACGGAGTTGTAAATCCTGTCAGAAACCCATTAACTTATATATCTATGCCTAGTTTCCGTTTGCTGGCGCCCTTATTGCTGGCTACCCTTCTCCTGCCTCAACCGTTCGTTAGGGCGCAGACCGTCAAAGCGGTACGTGATACCGCGAAAGTCGACCGGGACTACGCCCTGGAAGCGACCATGCTGGGCTTTTTTGGAAAGGATGGCGCCCGGAACCCTACGCTGAAAGCCAATAAAGGCGATCGGGTGCGGATAACCATTACCAATGGAGAGGTGATGACGCACGACATCGCCCTCGAAAAACTCGGTCTGAAGAGCAAGACCCTGCAGGACAAAGGCACCAAAACGAGCATTATGTTTACGGCCGATAAGAGCGATACGTATTTCTGTACGGTTCCAGGACACCGGGCCGCCGGGATGGTCGGAAGCTTCGAGGTAGTGGAAGGAGCCATCTCGGCCGCGACCGTTGCCGGCCTGACGCCTACAAAAAACGGGCAACCGTTGAACCTGAACTTCGAGACGGGGACGCTGAAGGACTGGACCGCCACGGGCGATGCATTCACCAGTCCGGTTTTTGCCCAGGATGACCCGTCACCGGTGCACGAAAAAGACATGCACATCGGCTTTGATGGAAAATATTTCCTGAGCAGTGGCGGAACCACCAATTATAAACTCACCGGAACTCTGACGTCGGTACCTTTCAACGTGACCCAGCCCTTTGCGGCCTTCAAGGTGTCGGGCGGGGCGCTGCAGGATACCCGCGTCGAACTCGTGCAGGCTTCGACGGGTAAGGTTATTTACCACATCACGGGGCAGGGGCGGGCGACGCTGCAACCGGCCGTGGTCGATCTGCAACCGTACCTGAATCAGGAGATCTTCATCCGGATTGTAGATAACGAGACGGGTATTTCGCAGATTCCCTACATCCCGAACGACAAGTGGGCGCACATCAATTTCGACGATTTTCAGTTCTATCCGACCCGGCCCAATTTCCCGAATGAGCTGAAACAGAAAGATATCATCATCCTGCCTCCGCTCGATCCGGTACTTCATGCCGGGCTTTCGGGCGTCGAAGCGGCTAAGGTAATGACCCTGCCTAACGGATTTAAGATCACCCTGGCGGCCGCTGAGCCCGACATCGTCAAGCCGATCTGTTTCACGCTGGATGCGCGCGGTCGGCTTTGGGTGGTCGAAAGCCACACCTATCCAGTGCCGGCACCGGAAGGGCAGGGCCGCGACCGCATCCTTATTTTTGAAGATACCGACGGCGACGGCACCCTTGACAAAAAGAAAGTCTTTATCGAAGGCCTGAACCTGGTTAGTGGGATGGAAGTAGGCATGGGTGGGGTGTGGGTAGGGGCCGCACCTTATCTGCTATTCATACCGGCCGACTTGAAAACCGATAAACCTAGCGGGCCTCCCCAGAAACTGCTCGATGGCTGGGGTACGCAGGATACCCACGAAACCCTGAACAGCCTGCGGTGGGGACCCGACGGCTGGCTCTACGGCACCCACGGCGTCTTTACGCAATCGAACGTCGGCAAGCCGGGAACACCCGATTCGGAGCGGACAAAAATCAATGCGGGGGTCTGGCGGTATCACCCGACTACGCACCAGTTCGAGCTGTTTTCCGAAGGCACCAGCAACCCCTGGGGGCTCGATTTCAACGATTACGGTCATGCTTTTATCACGGCCTGTGTTATTCCGCACATGTATCACATGATCCAGGGGGGGCGGTATCAGCGGCAGGCCGGCAAGCATTTCAACCCGTATACCTACGACGACATCAAAACCCACGCGGACCATGTGCACTGGGTCGGCGAACGGGGCCCGCACGCGGGTAATTTCCGGTCGGGTTCGGCGGGGGGCGGCCATGCCCACTCCGGCGCGATGATCTATCTGGGAAACAGCTGGCCGCAGGAATACCGCAATGATATCTTCATGAACAACATCAACGGTGCCAAGCTGAATCAGGACCACCCAACGCGGACCGGATCGGGCTATGTCGTAACCCACAAACCTGATTTCCTGACCATGAACGATTCGTGGTCGCAGTGGCTAAACATGAAATACGATCCCAGCGGGTCGGTTTACGCCATCGACTGGTACGACAAAAACCAGTGCCACAGCCCCAACCCGGACGTGCATAACAAAACCATGGGCCGGATTTTCAAGATTACCCACGAGAACGACAAGTGGGTGCAGGTCGATCTGACGCAGGCGTCGGATATGGAGCTGGTGAATTATCAGCTGAATCCGAACGAATGGTATGTCAGACAAGCCCGGACGATTTTGCAGGAGCGCGGGCCAAACAAAAAAGTGCACAAAGCGCTGAAAGAAATTCTGGCGAAAAACCCCGACGCAACCCGCAAGCTTCGGGCTTTGTGGGCGCTCCACGTAACGAAGGGCCTGACGGAAAAAGAACTGGCTGACCTGCTTTCGAACGAGAATGAATACGTCCGGAGCTGGGCGATTCAACTGCTGGCCGAAACCAAATCGGTATCGCCGGAAACCCTGAAGCGCATGGCCGCCCTGGCACAAAACGACAATTCGGCGCTGGTTCGGCTGTACCTGACGTCGGCCATGCTGCGGCTGGAACCGGGCCAGCGCTGGGAGGTGCTGGAAGCACTGACGCAACGGACTGAAGACAAAGACGACCACAACCTGCCCCTGATGGTATGGTACGCTTCTGAACCGCTGGCAGCTATCGATATGAAACGGGCTCTGGAGATGGCGCAGAAATCGAAAATGCCGAAACAACTGCCCTACACCGTTCAGCGCATCGGCGCCATCGGTACGGACGACGCCAAAAAACTGCTGAAAGACCTGAACGACCGGGTAGGCCAGCGGGAACATTCACACGAAAATCACGAGCTTATGGCCCTGATTGCCAAAGCGCTGGAGGAATAAGGGATGAACAATGAATAATGTAAAATGAATAATGCACAGGGCTCGGTGATGGTTGAACAGGTTGCACCCGAGGCAGTATTATCCATTATTCATTTTACATTATTCATTATCCATTAATGATTGTGTTATGAAAAGAACAGACCTACCTATTCGCTTTGTCATGAGCGGGCTTTTCCTTGCCTGCTGGGCGACAGGCGCCTACAGTCAGAATAACGACTTGTTCAAAGTTCGTCAGCAGCAGGCTGCGAATGCGCCGGGCGAGAATCGGGCGACCAGCAAAGGCGTTCCGTCGGGGGAGTTTAAGAAAACGAAAATTACCGGCGACTTCATCTCGGAGGGCGTGGCCGTTGCCGACTTAAACAAAGACGGAAAACCAGATATCGTGGCCGGCTACTACTGGTTCGAAGCGCCTAACTGGACCCGGCACGAGATGGCCCCTTCCCGAACGTACGATCCGCGGAAAGAATACAGTGATTCCTTCCTGAACCTGGGCATGGACGTCAACCAGGACGGTTGGGACGATGTTGTTGTGATCGATTTCCCCGGAAAACCCGGTTTCTGGTTCGAAAATCCGAAGAACGGAAAGGCTGGTGAATGGAAAAAGCACATCCTGGCCGATTCGGTCGGGATCGCCAATGAATCGCCTGGGTTTATCGATATCGACGGCGATGGTCGACTGGATATTCTGTGTGGCGACAAGGCCAAAAAGCAGATTGTCTGGCTCAAAGCACCCAGTAAACCCGGCGAGACGGAATGGCAGCGGTTTGCGCTGAGCAAGGAGAACGTGCCGGGCACGGAGATTTTTTCGCACGGCATCGGCTTCGGCGATATAGACAAGGATGGCTTCGACGATGTTGTCGTCCGGGAGGGGTGGTTCAAGGGAACGGCCGATAAAAAATCTGGCGACTGGGTTTTCCAACCGGCCAACCTGGGCGAGCCCTGTTCGCACATGCAGGTGCTGGACGTCAACGGCGACGGAAAGAACGATGTCGTTAGCGCATCGGCCCATGCGTTGGGTGTCTGGTGGCACGAGCAGGTGGTAGGCGAGCAGGGGAAGATAGATTTCAAAACCCATTTGATGAGCAACACGACGGCTCAGACACACTCCTCCATCATGGCCGACCTGAACGGCGACGGCCGGAAAGACTACATTACCGGAAAGCGCTTTCTGGCACACCACGGCCGCGACCCCGGCGATAGCGACGCGCCAATGCTGATGTGGTTTGAGTTTACGCCCGGCAAAGAACCGTACTACAAAGAGCATATCATCGATAATGATTCCGGTGCGGGGCTCAACATTGTAGCGCAGGACATAAACGGCGATCGAAAACCAGATATCGTGGTTGCCAATAAAAACGGCGTGTATTTATTCGAGAATAAGATGAAGAAATAAACAGTCTTTCCGACGGAAAAAAAACGCCTATTCGGTAAGTAGCCAGTAGTTGATGGCTTACCGAATGGGCGTTTATTGTGGCAGGAAATAGTAGTGTAGCGCGGGTTTCCACCCGCGCTACACTACTATTTCAGATAAGAAGAAATATGAGTTAGCTCAAGTAACGTTTAATAGAAAAAGTCTTTTGAAGCGGGCGGCTCGTATCATAGGCGGTTCGTCTGTTAACTAGTATCGAGAATGAAAAAAGATTACGTGCGTTCATTGATGAATCGGAAGCTGGTCTGGGTTTGTGCGCTGGTACCCCTGGCTGGTTTAGTGGGCTATCAGTCCGAGAAAGATCCGATTGACCGGCGGATCAAGCGAATGGCTCCTGAAAAAGCGGCCCAACTGGCCAAGGCCATCGAAGCTACTGTAACGCCCGAACTGGCTCAGGGCCTGACGTTGCGACTATGGGGCGTCGATTCGCTGGTGGCCGATCCTATTGCGATCAACATAGACGACAATGGCCGACTGTATTACACCCGGACGAACCGGCAGAAAAATTCGGAATTCGACATTCGGAGCCATCAGGACTGGGAGATTGAATCGAACCGGCTGCAAACCATTGAGGATAAACGGGCTTTTCTGCACCGGGTATTGTCGCCCGAAAACAGCGCCAAAAACGACTGGCTGAAAGACCTGAACCACGATGGATCGCACGACTGGCGGGACATGACGGTAGAAAAAGAAAACGTCTATCGGATCGAAGATACCTCCGGCGATGGGGTAGCCGACTTGTCTCAGTTGGTCGTCGATGATTTTCATGACGAAGTAACCGACGTAGCCGGGGGTGTTCTGAGCCACGGCGATGATCTGTACGTGGCGGTCGCTCCCGACCTTTGGCGGATGCAGGACAAAGACGGCGACGGGATTGCCGAAACGAAAACGTCGATTTCGCACGGCTACGGCGTACACGTCGGTTTTGGTGGACACGGCATGTCGGGTATCGTAATGGGACCAGACGGAAAGGTTTACTGGCAGATCGGCGACATTGGGTTTAATGGAAAAGGGCCGGACGGTAAAAAGTGGGAACACCCCAACAGTGGCGTCATCGTGCGGTCGAATCCCGACGGCAGCGATTTCGAAGTCTTTGCCCACGGCGTCCGGAACACTCACGAATTTGTTTTCGATGAATACGGCAACCTGATCAGTGAAGATAACGACGGCGACCATCCGGGCGAAAAAGAGCGGCTGGTTTACATCGTCAATGGGTCGGATACGGGCTGGCGGAGCAACTGGCAGTACGGCAAATACCGCGATCCGAATAACAACACCTACAAAGTCTGGATGGATGAGCAGATGTACAAGCCGCGTTTCGAAGGGCAGGCAGCCTATATCACGCCTACCCTAGCCAACTTCGTGAGCGGACCAGCGGGCATGCGTTACAATCCCGGCACGGCCCTGAGTCCGGCATACAAGAATACGTTTTTCATCGCAGAGTTTGTGGGTAATCCGGCCCGGTCGGGTATTCACGCGTTTAAGTTAAAACCCAAAGGAGCTTCCTTCGAACTGGGTGATCAGAAAAAAGTGCTCGGTAATGTGCTGGCTACCGGCATCGACTTTGGCCCGGATGGGGCGCTGTACATTGCTGACTGGATCAACGGCTGGGATGCCAAAGACTACGGTCGCATCTGGAAGCTGGACGATCAGGCCGGAGCCGCCTGGGCCGACCGCCAGCGAACCAAAACCCTGCTGGCCGAGAAGTTTGCCGGGCGCTCTGAGACGGAGCTAGGCGAATTATTGAAGAATCCAGACATGCGGGTGCGACAGAAAGCGCAGTTCGAACTGGCAAAACGGGGTGGTAAAGCGGCTGATGTCTTTACAGCCTCGACAAAACAAACCGACAATCAGCTGGCTCGTGTGCATGGCATCTGGGGCATCAGCCAACTGGCTCGCCAGGATAAGCAGTATGGCCGCTTGTTGTTGCCGCTGCTGACCGATGCCGATCCCGAAATTCGGGCGCAGGCGGCCAAATGGTTAGGCGACATTCGGTATACAGAAGCGGGTGCTGCGTTACTACCGCTGCTGAAAGACTCCAACAGCCGGGCGCGTTTCTTTGCTGCCGAAGCCCTGGGTCGGATTGCCTACGAACCGGCCATTCAGCCGATCATTCAACTGCTGGAAGCTAACAACGACGAAGACGTGTATATCCGGCACGCGGGAAGTTTAGCCCTGGCCCGGATCGGCAAAGCGGCTCCGGTAGTCGCGTTAGCCAGCCATCCGTCGCGGGCCGTTCGGATTGCGGCTGTGGTAGCGCTCCGGCGCATGAGTGATCCGGGCATTGGCGCTTTTCTGGCGGATAAGGATGAGTTCGTGGTTACCGAAGCAGCTCGGGGTATCAATGATGATCTGTCGATTCCAGCGGCTTTGCCGGCCTTGGGGAAGGTGTTGCAGAACACCCAATTCACCAACGAAGCTTTGCTGCGCCGGAGCATCAACGCCAATTTGCGGGTCGGTACCCCCGAAGCAATGCAGACGCTGGTCGATTACATGCAGAAGGAAGGCGCTCCGGTAGCCATGCGGGCCGAAGCAATGGAAGCGCTGAGCACCTGGGCGAAACCGTCGGTGCTTGACCGGGTCGATGGTCGTTACCGGGGCGTTGTCGAACGCGATCCGGCGCTGTTGAAAACGAAGACCGCCGATGCGTATACGAAATTGCTGACTCATCCGGAATTAGCGCTTCGGCTTAGTGCCGTCAAGGCCATTACGAAACTGAATCTGTCGAGCGCTTCCGAACCGTTGTTCAGCCGGCTGACGACCGACAAGGACGCTACCGTGCGAGTCGCTGCCCTGCGGGCGCTGGCTGCGATGAACGATAAGCAGGTCAGTAAAGCGATTGAAACGGCGCTGGCCGACAGCGATAAAAGTGTGCGGGTAGCCGGCCTGGATTTACTGGCTAAATCAGACATGCCCAAGGCGCGCATCGTAACCCTGCTGTCGGACGTGATCAATACCCGCACGACGGAAGAAAAACAGGCTGCCTTGCTCACCCTGGGGAAGTTGCCCATTGCCAGTTCGCAGCCGGTTCTCGATGGATTGCTCAACAAACTGTCGGCCGGAACACTGCCTGCCGAACTTCAGCTGGAACTGGAAGAAGCTCTCGAGAGCAGCCACTCGGCTCCGCTGAATACGCGGTATAAAGCGATTACAGCCAAATTATCACCCGATGCGCTGCTGGCTTCGTATAAAGGAAGCTTGTTAGGTGGAGAGCCCGACCTGGGCCGACGGATTTTCTTCCGCCACCAAACGGCGCAGTGTATCCGGTGTCATGCCTACGACGACCTGGGCGGAAATGCCGGGCCGCGATTGAACGGCGTGGCGAGTCGGCTTACCCGCGAGCAGTTACTGGAAGCACTGATCAACCCGAGCGCTCGGCTGGCTCCAGGGTTTGGCACGGTTAACCTAAAGCTCAAGAACGGCAAGGCGGTTAGTGGGATTCTCCAGGGCGAAACCCCCACGGAAGTGAAAGTAAAAGTCGGCGACCAGCCAGATGTCGCCATCCCGAAAGATCAGATTGCCAAACGGACTACGGCCCCATCGAGTATGCCCGAGATGCGCTACCTGCTGACCAAACGTGAAATCCGGGATGTGGTCAGCTTTCTATCGACGCTGAAGGATGATAAGTAAACCGGCAGAATATTGATCAGTACAAAAACGGCCAGTACAAAGTTGTACTGGCCGTTCGCCCTATCTATCCTCTTCAATTCAACCTAACAGATAAATTAAGTTAATAAAAAATAAAAATGTTATATAATTTATTGAGTGGACTGATTTTTTGTAAATAAAAGACAAATAGAATAGATCGAATTTAATTACCTACCAGTTAGTAAGTAATCAGGTAACAGAAAAGGGGCTTTCTTGAGTCAACCCTACCCTTCGTCGATTACCATCGACAGGAGTCGGCCCTGTACGACAGCTTATCCAGAGAAACCTGCATTTGAAAACCTGTTACTACCAGTTCACATAAATTGCCATTGAGTTAGCCAGGGTCTGCTTCCAACTTTGTGCCGAAGAAATTATCAGCACATACTTTAACAGACAAATGCTAACTGCACAAACTTCCTCTTCTCCGACCAATGCCCTGCGCGCCTACAATGGCGGCTTTTTTCAAATTCTTGTTTCACCCGAACAGACCGGCGGAAATTTTGCGCTCCTCGATATCACCCTTCCGAAGGGCGCTGAGCCGCCCCGGCATGTGCACACCCGCGAAGACGAAACGTTTTATGTGCTGGACGGTACTGTTCAGTTCGAAGTGGGGGATAACGTAACCATTGGACAGGTGGGGCAGGCTGTATTTGCGCCCCGCCATATTGCCCATCAGTTCAGGATTCTGACGGAGCAGGCGCGGATGCTGACACTGATCACTCCCGGCGAATTTGCCAACTATTTCGTTGAGTTCAGCCAGCCCATTGCCGAGGCTCCTGTAACCCTACAGGCTCCGCAGGGACCGCCCCCGGCCGACGTGCTGGCACTACTGGTATCGCGCCTGGCGGGCGCCTACGGCGCACATTTTGCCTAAGCCGGTTCAGTCATTACAGCACCATCAGGCCTGCGAGAGCCACAGCACAGATCTGTGCTGTGGCTCTCGCAGGCCTGCCTTTCAAACAGGCCAGCCTTAATCGATTTGGGGAAGTTTCTCCAATGTGTATTGGCGCTGAAACCGATCAACCGTTAGCCGGTACAGGAACGGGGTGAAATATCCATAAATTTTCAGTCGATAAGTACCGCCGGGGAGCTGAGAAAGATTCAGATCCCGTCGATAGAGGGTCCGATTTGAAGAATCTTCAAAATAGCGGGTGTTTTGTGACTCATCTTCCAGTGAAATGGCAACCCACCGACGTTTGGCCTGGGCAAAGTAGAGCATGAGCTTGTCCGATTGACGAAGAAATGGATGGCAGTCGACGATGACAGTTCCTTTCTTGACAATAACTCCTCTCAGCTCCAATGAGCTTGAAGGATTTACCGAAGGGCTGGGTAAAACAAACAAATCTGGATTGTCCAGATAAGTAGTGGCGAGTACGCGCTGAGTCGTCAAGTTGGCCAGCAGTAAATCGAACGCCCGGGCGGTTCGTTTCTCCGTCAGTCGGGCCGATGCGGGAAGCTGTTCCTGGTATAGAAGCTGGTGGTGTTGATCAAAAAATTGCACGACCGGTTTCTGACTGGCTTGGCCGGCCTGTAGGCGCCAGTAGGCCTGTGATGAGTCGCCCTGAACGTAGGCGTCGACGAATTGAGATTGGGCCAGTGAGCGATTGGCCATTAGTGCCACGAGTAGCATCGTAAGGCCGATGGTGAGTATCGATGACGTTTTCATGCGAGTAAGCGGTTAGCAATCATTAGCTGTCTGTCAATCTGTGTCAAGAGCTGTGCCACATCGGTTAGAGCGGTTTTGAGAGCCTATCGGACCGTGTATTCGTTCGAATCTGGACGAAAGCTGTCCGGAACTGGACGTATTAACCATTAGTCGCAGAAGGGGTAAAAGGCATAACTTACCCTGGCTGGTTATCCACCGGATTTAGGAAAAGAGGCTGTTTATCCACAAGCTTTGCTGGCTAAATGTGGATAAGTGTAGAAAGCTGGTAGCTGGGCGGTAGGAATGTAGAGACTAGCCAGTTTTGGATCACGCTGGTTGAAAGCTCATCTATTCAGGAAGCACTGAGTAGAGATAACCCGGTATATAATCGGATGGACAAGCCCTTTTGGGTAGTGTATATAGCCAAAAAGAAACGGCTGACATGAATTTGTCAGCCGATCTAAGATATGTCTAAGAGATGATGTATGCATACATACGTGCATTCTTGCTTTTCGGTTGCTTAAGACAAGCTTTTTGTAAAAAAAATACGCAGCCTACTCCCAACATGGTTTGTATTATTTTTCGATAGAATCGATTCCTACGCTATCAATGACGTTGCTCAACAAATAATACAAACGACGCTATTTGTTGACATTCAGTCATTTTAGTAAGGAAATGCTTCCTCAGAGAGCTATGTATATGCTCATTCCTGCTTATTTTTGCTAACCAGTAATGAATACGTAAATCCTTTTAGGAACATGAACAGCAATACAGAAGTAATCAGCCGGGAAGAGGAACTGATTCAAACTATTATCGACTGTAAGCAGGCGATCGCCAAAGCTCTGATTTCACTGAATCGTATGGAAATGTGCGATGACTGCGAACGCTGGCGGGAAGAGCAGCGCCAGGCCAGAGCCAGCCTGATCATTTATCAGGACAGCTTATGGGCCGCCGAAGATGAACTGAAATTATTGTAAAAGTTAGTTGCCAGGCGATGATCGAGCGGGAGCGGTTTACGGACGAGTCCGGTGATTATTACGGAGTCATTTATAAAGGTCCTTTGATCGCTCCGCTTCTGGCGGTTGGGCTGGCTGTAGCGCTTTGGTGGGTACTGAAGGACCGTGGCCGATGAACGACCAGGCCGGGTCGATTTGCTGTAAACTGACCTGATCGGCCATGACCTGAGTTGTCTCCAGCCTACCGAAGTTGTCGCTCGGCGGCTGTCTGGTTATGAAACAGCTCATACGGGCAGATAAACCGAGAAAGTAGCTCCCTGGCCCGGCTGGCTGCTGGCCGTAATAGCTCCGCCATGATTGGTCGCTACTTTCTGGCAAATGGCCAGCCCGATACCTGTGCCTGCGTATTGCGCTTTGCCATGCAGCCGTTGGAAAACCTGGAAAATACGATCCAGATACTTTTCTTCGAAGCCAATTCCGTTATCCGTAATATCGATGCAATGGTAGAGCCTGGCCACATGTGCCGGCTTTACGGCAGCCGAGAGCTCGGCTGCCGCTACCTCCCGTGCGGTTATCCGTATGACAGGGGGTAGATTATTCTTACGGAATTTGAGCGCATTGGTTAACAGATTCTGAAACAATTGCTCCAGCTGCGAGGCATCGCCCTGCACTACCGGCAGACTATTTACATCGACGATGGCTTCGGTTTCTTTAAGGCTAAGCTCCAGATCATCGAGCGCGGTTTTGACGATTTGCATGAGCGATACCGGCCTGGTTTTATCCTGACGAGTCGACACGCGGGAGAAAGTAAGCAGGTCCTTAATCTGGGTCGACATTCGGCTGGCCGCTGTCTGCATGCGTTCCAGATAAGAAACGCCCTCTCCGAGTTGGGTCGCATACTGAGACTTGAGCATATCGCCAAAAGACTGAATCTTGCGCAGCGGCTCCTGCAGGTCATGACTGGCCACGTAAGCGAACTGCTCCAGATTGGCATTGCTTCGCTGGAGCGCCAGAATAGACGCTTCTACCTGTAGTTCGGCCTGCTTGCGCTCAGATATATTCAGAACCGTGAGGGTTAATCCGTTTTCGCGTCGGACTGCCGAAATATCAAACCAGCCCCGAAGGCTCCGGGTCTGAAATTCCTGCTCTACATGAAAAGGCAGACCGGTCCTGATCACCTTGACATACTGATCGAACAGACCGAGTTCTTTGGTGTCCGGCAATACCGTCAGCATTGATTGTTCGAGCAGCTCGGCCGCCGGACGGTCGTTGAGGGCCTCGGCCATCTTATTGAGGTTAACCAGCTGAAAATCGATAATCTGTCCCTGCTCCCAGATAGGTGAAAAAAACATAATTGCGATGGGCGCACTGTCCATGATGCTCTGCAGATTATAATTTGCCTGTGCCAATTCCTGAGTGCGCTCGGCTACCTGCTGTTCCAGCGCCAGCTGCAACTCCCGTTGAACGGTCTCGATCCGCTGCCGGGCCAGCACCCGTTCGGTAACATCGACGGCCATTGCCAGAATGGCAAATACCTCACCGGCCTCGTTGCGAAGGGGTTTGTAGGTAAAGTCGAAATAATAAGTGCCGGGTTTTCCCCGTACGGGTAAGTTCGCGGGGCTGTTCAGAGCTTCGTATGTTTCTCCCGAGTTGAACACATCGTCCAGAATCTGCAGAAAAGGCTGCCCCTGGAGTTCGGGGACAGCCTCGGTGAGCGGTTTGCCGATGATGCTTTGATCTTTTCCCCAGAAGCTCAGCATGACATCGTTGGCTAATTCAATGATCAGTTGCCGTTCGACAAACAAACAAGTCGCAATGGGTGCTTCTTCGATAAGGCTCCGGAAGCGCTCCTGACTGGTCTGCAATTGCTGCCGGGTTTCGACGCTGGCCGTAACGTCCTGAGCGATACCCGAAAACCGAATAACTTTTCCGTGCTGATTGACAAATGTCTTTCCCTTGGCCTGAATCCACCGATGGCCACCGCCCGTCAGGGTCCGAAACGTAATATTGTGGTCGCTCCGATGGTCTGGATTTAAAGCAAGGTGGTTGGCCTGTTCCACCCATTCCCGATCATCGGGATGGACCTGAGCTAATAACTGAGCAGGGGTTACGGGCCGATCGGGAGAGAGGCCAAATAATTGTTTGCAGATTGGAGAATACTCCACAAACCCGGTCTCCAGATTGAAGTCCCAGGTGCCTACCTCAGCTGCCTGCAAGGCAAACGTCAGCTGTTCGATTAGAGTCGTATTCACGTCAGGGGTGTTGAGTTAGGGCTGCCATAGCGAACCATAATAAAGGAGCAAATTAACCATAAACCAGAAAAGTGCTCCTGTCAGATCCAAAGAGTAAATCTGCCTTTTCGCAATAACTACTGTACGAGTGAGGGCTAATGGGCCTGTCTCCCGAAAAGACTGGCTATTGAATACATATATGACTATTATTTCGTCAAAGACGGAATTTGATATGTTTTATTTGTTACCTATAATGTCAAATTGACTTTTTTTGAGTATAAATACGATCATTTTATCAACTTTTATACCTAAAAATAAATAAGTAGTTCAATCAAAATTGTATATGTATATTTGATGCGACTCAAACCTAAAAATAGAGTATGATGTTACAGGCTACCACTCCCTTGCCCGGCTTTTATCAGTACACTTACCCAACTTTTGCCGATCGTCCTCAGCAGCTCTGTATTCATTTCCTGACCCCGGATGGCCAAAGTGCGTTTGTCACTTACCCCAGGCACCCCAACTACAAAGCGGCTCAGCTGGTTCCCATAAGCTGGTTTCAGTCTATCGTGCTGGAAAAGCTCGACGGGCAGCCGCAGCTTATGTCGTTTCTGGAAGAAACGCTTTCCCGGTGGTTTACCGACCGTTGTTTTAAATTTATGCCCGAAGATTTGTTGACCAGCGAATCTATTGGTTGTTCGGACGATTCCCGTATGGCTGCTTAAAGACAGCCTGGAGCCAGTCGGCGGTGCGCTCGAGGTATACCTTGGGAGGCTCAACCAGCTTAGGATTTTGCAGAAAACTTTTGAGCGTGAGCAGAAAACAAGTTCGTTGTCGATAGCCCGAATACGGCTGAACTTCGTATAGCTATGTAGAGTAAGCCCTGCTCCCGCAGCAGAATTACTCTGGTGTGGATAGATAGAGAAACGTCTGGTCGATTTGAATCAGGCGTTTTTTTAGTTGTCACTCATCCTGTAAGACGTGCTTATAGACGGATGGTTGTAATCGATCAGCATCGTTATGAACAACAAATCACTCGAACGTTGAATAACGGGTTGAAAACCCAAAAACTGGAAGGTGTTCGTCGCCGGGTCTAGTTTTCCCTGCACGCCCTTATACACATACCAGAGCGGACGGTTGAACATCACCGTAAAACCAAGGTCCAGTAAGGTGTCATTCGTAATCTTCATTGTCGATGTCATCAATTGCGGAGCTAATCTAGAAAAAACTAAATTAAGTTTATGTATATATGAATCCGTAAATAAAAAAGCATCGTATGTGTATATCGGTAACGTAAATTATCTTTTCACATGGATAACAACCACTACACTCAGCCAGAATCTTTCGACGATTTTCAATCAATGTATCAGCCTGGCTTGAACCTGCCTGCCTTCATCAATCTAATGGCTCAATACAAACGCGTTGTATACGAGAAAGTTTTTTTACAGGACACGCCTGAGGATACGGACTACTTATCCTTGTAATTATAGTTGCAGTCAGACAGAGTGGGTAAACGCGGGGTAATAGGGAGATAGACAAAGCCAGCGCCCAATGGGTGCTGGCTGTTCTCAAATCTCAATGTAATAAGCTACGTCTGCATAACAGCCCATACGTTGCTTACGATTACAGTGATGAGGTAATGGGCGCGCCGGCGGGATTACCGACTCGCAAAGACAAAGCCCGTCAGGTTTTCACAGGGCGTGGCCGGGCGTTGATTCAGTACATTCTGGGCAATGGCAATAATCTGATGGCCAAGCTTTCCCTGCTCTTCCAGGCTCATCTGATCGTATTGCTGCTGCAGGAAAGTTTCCCAGGAAAATAGTTCGGTTTTGGCATCATAAATGCCCAGGGTGAGCCCGCTCGTTGTCAGACCTATCTGTTCGAGAAGCTGCCGGGCGTTGGCCAGATCAGTACAGCCAATCTGGAAATACTGGCCATGGACCGAGTAGAGTACGAAAAAGCGGTTCATAATAAAGAAATAACGTTGAGTACTTCTTTTTAACCGCCCACGTCTTGTTTAGTTTATATACAGCCTACTAGCCCACCGGTGGTATTAGAGTCAGAAATTGCCTGTAACTAACTTCAAAACAGCAACGCGATGGCAGAACGGCGGCCGTTTTCTCGACGCTCCTGGATAGTAGCGGGCTTCGTGAGTTAGCTTCGTGGTCGAACAGAACCTCATCAGGCAGTAATACTACCTGTTTTTCGTGAATCGAACAGGCGGTAAAGTAACCGTGTTGAACCAGTAGAGCCGCAGGTTTTGCCAGTACATCATCCAATCATCGGTACTGAAAGGCTTTTGAGTGAAGCTGGAAACCCCAAACGCATAAGCCTCCTGAATATCGGAATCCCGCTGGCTTACCGTAAGGATAATGACCGGGATCGAGCGGGTTTGACTATTGGCACGCAGGTAGGTCAGGAAGTCGAGCCCCGTTGTTTTTTCCTGTAAAGCAAGATCCAGCAAAATCAATTTGGGGCCGTATCCTTCCAGCTTGTCGAAATAATCTTTTGCTTCCAGCGAGCTATGAACCTGAATGAAATGGGCTTCCGGAAAACTATGTTTGGCGGTCCTGCTCAAAACGTCAATCAGGTCAGGATCATCATCTACTACCAGAATTAAGAAAGGCACTGACATTGTAAGTGAAGTTGGATCAACGAACTAAGTATTCTATCCAACCTGAGCGGCTGCAATTCTAAGGACAACTGGTGCTTCTGCACCAGGGCAAAACCTGGCTCAGGGAATGAACGTAACGTCAACGTTTTTTTACTGCTTATGGCCCGCAGTACCTGGTCGACTACTGCCCGTGCGGGCCGTTTTGACCGCCTTCTGCCCCTGGCTGCTTTGTCGCGACTGCGGAGATGCGGCAGGCAGCGGAGCCGGAGCGCCACTCTGACCGCTGGCCCCGTCGTTGGTAGCACTGCCATTCGAACCGTCGACGGTTGCGCCGGAACTTTTGGGCTTACTGCCAGCTACTTTCCCGCGGCCGATCCGGTCGTTGCCAATGGCGTTTGGGTCGTTTGTGGCCGCTGAACCTACGGTCGAGGCATTGGTCCTGTTGGTAGACTGCGCTGATCCGCTTAGAGCGGCCGAGAGCAGAAGGGCGCCCAGCAAAATCGTTTTCTTCATAACCTTAAAGTTGGTTGAATTACAAACAGGTTAACAGATGAGCAATCGTTTTGTCTACAAACGTTCCATTAATTGAGTTTCTGTTCCGCTAAATGCTCTGGCCGCCCCTAACATGCGTGTCGTATTCCGTGGCAGCGATTACTACGACCGGGCCAGAACAATGAGAATGAGTCCGGCCAGGTAAGTCAGGCTCATCAGCCATAGATAACGATTGGCTTTCGGGGGAGCACCTTTAAATTCGTGCCAGAGAAATAAGCCCCATAGTACCGACACAATAGTGGCTCCCTGGCTGAGTCCATAGGACACCGCATCGCCTGCCTGTTTGGTGCCTAGCAAAAGGGCAATCATGCCCACCCCCCAGACCAGCCCGCTCGCCAGCCCTGCCAGGTGCTCACGCAGGCCGGTTTGCGAGTAGGTTAGCTGGCCGTTCTTGTCGGGCAAAGCAAAGCGTCGTACCAGGTACTCGACCAAGGGCGTGCTTACGGCTAGTGCAGTCGCGAATAAAGCAAAACTTGTGTAGGGGGTTAGCGAACCGGATTCTGGATCGGCTAGATTTTTGACCAATGACCGGGCGACAAACCAGAAGAAGAAACCAGCTACCAAGCCACCTCCCAGAGCGATCCAGATACCCCGGTTACCTTCCGACGACTGGTCGGTTTCATCGCCCTGGCTTTGTTTGATCTGGTAGGCCAGCGCGCTGAAAACCATGGCGACCAGGATGGCCCCACCCCCGATGGACAGTAAAGCTACACTGCCTTTTGGCTCAGACAGGTAATTTATTACTAATCCAATAGCTAATGACAGGCCTGTGCCTACGGGCATCGCCACGGAAATGCCGGCTATGCTGATGCCAACCGTAAGCAGCATATTCCCAACGCTAAATACCACCCCGCCCGCCAGTGCCAGCGCGATCTTATCGGCATCGGCTTGTTGCAGGTCGCTGAGCACCGAACGACCTTGTTGCCCGAAACTACCCAGCGTGAAGGCCAGTATTAGTGAGCTTAGAAAAATACCGTACACATAGTCGCGGTAGAAAACGTGAAGCGGAGCCGATTTTGTAACAAACTTCTGCGCGTTGGTCCAGGAGCCCCAGCATAGCATAGTAAACAGACAAAAGCAAACCGCCAGAGTGGGTTGATGAATGATGAACATAGGCCATGTCGGGAGAAGAGGTCTGCTATTGAATACCCGAAAAGCCTCGTATCGTTTAGTTGGTTCGGTAAAAACGTACCACTGGTCCGCTAATCCCGTGCCGGAGCTGCTGCCCAATCCTCTACTCGATTAATTGGGGAGAAAGTAACGGCGTTGTCGACGGGGGTACCACTAATAGCTAGTAGTTCGATGATGAGTTTCCAGGTACTATATTTTAGAAGCTGCGAAAATTTGTTGACTTGTTTAACTTTTATGTGACGATGAAAGAAATAGACCGTCCTAAAGTTTTATTTATATAGGGAGAATATAAATGTCAGGTTCGTTGAGCCTGGCATTTTTTGCTTTAATTAATAATATGTAAAATTAAATATACAATTTTATTTAAAATGTATATATTAGATATAGGAAATATATTTAATTGAGCCAGGTGCGATCTGAATAGGATAGCAGAAGCCCCGCTCATTAGCTGGCGGGGCTTCTGCTCGTGTCGATTCGTTGAATCGGCGTATACCGCTTCTATTGCGGATTGGTTTCTTTGCTCGTTTGCGTCCGTTTCATTTTCCGGCTGGTGCGCTGACTCGTCGATCCTGAGCTCGTCGTGCCTGACTGATCCGATACCGAACCCGAGGAGTTCATCGATCCCCGGCGACGAGTCTGACTTTGCTTCATAGGCGTACTGTTGATGGTTGCAGCGCTATCCGTCGAAGACGAATCGATGATCGTACCCTGAACCCCGTTTTTGGGCGCTGCATTATTGACTCCATTGCTAGGAGCTGTCGTTTGCGCGTGAGCACTGAACGCTGCTACGCTCAGCAGCATGGCCCCCATGATAATTACCTGTTTCATAACGTTGCTTTACCAGGTGTTTGGTTGAGTAAATTAACCTTATAACCTGTGAGATGGGAAAAAGGCTGAACAAGATTACTGACCGGCCCAGATTCGGGGCGCCTGGTGCCTGGTCGGTAAGCCCGAAACCTCGCTTGCGACAGCTGGCGCAAAGGCGTTCTGGCTGTGTAATAAACGTGGTTTTTGAGCTTATTTAGCCACTTTGATAGGCGGAAATGGTTTAATAAACGGGCTCAGCCAGAAGAGTTCGTTGCCCACGCCAGATTTGTCCTGACTAAAAAATAATTTACCGTTGACATCAGTCAAGTTCGCCGTCGACCCGGTTGAGCTAAAGACCTGCACCGCCTGGGTGTCAGTCGTACGGAACAAGCCATTGGCGGCTGTGAAATAAAGTGCTTCCTTAAATTTGACGATCCCACGAACTGGTCCTGTAAACGAGCCGGTTACTTTCGTGACGCTTTGCCCGTTGGAAAAATAAAGCTCTCCACTCAGAGCGGTCGTAAAATAAGTCTTGTAGTCGCCTAGCTGAAACGGATTTGGAGTCGACACATTGACCATCTTGCCAATGGGTCCCGAAAGAGTAGCCAGCTTTTTGGTTCCCTGACTCGTTCCATCCGTTACCCAAACTTGTTTGGCGCCAGGGCCTGTCGAGAAAAAAACGTATCGGCCTGCTTTGGTTAAGCTATACAGCGAAGCGCCGGCCACCGGCGTAGTGACCTTCTGAGTGCTGACGGCCGTGCCCTGGGACGTCCACAACTCAGACTGCGACGGCCCGGCGGCAAAGAGCAGGACACTGCCATGATCTACCAACGATTGGGGGTTGATACCTGCCTTTACCACAAACGAATTTTTGCCACCGCTTATGCCATTGGTGCGCCAGAGATCGGCTTTATAAGCAAAGTAAATGGCTCCGTTCAGAAGCGTAAAATAAGCAGGCGGGTGTTTGCCTTCTGCGACAGGATCAAAGCCGGTTTGCCAGAACGCCCTGGTACCTGGCTGAGTGCCATCGGATCGCTGGATCAGCCATTGGTCGGTACCGCCGAGGGAGCCCTGTTTCACGTAATATACATCGACCGCAAAGCCCGTTAGGCCGCTGGCATACCGAACCTCCGCTTCTTTGTGACCGTCGTAAGGAACGGATGTATTGGCCGCAAAGCCGCTGGAAACCCACAATTGCCGGGTGCTGGAGGCTGGACTGATGGCCGTGAAAAATAGCTTACCGTTCACCGCGGTCATTTCCTTGATTTCGGAGCCCGTCGGACCGGGAACCAAGTCTTTGACGAGCGTAGTACCTGCTGCCGTTCCGTCGGATTTCCATAGTTCGGGACCGTGTACGCCATCGTCTGCCACGAAGAAAAGCGTACCATTGACGTTGACAAGCTGACTGGGTTTTGAACTGGCCGTGCCGGGTAAGATATCTTTAATGAGCATTTGCGCCGATAAGAAGCCAGTACAAATGATAACCAGTAAGCAGGAGAGCGTCGAACGAATAAACGGAAACGTCATTGATTTGGAGCGTTGGTTGGGGTTTGTCGAAAAGCTACAAAGAATTAGCAGCATAGAACCCTGACCTTTGAGCCAACGGTACGTTAATCAGGAGATAATGGTTGAACTTGAGCGCACGCAATCGACTCTATAACTTTACAGTCAATGGAAATACGGTTTAGCCGACAGGAGCTAGAGCTGATTGGCAACTACCTGAATAAAATAAGTGCCGGAGCGAGCCAACAGCCGGTGCAGAGGAGTGATCAGTCGTCTCCTGAATGGACGACTGTTTTTCTTCTGCTCAGAAAATTATTGGCTTATGGCATCCATTACGACGGCCAGGCAGAGCCGACGGAAAGCTATAAAGAGTTACAGGCCAAAAGCCAGAAGCCCGATCATATGCTGGCAACGGTTCAGGCTCACATCAGCCAATTCGAACGGTTGTTGGCTACTTACACAGATCGCCATTTGCTGTAGGCAGCGCGTAAGTAACTAGCTACTTTTTAGGGGGTATATACTGGATAGATGAGTCATGAATCGCGACACTTAAGTCATTCGCTAGCTCATCCAGTGCGAGGAATGCCCCTTTTTCGGCACTATTGGCCAGTCCTTTATACCGGACCGGCTCGTTGGTAAATGTCAGACCCATTGCCTGCGCCGACCACTGCCCTCTAAAAATGGCCTTGCTATCTTTTATGGTTACCAGTACGCGCATACTCAGCTTGTTGGTCAGGCTTTTATGCTCAGTTACGATCGTACCTCGTTTCGCATCTTCTTTCTGAATAATGTAATCTTTATCCGTCAGAAAATCACCAACCTGTTCGAAAAGCGTAGAATCGGGTAAGTCGGTAGATAGCTCAATGCCTTCGGCCCCCTTCGGAATATCCTGACTGTAAGCAAACAAAGGCAGAAGGAACAGTAACAGCAGTTTCATACGTTCGGATTAAGATGGGAGGGCGCTGGTGGCCTAAGCTTCTATAAGCATAAGCGGCTCGGCGTTATGTAAAGATGCGGGATAAAAGTCGTTGAAGCTTATATACTTGGCAAATTGTAAGGGAGTCTGTTGGCCATAAAACATGATTTTTGTAAGAATTGGCGTTCCCGTCTGAATACTACACCCATGGCGGAGGCTAAAAATAATAATGGCGTACCGACAGAAACCTAGTGACTAGCCGACGCTTTTTTCTTACTTTGGAGTCTTCTTTTACCAAATCCTGATACATGAAAAACAATTTATTTACGGTATTATTTCTTTCGTTCAGTCTCAACTTTAGTCTAAGCTATGCCCAGGTGGGTATTGGCACTACAACCCCTCAGGCTTTTCTAAATGTGCCCAGGGGCCGGACGGTACTTTTTGGAGAAGATTCCAACTATGTCAACAACTCCGCCAAATTTATTTGGTATGGCAGTAAAGGAGCGCTACGGGCGGGGTACATTGATAATACGAGCTGGAACTCAGCCAACATAGGTGATTATTCTTTAGCTACGGGCTATAGTAACCTAGCCAATGGCTATGCCGCTACGGCTATAGGGCAGTTCAATACCGCCAGCGGCCGGGCCTCCCTGTCGATGGGCTATGCTTCGAATGCCAGTGGTAACTTTGCCGCAGCCATGGGTAGTAATGCTACGGCTAGTGGCTACTCCTCAATGGTCTTGGGGCAGAGTGCTACTGCCAGTGGCTATACATCCAGAGCTATTGGTTACGTTGCTACCGCCAGTGGCGATTTTTCAACTGCCATGGGAAATTATGTTTCGACCAATACCAAAAAAGGATCATTTATTATTGGCGATATTAGCTCAGGGCCACCCCCGGCCCCCTCTACCAATCCCTTTTATATAAATAACGCCGATAATCAGATGATGATGCGCTTTGCAGGAGGCTATGTGCTGTACAGCAGTGCTCCTCAAAGCCAGACCGATGCTGTCGGGGTGCAACTATCACCCAACGACAACGCCTGGACTATCATCTCGGATTCAACCCGCAAAGAAAACTTCAAAGCTGTGAATGGTGCTTCTTTTCTGAAAAAGATTGCAGCCATACGCCTAGGCAGTTGGAACTATAAAGGCCAGGATGTCAGGCTCTATCGGCATTATGGTCCGATGGCACAGGATTTCTTTACCGCCTTCGGGCACGATGAGTTGGGCACAATCGGTGAAGAGAAGCGCATTAACCAGGCTGATTTTGATGGCGTAAATATGATTGCTATCCAGGCCCTGATTAAAGAAGTTGAGCAGTTGAAAGCCGAACTTGCGAATTCTCGGCAACGGGAAATGGCTACCCAGTCTAGACTAGACAAAATAGAGGCCGTACTTCTGGATTCGGGTAAAGCTACTGCCACTATAAAACCTTAGGTATTCTCTGAAAATACACATGAATATCGCTTGCTTAACTCTATCTGATTGAACGTATATCCTGGTTGCCAACCAGCTTGCATCTCTCAGAATGGCGGGCTGTCTGTTTAATCGGGCAACTGACCGTTAGATCGTGTTATCAAGTTCGATTCAATAGAAAATACGTGTAGACACAAAAACGCCCCGCTCATCGAGCGGGGCGTTTTTGTGTTTATGACTACATATAGTCAGCACCATCTATACTACCAACAATGCATGAAAGAAAACAACTACGCGGGTTGATGCATACTGACACGCATAAAAGAGCTCGCTAAGGAACTACCTGACGCCGTTGCAGCTCCGGCCCCGGCCTCAGACAGACTATCTGTGCGCTTACATTGGTTTAGGGTGAATGAAAAGCAACCTGGACCGAGCTCCGATACCTCGATTTTAGTCACCCACGAGTTATTTTTGTGGTTTGGCAAATGCGGACTGATCAGTATGGTTCACGGTTAGCCAATTCGTTTGCGTTTACTTCACGGGAAGGCTACATTGATGAACGTCGAATGGGTACCAGTCTGTGGGTATTCGGAAACGGATGGTGCTGATGGTATCCGGTCGGGAAGTGGCTTAATTTAAACGGAATTGCTGATGAATCCATACCTGAATGCGCTCTGGGCGCAGATCGACCCACTGCTGATGGTTTATGAGGAAGCTATGGCCTCGACCCAGCGGGTAAATGCGATCAACCACGATGCCATGCAGCGACAGGAAAACATTCATCAGCGCCTGGAAGCCTTTAACCAGCGATGTGATCAGTTACAGGCACGGATAGTTGCTGAAAAGAACAGATAGGCCTTCAGCTAAGATTGATCGGGATCGGGTTGCTGCAGCGCGTCAATTTCCTGATTCTGATGCTCCCGAATCGCCTGCTGCCTTTGTTCATTAGCACTTTTCAGGCGATTCAGCTCACGAACTTGCTGCTGAAGCAGGGCGCTTTGTTCCCGAAAGCTGAAGTCGTGAGAACGAAGCTGGTTTATTTCTGTGCGATGCCGATAACTTATTTCGCGCCGAGCCTTGATGACGTCCGTGAAATGAGTTTGCCACTCGCTAAGGTGCTGACGAGCTAACTGAAGCCGTTTTTCTATAAGGGTCGAGCTTATTTTCATGGTGGCTGATTGTCAATTAGTTACCAGTCTAACACGCAATTGGCCAACATGTTTAAATACGTGTTGATAGGCTCATTCAGCTACTTAAGGCTACTACTTTAGTAGCGTATCCGCTTTTCCAGTTTCGCGGACCAGTATACGAAAACTCCCGAAAATGGAATAATAACCACCGGCTGTTTGCCCGATGAGCTCTGGTGGTTGCGGGAACGCTTACTAGGTTTGAAATGGCTTGGGCTCACATACAATTAACAACAAAAAGCCGCTATTCGGTAGTGGGTAGTGTCAGCCCAGGGGTTAGCTGTAAAGCATAGACTTGCTGGCGTACGCTCTCATATTGTCGTCTGGCTATCGAGAGTTCTTTGCCACCCGTAAGTTTGATCTGGCCATTATACCGGGCCGTTCCCCGGCTCAAGCCAATGATATGCTTCGGATTAACCAGAAACGACTTGTGAATGCGCAGAAAACCGGTTCGGCCTTGCATGGTACGCAACGTACAGGCCAGCACGTGCTGCTTGCCGCTGATCAGATGAACGGTGGTGTAATTCCAGGCTCCCTGCAGATACAGCACCTGGCTAAGCGGAATGGGCTCAAGGCCAGGTAGCCTGAGCGAAGTTGGTATGATCATGGTGTGGTAGAAATAAAGGTTTAAAGTAAACCATAAATTCGACAAACTCCATGCCGCTGCTACCAAATTGAGCTTTAAGGAATTAATGCGGAGGGGTTAGAAAGGCCACTTGCTACCAGTCGGTTCGTTCGGTCCTGCCGCTGATGCTGCTTTAACACGCTGCCCCTACAAGCCAAAACTTCGGATGATCCGACCGATTTACTCAATTTACGATCGTTTCAGACTTACAAGTCCAGCCATGGCCAGCCCCACCGATGCGCCAAGGGCACCCCAACCAATATCCGTCCAGCTAAATCCGCGATGAGGAAGGAAAAGCTGCCCGATCTCGGCCAGGGTGACGACACCAACGAGTAGTAACCACAAGCTCAGCCATCGGGCCGGTCCTCTTCTGAACTTAAAGAGCGGGATGAAACCAGCGCATAAACCAAGAATGACGAAGGGCACACCAGTCCGAATGTCTTCATTGGCTTTTGTGTCGGTCCAGCGACCCAGCCAATTGGGAATAAACCATACGTCTTTCAGGTTCGGATCGGGTATCCAGCTCAGATAAAAAACCAAAGCAACGCCAAGGACAATGATAAAGTACAGAATTCGCATTCGACTAAATTAGGGCTATTCGCCATTTTGAACGGATAAATCTACGAAGCAGGATAGATTTATTCATATCAGGGCCGATAGCCGTCCCCCGCGGGTATGCTCCCAACGAAGAATTGACCGCTGCCGGAGAAATGCTCCCTTAGAGCCGGATGTCCAGGAATTGTTCGCTTTAAATGTGAATGAAACACCATCTCATATCGCGTTCTCACCCCAACGCGTATAGGCTTGGGATCAAGGCTGGATAACCTGGGCGGCCATCTGCCGACTGTCGCGTTTGTAGATGAGCAACCGGCCTTTTGCCGTTCGCATTGTTTGATTCAACTGCTTATAGAGCTGGTCTTTGGTGAGTTGATGATTCCTGAGCAATTCGGCTTCTTGCCGGATCTGAACCGATAACGTATGGTATTGACGAGCCCAGTCGCGTAACTCGGCCAGGCGGTAAGGCGGCCGAACCGGTGCGAACCGAACGACCTCCAGCAGGTCGATCAGCCAGCTAAAGTATTGCCCGAGCAGGTCGTACGAATCTTCATACAACCGAACCGTTTTGCAGAGCAGCGGAGCCCGTCGGCTAACGGGAAAAGCCGGAAGCGCGAAACGTAGAATTTTCTGGCAAAGGATTTTGAGCAAATCATTCGCTACGGTACCGGTTCTGAACTGATAGCCTGCATCTTCCCACAAGTGCCGGGTTAGCAGCTTTAAGCCGCTCTCGGATGCTTCGGCCATTCGTTGCCGCTTTTCGGCAAGCGCTTCATACCGCTGTAACTGATCTTCGAAAAGCCGGTTCGTTGAGTCGATTTGCTGAATCAGTTTGACCAGGATGGCTTCTTCAGCCGACGCACCGAAACCTACCCGCTGGCACCAGGCAGACAGCGTAGAGCTGAGTTCAACGGCTTTCGAAAGTTTTCTTTCCAGGGAAGCTTCGTAAGGGGTCATAACTCCATGTCGTTTCTGAACGAATGCCGGACGCGATCGCTCAGGAGACGATATCGTTTGATTAAAAAAGCGCGGGAAGCGTCGAGCCCTGTTCACGACCCGCGTTTTTCTAAAAATTAATTTCCATTAAAACGCAGGCAGACAACCGATTAAGCTAATCACCTGAATCCGACAACTTACGCTTATCGGCAAATTAACAACAGAGGCATATATATTAAAAATAGATTAAAATTATATAACATTGCCTTCATCTTGGGGTAACACCGGGCCGATAGTTTTGCGGGGCGAAAGCGACACACAAACTAGCCTTATGAACCGGAACCTGGTATTCCTGCTTTTCTCTCTTTTTTTTATACTTCAGCAAGCAAATGCAGAGGCTCCTGTAGGAACCGTTCGGGGCACCATCCGGGATGGTCAGACAAAAGAAGCGCTGATTGGCTGCACTGTCCGCATCGAAGGAACACAACTGGGCGTAACGACCGATGTCGACGGCAACTTTACCATCCCAAACGTACCGGCCGGTACCCAGAAAATTGTTATTTCGTACATAGCCTATCAGACCAAGGAAATTCCGAATGTACGGGTCGAGTCCGGTAATACGACGGTGGTCGAAACGGAGCTGACGGTAGAAGGCAAAGCCCTTAGTGAAGTAGTGGTCCGCGGAAACCGGGCTACAAACACTGAGATCGCTGTCATTACTGAAATTAAGCAGATGAGGCCCATTGCGGTCGGAATTTCGGCGATGCAGATTCAGAAATCGCAGGACCGGGATGCGGCAGCGGCCATCCGACGGGTACCGGGGGTGAGTATCGTCGAAAACCGCTTCGTGCTGATTCGGGGCCTCGGCACCCGCTATAATAACGTACTCATCAACGACGTTATCGCCCCTTCTACCGAAGTCGAATCCCGCTCGTTTTCCTTCGATATCGTACCCAGTAACATCCTCGATCGGATGATCGTCTTCAAATCCGGTTCGGCCGAACTGCCCGGCGATTTTGCGGGCGGTGTGATTAAGATTTACACCAAACGCCGACCTGAGCAGAACTTCACGGATGTAGGCCTGACCGTGGGTTACCGGGCCAATACGACCTTTCAGTCCGTCCAGTCGCACGAACGGGGTGGGCTTAGCTTGCTGGGTTTATGGGATGCCAAACAGCAACTGCCCGGTAGCTTCCCGGCCCGAGCCAGCGTTTTCAACGGATTGAGTACGGTACGCCGAGCTTCGTATGCCCGCTTGTTGCCCAATTCCTGGGGGCTAAAAAACGTTTCGGTAGCTCCGGACGTACGGCTGGCGGTGAATACGGGTCGGCGGTTCGAGTGGGGCAACGTCCGGATCAGCAACCTGACCAGTATCAACTACGCTCTGACGAATCAGTTTTCCAACGTCAATCTGAAGTTGTATGAGAACACAACGGCCAACGATATTCAACAGGTGTATAACGACGCTACCTATGCGCAGGGGACGCGCCTGGGTGTGCTGCACAACTGGACATTCCGCTTCTCGCCCAGCTTCACCCTGGAGTGGAAAACCCTGTTCAATCAGCTGGGGTCGACCGAAACCGTTGTCCGGAACGGGAGCTACGTCATCGACGGGGTCGATGTGCAGAGTTATTCCGAGCGCTTCGAAAACCGCAGCATCCTGAACAGTCAGGTTTCGGGTGAACACGCGCTGAGCGAACTCTCGAAAGTAAACTGGATTGCCAGCTACGGGTATTCGGGCCGCTGGGAACCCGACTGGAAACGCGCCCAGTATACCCGTCCGCAGGGAGCCGTCGGGACCGATGGTCAGCCCGAACCCTTCCGGCTAAATGTTCCGGTTCAGCCCAACCCACTCAACGTCGGTCGCTTTTATTCCACCCTCAATGAGCAGGTCGGCTCTTTAGTGGGCAATTATGAGCACACCTTTGGCAACCCCACCGACCGGGAGCCGAACCGGATTCGGGCGGGCTTCTACGGCGAGGGACGCAATCGGGACTTCGCGGCCCGCTTTTACGGATACGAGCGGGTAGGCCTGATCAACAGCATCAGCGGCTTAAGCATCGATAAGGCCTTTGCGCCCGAAAACGTAACGGGCCGGGAAGGTAGTTTCAGTCTTCAGGATGGCACCGTGGCCAACGACTCCTACAACGGGAAAACGACCTACGTGGCTGGGTACGTCTCGGGTGATGTCAACGTCGGGGCACGGGCCAACCTCACGCTCGGTTTCCGGGGAGAATTCTATAACCAGACGCTCCGACTGGCGCAATCGGCGAGCCCACTGGTCGACAACAGCATTTTCAGTCCGCTGCCTTCGGTCAACTTTACGTATAAACTTACGGATCGTCAGAACCTGCGCTTCGCTTATTCGTCCACGGTGAACCGGCCCGAGCTGCGGGAACTGGCGCCTTTCCGGTATTATGACTTTGCCCGACAAATTGAAGTGCAGGGAAACACGGCGCTCAAAACGGCGAAAATCCAGAATTTCGACGCCAAGTACGAGTTCTACCCCACACCAAACGAGCTGATTTCGATTACGGGATTTTACAAACGCTTCACCGATCCGATCGAATCGTTCCTGATTCCTATCCCCGGTGCGTTTACCTTCACTTTTACCAACGCGATCTCAGCCCGGAACTATGGTGTAGAACTTGAATTCCGGAAGGGATTTGCCAATGCCGGCAGTGTGTTTTTGCAAAATCTTCAGATCGTCGGAAACGCATCGTTTATCAATAGCCGGGTTACCACAGGCGACGTTATCGAAGCCACCGGGCCCAGCGGCAGCATTGAACGATTTGGCAACAGCACCGATCGCAACCGCGCTCTGGCGAATCAGTCGCCGTACCTGATCAACCTGGGGTTGTATTACGCCAACCCAACCTCGGGCTGGCAATATAACCTGCTTTATAATGTAGCGGGGCCGCGCATCTTCCTGGTGGGGAACATTGAAGATCCAACGACCTACGAAATGCCCCGGCATGTGGTGGATTTTAATGTTAGCAAAACCTTCAAAGAGCAATTCGAACTCCGGCTGGGTATTCAGGATATTTTCAACGCGCCGTTCCGCTTTTCACAGGATTTCAACGGCGACCGAAAAATTGGCCCGGACGTTACCTCGCGCAGTGCCAGCGCCGATCAGGACTACCTTAAGTTTCGCCGTGGTCAGTATGTGACCCTGACGGGTGTCTACACCTTCGGCCGCCGAACCATCGTGCCGTAAGCATTACTCAACGATTTAGTACTTTATTTAAACCAACTTCTGTATGCTGCTTACCAATCGTTTCAAGTACCCACTGCTTTTTGTTGCCGGTCTGGTGGTGTTTACCACGGCCTGTAAGAACAATGACACCCCTGCACCCGATCCGCTCTCGATCACCAGCATCAGCCCAACCCAGGCTCCGGTCGGCGCATCCATCGTAATTACCGGAACCAGCTTCAACGCAACGCCTGCCAGCAATACGGTTGTTTTTAGCGGCAATGCCACGGCGCAGGTGACCGGAGCCAGCACCAGCTCACTGACAGTAGTGGTACCGGCCAACGCGCAGACCGGCCCGATTTCGATTACGTCGGGTGGTACTACAGTTCAGAGCCCTTCGAGTGCCAATTTTACATTGTCCAACCGGGAAGTCGTTACTTTGCCCAACTCCATTACGGCAAGTATGACCCTGACCGCCGATAAAATCTATGCGTTGAAGGGATATGTGTACGTACGCAACAATGCCGTCCTGACGATACAGCCGGGCACCGTCATTCGGGGCTATAACCAAAGCCAGGACCCGCTGAACCTGAGCCATGCCGGTACGCTCATTATCGACCGTGGATCGCGTCTGGAGGCCAAAGGGACGGCTCAGTCACCCATTGTGTTTACCTCTTCGCAGCCTGCGGGTTCGCGTAAATACGGCGACTGGGGTGGGGTGGTTCTGATCGGTCGGGCACCAGCCAACCAGGGTACGGCTCGTGCGTTCGAGGGAGGCATTGAAGGTACGTTTGATTCGAATCTGAATACCGCCAACGACAATTCAGGAACGCTCCAGTACGTTCGGATCGAATTTCCGGGGGTAGCTTTATCGTCTACGCCGAACAGTGAGATCAACGGCCTGACCTGCTATCAGGTTGGCTCCGGCACGACCATTGACCACGTTCAGGTATCTTACAGTGGCGACGATGCGTTCGAGTGGTTTGGTGGTACGGTCAACGCGAAATACCTGGTCGCTCTGCGTACCTTCGATGATGACTTCGATACGGACTACGGCTATTCGGGCCGACTGCAGTTTGGCGTAGCCCTCCGCGATCCGAACGTTGCCGACCAGTCGGGCTCGGAAGCATTTGAGTCGGACAACTTCGATCCGGGGGTGCCCGTTACGGCTGGTTTACCCTATACGACGCCCATCTTTGCCAACTTCAGTGCCTTTGCGTTCAACCCGGGGGTACCCAGCAACGCCAATACGGCCGGTGGTTCGGGCGCTTACCGGGCGGCTATGCACGTTCGTCGTAACACCAAGATCAGTATCTACAACTCGGTCTTTACAGGCTTTCCGGAAGGGCTGCGCCTGGAAGGCACAACGGATGGGACGCTGGCGAACATCAATGACGGGAGTATCGAATTGCAGGGAATCGTGTTCGGAAACTCTGAAATTCCGAATTCAACGACCGTTGTCAGAGGCATTGGCGACGTAACGACGGCAGCGGCTCAGGCTTATTTCAACCTGGCATCCCGCAAAAACCAGATCATCGGAACCGATATTACAGCCTTGTTGCTGAACGCCCAGAACTTCAACCTGACTGCTCCCAACTTCCTGCCCCAGTCGGGTTCGCCCCTGCTGGACGCTACCAAAGCGGTTACGGGCGGCAAACTAACCGATCCGTTCTTTGTGTCGGCTCCGTACCGGGGTGCCTTCAACACGGAGAACTGGCTGGCAGGCTGGACAAACTTCAACCCGCAAACTACTGACTACGATAAGTAGACACGACTTTATCAGTCTCAAACAGCTATCATCAAAAAGGGTCAGAGCGATGCTTTGACCCTTTTTTCTTGTTCAGTCGGTTGTGTTATGAGCCGTGGCACGGCTCACAGAACGGCCCAAACCTACTTATTGAACGATTTTCCCAGGTTGTCACGACAATCTCGCCTGTACGGCCGGCCCGGCTATTCGCTGAGCGCTGATTCCGGGTTTAACTATAGTGCCGAATCTCCGGATTCGGCTGAGAATTAGCGCACAGCCGAATCCGGAGATTCGGCATTACCTATTAATCGCTGGCTAAAGAACGGTAAGGTGTTGTTAATCAGAACAGTGACCTTTGTCGAAATGCTTTCCGAACCAGCCGATTCGTTACAGCGCCTTCATAAAGGCGACCAACACTTGCTTCTCCACCGGCGTTAGTTGCAGCTTATCGAAGGGCAGGGTCTGATTCTCCAGCTTGAAACCCAGACCGTTGCCACCTCCGCGGTCATAAAAATCGACGACCTCTTCCAGCGTTCGGTAAACGCCGTTGTGCATATAAGGCGCTGTCAGCGCTACTTGCCGAACCGTCGGCGTCTTGAACGCATACCGGTGGGGCTCGCGTTTCGTCAGGATAAACTTACCCAGATCGAGGTCGACCTGGTTTTCGGTGGCAGTGGCAGGCGTACCGAGTACTTCGCTTTCAGTCTCCTGAAAAGCCGGAGGTACCGTGCCGTTAAAGAGGGGAAAAAAATGGCAGGTTGCACATTTGGCCTTGCCCATGAACAGGTTGAACCCCTGCTTCTCGGCCGTCGTCAGGGCCACGGGCTGGCCGCGCAGGTAGCGATCGACCCGTGAGTCGAGGTTTACCAGCGAGCGTACGTAACTGGCAATGGCATTTTTGAGGTTTTCTTCAGTTACCCCTTCTTTATACGATTTGGCAAACAACTGCCGGTACTGGCTGTTCTGATTCAGAGCCTTGACGGCAGCCGGCAGCGACCCATGCATTTCCTCCGCATTTTGAATAACGTCGCTAGCCTGATCTTCCAGAAATACAACCCGGGAATCGGCAAACTGCACCGCCTGGAGCGCAGCATTGACCAGGGTAGGGGCGTTTCGGGCGATTCGCCGGCCACCGAAGCCAATAGCTAAACTTTTCGCCTGGCCGTCGGTGAAGGCCCGTTCCGGCTGATGACAGGTGGCGCAGGTACGGCCCGCTTCACCCGATAAGATAGGGTCGAAGAAAAGCATCTTACCCAGGGCAACCCGCTCCGGCGTCATCCGCTGCTGGGTAAAGTTGACGAAGTAACTGGCGTCGAACGCGTTCGGATCGGTCAGCGTCCGGGCGGCCGGATTCAATAGTCTGCTTTCGGTGAAAACCGGAATAGTCAGTGACTTCTGGGCGTCAAGTAGCAGACCGCTCAGCGGATTGGCGTATTGCTTAATGAAAGTAAGCCGGTCAAAATCGTTAAACTTGTCGGTTGCCTTCAAGGCATCGACCGCCTTTGTAAACGCCTGATTGAGCTGGCTGTCCAGATCTGCGTTATTGCTCGTGAGCCGAAAAGGAAGTAGCTGCTGGTGCAGACTTTCCAGCACGCTGATGGCCTCGGGCAGCGAGTGAAAGGCTACGGGCGAATCAAAACCTGTAATGCCGAGCGTAACCAGACGAAACATCTCCAGCCGCATGGCATCGAACACGTGGCTCTCCGTTATGTCGTTTCCTTCCGAAATCTTCCGTAACCGATTAACATTGGCTCGCAGCACGGCGGCATGTTGCTGCGCTTGCGGCTGATCCTGCCGGCTAAACGCTGGGAATATCAGTTCTTCAAGTACTTGAAAGCCCTCCGGTGCGTTGACGCGCAGATCATCGTCTACCTCCGGAATGTTTGGCCCGTTGAGCGCTTTGGTCGTTTCCGGGCTGTAATAGGCCGACAGAAACTCGACGCGCTTGTAAGCCACCCGTGCCCGGCGAAAAGCGGCCTGTATGATTGGAGCGGGCTGCCGGGACCGGATCGTCCGTTGTAAGTAGCTCACCGTACTGTCCAGTTCGTCGATGTCGCGCATGAACTGCGCTTTAACGACCTGAGCGGGCGACACCTGCGGTCGTAGCCAGACGTACCAGCTCAGTCCGATGGCCAGGCCCAGTATACCGAGTCCGAGCAGCCACCCATTGACTGGTCGTTTAACTGGTTGTTTTGCTGCGGAGATCATAAGGGGTTATAAAAAAACTGACCGGAAATAGTATCCGGTCAGGCAGGAGTAAATGTGGAATGGGTTAGCGAGGTAATCCTTCGATCAGAATGAGCTGGCTGGCCTGATTTTCGTCCTTGCGAACCGACCCGCCATCGACACCTTTGTATTTATCGCCCCGCCAGGTGTGCGCCTGAATGCCCAGCATGAACGTATTCGGGCGACCCGTTACATCCGAAACGTCGATCATACCACTGCTTTCCCAGGAGCCAAATTTCGAAGTGCCGCCTACATTATATTTTGCGGCATCCGCTTCGGCCCGGCGGTGATCGAGCACCAGAACCGGAGTTAGTTTTCCGGTATTCAGATCATACTGATACACATAGGCATCGTGTTTCTCGTCGCCGTATTCGTTCGGATCTTCCATGATGTAAGCGTAATTGGTCGTTACGCAGATATTATCCGGGTCCTGGAATGTCTGAGCCGGACCGTTGCGATCGTCTCCATTGAGTACCACTTCCAGCTTTCCTTTCGTCGGATCATTGGCGTCGAGCGTAAGCCGGTAGATGCGACCATATTTCGAGCGCGAGTAATCGGCATTGACGCCGGTATTGTTCTGACCTGTCACGGTGAAATAAACTTCACGTCCGTTAGCGCCACCGCCTTTCCGGTAATCGACGTCTTCGACCCGACCGAATTTGATGCCTTTCAGATCGTTCACTTTCGCGTTGATCTGAGCGCCCGTCAGGCTTTTGTGGTTCTCGATCTTAGCAAACTCCACGTCGTATTTGGTGCCGGTAGTCATGTCCATTTCCTTCTGGTTGCCATCCGTCCGCTTCAGCATATACAGTGCTCCGTTATTCAGATCCCCGACTGTGTTCGTCAGATACATAGCTACCTGGCCGCCGTTGACGTCGGAATCGTCATCGCCGATCACGATAACAGTTTTGCCCGGATAAGCGGTTTTCGGTAGGGGCAGGGCATTCTCGGCGCTCCATCGGCCCAAAGCGGGCACTTCCCGAGAGATGGCGGCCTGCTGCGGGTCGGCATCGACCTGAAGCGCGTGCGTCCGCGACTCCTGGCCACTCTCACCGCAGGTTAGGAAGACCGGACCGAAGCCGTGTTCGATCGGGGTTGCCAGCGTGGCTGAGCAAAGCCGCCAGGTTCCGCCGTCGGAGTTCAGAATATACTGCCCTTTGATGGGCTTGAACGATTGATCGAAGGTAAGGCGCGATACGGCGAAGTTATCTTCGTTGTTGACCAGTACGGTATAATTGCCATCTGGATTCTGGAAGATACCCGCTCCATCTGCCGAGCCACCAAAGACGTAATTGGGCGATTGAGCCAGTTGATCGTCGCTGCTCAACAGCGAATACAGGTTGATGTTAGCACCGGCACTGGGTAAAACTTTGGCCAGAACGGGGGTTACCGATCGGTTTTGCAGCGTAATGGCGGGACTGTCGGGAGCCCGGTGATCGCGGCAGGCGGTCAGGGCCAGCAGGGAAAAAGCTGTAGTAGCTAATAGAAAATGAGACTGTTGCATGGACGAGGTTAGTAGAAAACACTGGTCACAAAACAACAGGTTTGTGCTCAATCGGGGATAATCAGGCGATTATGAGTCTATTATGTTTTTAATGATCTATTAATGAATTTTTAATCCGTTCTTTCCTGAATCAGAATTACCCTGGCAGACTATAGGGTAGTGGTCTTTGATAAACAACGGCCTGTTTCTGCATGGCACAAACCGATCAGAATAAGGAGCCTTCTCTGACGTATTACGAGATTCGAAAAAGTCCGTTTGTGGAAGCGGTTTCTCAGCACACGCTGACTTTTACACGAGTTACGAGTTTGGTAAAGAAGCTACTTTTTCGGATACAATAGGCAGATAAAACATGCGAAATTCAGCACTGAAGACAGATTAAAGGCCTTTTTGTAAAGGCTATTGGGAAAGGCAAATCTATTTTTTCTCAATAATATATGAATAAAAAGAGATAAGAATACCGTTTAGTTTATTTAATGCAAATTACATAAACATGATTGCAACTGAAAAGGCACAATTGAGCAAATTTACCGCACGTAACTTACACCAATCACCTACAGTATGGTTAGTAATACCTCGTTGTCGAGCGCGGAGTCGGGGCCTATCCCCGATAGTCAGCAGTCTGCCGTCCGCTGTCCTCACTGTAAGGACTCGTTAGCCGTTGAACGAGTGCCACGAGCCGCTGTCGTTCGTTCATTGCTGTTTTTCCTGCCAATTCGGGCGTACAAATGTTACCGCTGCCGCCGTAAATTTCACCGGTTCAGGTAGCGGTCATAACCCAGGTAGTAATGACCATTGAAAACAAATCTATTTGGTTTTGCAAGAACCGTACAAGGCTGGAAAGGGCGGCCGAGCTCAGCTCCTGCGGTACTTGGCTCTATTTATTCTTCTTCGCTGTTGTTTAGTTTGGCCAGTAAGCTATAAGCGCCCTTCAACACAATCGGCGTTACAACTGGATTTATAGTGTTGGGCAGCGTCGCGGCTACGTAGCCATTCTCCCGAACGCCCGTTTTTACTTCTACCTGACGAAACTGATAAGTTACAGGATTACCCTGTTTCTTCTCCAGCACATACACTAGCGCTTTGCCTCCGTAACTGACTACGGCCGCTTCAGGAATCGTTTGCAGAGGCTGGGTTTTTACATCGATAAGAGCCGATACATAGCCCCCCGGAATGAAATCGGCAGCATAACCGTCGGGATGCGCGAGTACGGAAATGGTCCGGTCGGCCGCAATGGATTTCCCAATCAGGAAGATTTCGCCCCGATGCACGTAAGTCGGGTCGCCCCCCATGCCGAAGCGGACGATTTGCCCCGAGTGAATCCGGCTGATGTCTTTTTCGAATATACTGAGCCGAACGTGCAGGTGATCGACATTGGTGATTTCGACCAGAATGTCGGCGGGATTGATGAACCGACCGTTGTTGACGGGCACATTCGTAACGTACCCCGACACCGGCGACGGAACCGTGACCAGGCGGGTCAACTGGCTTGGGCTAAGTTTGGCAGGATCGATATGCAGGATAGCCAGCCGCTGAACCATACCAGCCAGTTGCGCCTGCAGACTCTGCCGGTTGGCGCGCACCTGCTGGAACACCTTCAGCGCATTTACGTTGTCGCGACTTAGTTCCTGCTGGCGGGTAAATTCGAGATCGGCAAATTCGAGTTTGGCTTTCGTGTCCAGATAATCTTGCTGAAGCTGAATAAATTCGGGGTTTTCCAGTACGACCAGTGGCTGTCCTTTCCGAACTTTCATACCGGGTTCCAGATCAATCTTTCGAATGTATCCGCCAAACGGTACGGCAACCGAAACCAGGTTCGACGCGGGTACGTCGATTGTTCCGTTTGCTTTCAGCGTCGTACTGAGCGTGCGTAGGGTAGGTTGCCCGAGTTGAATGGCTGCTACGTTGTATTGCGCCTGCGTGAGCGACACCCGGACCGGTCCTGATGTGGTCGAGTCGCTTTTGGCCTGGGTCGCTTCGGCGAGGTTAGTGCTGTTCTTGTCGCCTTCACCGTCGGAGGAATGACAGCCGGCACATAAGATCGTACTCAGTAGGGTCAGCAGAAAGAAAGTATGAATGGGAGATGTCATTGGTCGAATTAGGGGTTGCCCAGTAAGTAGTTGATGTAAAGAACCGATTGGTTGTACTGATTGAGCAGGTCGAGGTAGTTCGACCGGATCGTGAAGGCTTGCTGCAGCGCCAGCGAAAACTCGACGTACCCAATGTCGCCACTGCTGAAGGTGCGCCGGGCGTTGGTCTGGATCAACTGCGCCTGAGGTAGTCCGTTGGTTTCATAATAGGTCAGCGCCTGCTGGTATTGGCCATATTGCTGAACCGCCTGCTTCAGTTGCTGATTTAAGGTAAACTGCTGGCTTTTCAGAGTCGTCTGGGCCAGTTGTTCGCCAATGCGGGCGGCATTGATCCGGGCTTTCTGAGGCTGGCCCAGCAGCGGAAATGTAATACCGATTTGTCCACCATTGAAGCGGTAGCCCGGCCCGAAATACAGCTCCTGTCCATCGATCAGCTGGCTACCAATGAGCGTCTGACTGAACAAACCCACCAGAAAATCCGGTTTCAGCCGGGCCTGCTCCACGAGCCGGCTCTGTTCGGCCACCCGAATCTGCTCCTGTAACTGCCGCAACTGCGGATTCCGTGCCAAGACTGTACTATCCAGTTCGGCATTGACCGTAAGTTTAGGCAATGGATCAGCGGTTACGTCAACCGGAAGCGGGCTATAAAGCAAGGTCTGTAACTGGCTCCGGCTGGCGGTTAGAGACGCTTCGTTCTGTGCCAGCCGCACCCGCTGATCGGCCAGCTGGCTTTCGGCAGTCGCCTTTTCCAGACTACCGGTTTCGCCGGTTCGGAAGCGCAGGGTAGCCGCTTTGACAAACTCGGTCAGAACGGTATCCTGCTGCTGAAAAAGTTTACGTTTCTGGTATAGGTAGTTGAGCTCATAATACGCTGACTTTACGCCGTACTGGACATCGTTTTGCGTCACGGCCACTTCCGCCTGCCGGGCACTCACCGTCTGGTCGTTCAACTGAGCCAGCCGACGCATGAGCGTTGGGTTCGGAATGGTTTGGGTGATCGTCAGGTTGTTGTCGAAGCGTCGGCTGTTGTACTGGCCCAGCATGAGCGTACCCGACAAACGCCCGGCGTCGTAGGCCGTCCGGCGTAAGGCCTGCTGCTGGCTAACCCCCAGAACCGCCGTCTGCAACTGACCGTTCCGGCTCGTAGCCTGTTGAAGTGCCTGATTCAGCGTAACCAGTTGTGGTCCCTGCGCCCAGCTTTTTGTTGTCAGCGACAGAAGGAGCAGGAACCCTGCGATTTTTACGGACGCGGTCGATCCAGTCGACTTAGCCGCTTTCGCTTCTTTTTCCACGGCTTTGCGCTCGGATAAGGAATACAGAATGGGGAGAATGATCAGGGTCAGCAGGGTAGCGGTCAGCAAGCCACCGATCACGACGGTTGCCAGCGGCTTCTGCACTTCGGCACCAGCTGAGTTGGAAATGGCCATCGGTATGAACCCGAAAGAAGCCACCAGGGCTGTCATAATGACCGGGCGTAACCGGACCTCGGCCCCCTGGCGGATGATTTCCGTCAAGTCGGTCAGGTTTTCTTCGTGACGAAGCCGGTTAAATTCGGCGATGAGGACAATGCCGTTGAGCACGGCGACCCCAAACAGCGCGATGAACCCAACCCCGGCCGATATACTGAACGGCATTCCCCGAATCAACAGCGCAAACACGCCCCCGATAGCCGCCATCGGGATTGCCATGAAAATGAGCAGACTCTGTCGCACCGAGTTGAACGTAAAGAAAAGCAATGCGAAAATCAGGCCGAGGGCAATCGGTACGGCAATGGTCAACCGTTTTTTGGCATCGACCAGGTTCTGAAACTGACCGCCGTATTTGATGGAGTAACCCGGCGGAAATTTAACTCCCTGACCTATTTTCTGCTGCAGTTCGGCAACGATACTTTCGACGTCGCGGCCGCGCACATTGAACCCGAGCGTGATCCGTCGGTGCGTATCGTCCCGCTGAATCTGGTTGGGGGCTTCCTGAATACTGACCCGGGCAATCTGACTCAGCGGAATTTGTTGCGCGGGTCCGGCGGTACTGGCCGGAACGGCTACGTACACATTCTGAATATCCTCGACAGTCTGGCGTTTGTCGGCGGCTAACCGAACCACCAGGTCGAAGCGTTTTTCGCCTTCGAATACCTGTCCCGCCGACTGCCCGGCGAAGGCCGTGTTGATGATCCGATTTACATCCGCCACGTTCAGCCCAAACTTAGCAATCTGCGCCCGATCGAGCCGAATCAGAATTTGTGACAACCCCCCAACCTGCTCAATGTACAGATCTTTAGCGCCGTCGATCGTGCGAATCAAACTTCCCACCCGGTTAGCCAATTTAGTAAGTTGCGTCAAGTCTTCACCGTAAATCTTTAGGGCTACATCCTGCCGTGCACCGGTCATCAGTTCGTTGAACCGCATCTGGACGGGCTGCTGAAAGCCAAAGGTTACGCCCGGAATCACCGACAGGGCTTCCGCCATTTTTCCGGCCAGTTCGTCGCGCGTGGTGGCCGACGTCCAATCATCTTTCGGTTTTAGAATAACCATCAGGTCCGAGGCTTCGATGGGCATCGGATCGGTCGGGATTTCGCCGGAGCCAATCTTACCCACCACCTGCTCGACTTCCGGAAACTGTTTGAGCAGAATCCCTTGGGCCTTCAGCGTCGCATCGACCGTTTCGGAGAGTGAGCTACCCGTCAGTGTGCGGGTATCGACAGCAAAGTCTCCTTCGTCGAGCTGCGGAATGAATTCGCCCCCCATGCGGGAGAACAGAAAAGCCGCCACGGCCAACAGGCCAACGGCACCGCTCAGGATCAGCAGCCGATGCTGGAGCGCCCTCAGTAAAAGCGGCTCATAAAAGCGATGAATCCGCTTGATGATCCGGTCTGAAAACGACTCTTTATGCTCGATTTTCTTGCTGAGCAGCAGCGCTGAAACCATCGGTACGTAAGTAATCGAGAGGATGAAGGCTCCCAAAATGGCAAAAGCCACCGTTAGCGCCATGGGTCGGAACATTTTTCCTTCGATGCCCGACAAGGCCAGAATGGGCAGGTATACGATCAGAATGATGATTTCGCCAAAAGCCGCCGATGAGCGAATGCGTCCCGCCGATTGGTAGACTTCGTCGTCCATTTCGGCCTGAGTAAGGGTTTTGTCTTTGTTGCGAAGTGTAATGTGATGCAGCGTCGCTTCGACAATAATAACGGCGCCGTCGACGATCAACCCGAAGTCGATGGCGCCCAGGCTCATCAGATTCCCCGATACGCCGAAGAGGTTCATCATCGAGATTGCAAAGAGCAGGGCCAGGGGGATAACGGAGGCCACGACAAAACCGGCCCGGAAATTACCCAGCAGCAGCACCAGCACCACGATGACAATCGTGGCGCCTTCCAGCAGGTTTCGTTCGACCGTACCGATGGCGCTATTCACCATCTTCGTGCGGTCCAGAAACGGAACGATCTGCACACCGGGGGGCAGCGTCTGCTGAATCTGGGCAATTTTTTCCTTGACCCGCTTGATGACGGCCGATGAGTTTTCGCCTTTGATCATCATCACCACCGCGCCCACCGTTTCGCCCTGTCCGTTGCGGGTAACGGCTCCGTAGCGCACCGCTGCCCCGATCTGTACCTGCGCTACATCGCGTACCCGCACGGGTAGCCCCTGGTCGTTCAGGCGAACGACGATGTCGGCAATGTCGTTGGTAGATCGAATCAGACCGTCGGAACGGATGAAAAATGCATTCGGCTTTTTGTCGATATAAGCGCCCCCCGTGTTCTGATTGTTTTGCTGAAGGGCCGTGAGCAGGTCCGTGATGGTAATGCCGACGCTCCGCAGCCGGTCGGGATCGACAGCGATTTCGTACTGCTTCAACAGACCCCCAAACCCACTCACATCGGCCACGCCGGGCGTACCCAGCAGCGCCCGCCGGATGGTCCAGTCCTGAATGGTGCGCAGGTCGGTGAGTGAGTAGCGGTTTTCGTAACCTTTTTTCGGAACGACCGTATACTGGAAAATCTCACCGAGCCCCGTCGTTACGGGAGCCATAACGGGCGTACCCACACCCGGAGGAATCTGCCCCGTCACGTTCTGTAGCCGCTCGCTGATCTGCTGGCGGGCCCAGTATACATCGGTGGCGTCGGTAAAGACCACCGTCACGATAGACAGGCCGAAGCGGGAAAACGAGCGGATTTCGGTCAGACCCGGAATGTTCGACAGGCCCACTTCGATGGGAAACGTGACCAGCCGTTCGATGTCTTCGGCCGCCAGCGAGGGGCTGCTGGTAATGACCTGCACCTGGTTGTTGGTAATGTCGGGCACCGCATCGATTGGCAGCTGTGAAGCCGACCAGACGCCCCAGCCGACCAGGGCCAGGGTAAACAGGCCAATGATTAATTTATTATGGATTGAAAAATGAATGATAGCGTTCAGCATCGCGACGGGGTACGATAAGTCAGCCAGAAGTTAGTTGTGAAAACAAAGTGTGCAGGCTCTGAACGACGGAAGGGGGCCGACGGACAGAAGTGTCTGGACAACTGCGGCATACAGCCAGATGGGCGGATTACGCACGAAAGACCAGAAAATACACGGAAAAAAGCCAGGAAACGGAATTGTAGGGATACAATGCGCCCTGCAGGTACGCGGCCGCTAGCGTCGGGGCGGATTGATCAGCGACGATACGCCGACGAACGAGTACAGATTCGCGTAGCGAAAACAGGCGGTTTTCGCCAGCAACAACACGGAAAGAGCAGCAAATGCGAGCAGAGCTACCGAAGGGGCGGTAAACGCCGGAGCCGCGTGCCCAACCGCGGGCAGGTTGTGGTGACTGTGGTTGGGATGCTTTTGATGCTCCGAATTGGCGCCGTAGTGCATCACCATAAAATCCAGGAAACTCAGGTCCGGTTCGGTTTGCCGATGCTGCTGAAAATGCTGCACCAGATCGACCAGTTTGGCCGACTGGTCGATGCCAAAGCCCGGAAGTAAACTACTTCCCAGTACCTGTATGGCCAGCAAAAAAGCAACAATCGACTTCATAAACCTGCTTACCTTACCTGCTTCAACGTAAAGATTATCAGAAAGTTTAAGATAGCGTGAAAACAGCGCTAATTTAGAAATAGACCACTCTTATAGAGCCGTCATCTGGTGGCAGACCCTGTGGTCAAACGCGAACAATGTTCCTCTGTTGCAAAAGGTAACCGTATGGAAACACTGGAATAAAACTGGGGTTATGGCCGGAAGCCTCCTTTGTGTTTTTTTCGGACTTCCTCAATAAACGAATGATCAAGACAATACTCATCGTAACAGCTTGCCCGGCTGGGGTATTTTCTTTGACAGGCTTATCGCCTGCGCTGCTCTGACGTCTTCCATGACCCTCGATTCGCTGCTGATGCTGGCCGAAGTCAATCTTTACCTGGGCGACGAGGGCACGGCTATTGGCTTTCTGGACCAGGTGCGTGAGCGGGCGAAACGGCCGCTTTATTCCGTTGCCAAAACCAACCCTGCCTACAGTGCCAAGTATCCGACCCTCAAGCTGGCTATCCTGCACGAACAGTGCGTTGAACTGGCTTTCGAAAACCAGCGCTGGTTCGACCTGTCGCGGTTTTTTACCCCGGACGAATAGGTAGCTTAGTTCAAAACCAAAAGCCAAGCCGACTTTGGAGTAGCTCAGCGCTCCAACTTTGGGACGAAGGTTTTTTATTATCCCATTCCTTTCAACGAATTCAAATTGAATCCGACCGGTATGTATCAGAATTTGGGCTATTAAGCATTTGCTGAACTATAATTTTTTTCAGTTTGGTCACTCCTGGCCCGATAATGAGGCCGCTTCGAGCAACTTCTGAAACCGCAGGGCATCTTGCGTCATGTGGATGTTGTTAAAGAAAACATAAGCAGGCTTGTTTGGCGTTAGCAGTTCCAGTAAGTCGGTCAGCTCCTGCTGCTCGTATTCATACCGCCAGCCGTTCCGGCCATGGAGTCTGAAGTAACATTGCTCCGGTGTGACCGTTGAATCCGCAAACGGATCGACCACATGCCAAAGGGCTAAATCCTCGCATAGCTCTTTGATTAGCTCTTTGTCCCAGTGGCCACGCGGCTCCCAGCACAAGACCAGGTCCGTGCGCTCGATGCGACGAAAGAAATTGACCAGGTTGTCAATATGCGCCGGGGTTTGAGTAAAGCTGGCCGGGCACTGGAATAAAATGGTTTTTGCTTTCAAGGCTCTGGCGCACGCCAGGGTAAGCGCCCAGGCCTGATCGACAATAGCGGTCGGTTTAAAAAAGCCAGCTTCTGCCTTATCCTGGTCGGAAAGAGGGGCTCGTAACCGCTTGTAGGTTGGGCTTTTGGCCTGGTGTGTAATGAGCTGCCAGGCCTTGAGAACAAATTCAAAATCAGCCGGCATCTGTGATCGCCAGCGCTCAAGGGTAGGTAATCCGGGCGGTTGATAAAAAGTTTGCTGTACCTCGACGCAGCCAAAACGCTGGGCATACTTAGCTTTAGAGCCGTTAAATCCACAGGTACCAACCCGAATGTTATTGCTGGCCATACCGAATCAATAGTCTACGTTACTGGTAATAGCTACTGTTTTATCGCCGTTTAGTTTGATCTGATTCACTAAAGCCGTTTAGGCTTTCGAAAAGTGAGCGAGTTTGTGAAGCGCAGCAACAAAAAAGCCTGGATCAAATCCAGGCTCTTGAGCGGTCAACTTACCACATTCTCCTTTCGGCAAACGTGCTGACTTGTTATCGAATCAAATCTACCAGGACAAGCACTAAACCAACGAGCAGCAGTATAAGCCCCAGCGGAGGAGCAACACTCAGCAGTAAAAATATCAGACCGATGATGCCGATGATCAGCCCGACCGTTAAAACAGACTTGGCCATGGCCCGCTCAGGAGACGCAGGCGACAAATGATGTTTGATATTTCTGTTGATCTTTTTGATCATTAGACGCTGCATCAGGGTCGTCTTCTGGGTAGCTTTCGACTGGTTTGCTACCGTCGACTGGTGTTCGGCATTGGTAAGAAATTGATTTATGCTTGCCATGCGCCGAGTCAGTTTTTTATTCGACACCAGCGCGTTGTCATTGCGCACATAGGTGTCCAGCTGACGCATCATCTGTTTGGCCTGCGCCATCGGCTGTACCGAGCCGACCGGCTGGGCAGTAGCAGGGGCAAGCCCATTTTCTGCTTTGTCTTCTGCGATGGATTGATCCGTCGACGTTACCGTAACTGGCTCGCTCTGAGCGGTCTTAAATTGTTCGCGAGTGGTCGGCTGTAAATAAGCTACCGGACGGCTGCAGGATGAAATAAGAGCCACACCCAGGAACGCCGTAAAGACTGATTTGGAAAAAAAGTTCATAACAATTGATTTTGAATGATACGTGAATGTTTCGAATCCAATAACCGTCTTCTTCATCTATTGTTGGCTCGGGCCCCTGATTTAGAAGTTGTCTAAAGTCGAAGACGACGAGTGAGTATCGCATCGACCCGCCAAAGCGGAGCTATTCGTAGACGCATCAGTCAGGCTATCTCGCAAAAACCTGAGCTGACCGGGCCGCTGTCTGTGAGGGTGACAACCAGACGCAACTGCCCATCGATCTGGCGAAGCGACACCCGCACCTCTCCCTGTTTGGTCTACCCAACGGCCTTGTTCGGCAAATGGTGAAGGAGGTTAGTATGTGGGTGAGTAGCTTCAGCGATCTCCAAAAAATACACAGTCAGTGCTTTCGATGAGTTCACTTACCCCGTTCTTTCGACAATGGCGCTCTGTTCTTCGACGACGCTAAGTTGAGTCGCAGCTATACAACCCGGTGTATTTCATTCTTATTCCGTTTGCCCGACAAACGGATGGAAATGATAGCTTGGCTGATCAAATCGCTGAGGAGACAGGATCGGACCGTAGCAGGCGTTCAATCTCCGTTGCCCGTGCTTGTAACTGGGCCAGGGCTGTAGCTCGCTCGGCCGTTGAAAATTCGGCTTCATCTGAAAAAAGCATCAGATCCGCTTCGCTCTCTGAATGAGCCAGCTCATAGGCCGATGTCTGGGCCGTAGTCTGGGGATTAGGATACACGGGTAATTCATCCGTAAAAACACGGATAGAGGTAAAGAGGGCGGTGATCGTATCGTTCGTTGCCGCCTGATTCAGGGCTACAAATTCGTGTATGACCTGGTACAGATCCTGTTTGACGCTTTCGTTATCCATCAGTTTACGTAAATGTTCGTGGGTAAATATGGGGGCGAAGGCAGTTGGGGGACTCCTTTGCTTACGGAAGTTAGTTTCGGCAAAAGCAATCGACCGCAACACACAGCCCTCGTTGTAACAATTTTAGGGCAAAGCTGTTATTTTCTTGCACTCAACGTTATCATTCGATGGAATCAACTAATCAGTCAACTACAGGGAATTCGACCTATGAGCCCGCTGTCGAGTTTGCCCTGGTCAAACTACAGGCTCAGGATAGTCCGGATACGGTTCGGTCAGTCACCAAAGAGCGATTTACCTTAAGCGATGCCGCTATCGAGGAGGTAATGAATCTGGCCACCAGTCAATACGAGCAGAAGGAAAAAAACTTCTGATCCACCAGCCTCTGGTAATCACTGAGTCGGATCGACTATAAAAGCGACAGCCAGCATCCAAGAGGAGCTGGCTGTCGCTTTTATACAGCCTGCCACCGAGCAAAATCTGTTCGATTCCAGCCGCAGTTATCAACGGTAAATGATAGACATCTGCCCATCCACCTCGTCATCGCTCACCCGATGTATTCTTATCTGGCATTTCTCGGCGAATCGTCCAGACCGCAGTAATCCACGTTATCGAGTGTTTACCATGAGGCACCCTCTTGTGAGCAGCTGCAAAAAGGCACCTACAAATTTCTCCGTAGGTGCCTGTCATTGATAGAACCTCTTTAGGCGCTACAAACAATAGTTCTCTAAGTATCACCGAAGCGGAGTCTTTCTTCGATCTCGGCGATCAGCGCATCTGCTTCTGCTACCTTTACCCTATTCTGAGGATTTCTGGCCAGGATGTTTCGATACTGGCGCATAATTTCTAGTTGCGTTAGAACAATAGCCATACACCAAATTGCAGTTAAAGTTGTTGAGTATCCTCTAAGCAAATAATTGATCTAAAATGTTTTAGGTCTTTTTCTTTTTTTAAAGAAACAATTAGGCTTTAGGCAATTTACCGCTGTGTCAAAGCAACTGGATTACCCGGGGGCTGAAAGTCGAATGTAATAGCAGTTAGCCTCGGAGAAGGACATCTTCTTAGGTACCCTTACAACCGGAAGTGCTGGCTAAAACACGTGATCACCTCTGTAACTCATCTGCCGTAGCCAAACTGGGCGAGGGCGTGTTTGGGAAAAGCCGTCAGGCTTGGTATGAAAGGCAGAAGTATACAGGTAAATCGGAACTTCAAGAAGCCATGTTGTGGTCGAAAGTACGTCGTTTACGGATGAATTTACCTTCTTCGGGAGCCTGGTCTTGGATACTAATCGTCTGTTGCAGGCATTACGCTGCACAGATCAGGTTATACGCTGAACGGGTAATAGGATGATGAACTGAGCCCCCCGTTTGCTGGCTGGGTTTAGTGAAATGGTCCCCCCGTGATTACCAACTACCTTTTGGCAGATAGCGAGTCCAAACCCCAGTCCAGTTAGCCCAGTGCCGGGCTTTTTATGAATCTGGAAAACTTTTTCACCTAGCTCGGTTTGTATACCCGGCCCGTTATCGGTATACGTGATCTGAACAAAGGGCTGGTAATGATATTTGCCTGGGGAGGCCCGGTACCGATTGAAATCAACGAGCTGGCCCGTGATGGTAATTTCGACCGATCCTTGAATGGGGTGATGACGGAATCGGACGGAATTGTCGATCAGTTGGAAAAACAATTCCAGGAGCTGTCCCCGATCTCCGTCAATGGGGGGCAAGTCCTGGATAGCGAGTTGAATATCGGTCGTGGCCCGTTGCTGACTGACCAGCTCTTTGGCGTCAACGACCAGTGACGCAATGTCGGCCGGATGGTTCGTATACTGAATGGCTTCTAGCAGCATGTAGTCGCGCAGTCGTCGGATCAGTTCCCGCATCCGTTGACTGGCGTCGATGATTCGACCCAGTAATTTACCCTCATCGAGTACCAGGCTCCCATTGGCTTCCTGCTGTAGGGCATCGGCCAGTAGGGTGATTTTTCGCAGCGGCTCCTGCAAATCGTGGGTGATTAATTTGCCGAATTGCCAGAATTCCTGGTTTTTCTGCTGGAGTTCGACCAACTGCTCATCCAGCAAGTGCTGTTGCTGTTCGAGCGCTTGTTTGGCTGCGATCAGTTCCGTGTTTTCAAGCTGGGCCTGCTGGGCGATGCGTTTGGCTTCCAGAATCTGTTCTTCATACTGTTGGCGCTGACGAACCGTCAGACAAATACACTGATGAAGAAGTAGATCATCCTGCTGAATGGTAGCCGCATTCAGCAGGATCGGCAAAGCCTCCCCCGTTTTCATGCGCAGTGAGAGAAAAATCTCTTCAGCCTTTCCCTGGAGCTTTAGTAACGGATAAAAATGGGTCTGGTAAAAAATCCGACTGGCTATTGTCAGTAGCCGTTCAATTGACTGTCCGATTACCTCCGTGGCTTCGTAACCCAACTGGTCTAGCAGCGTCTGATTGATTCCCAGCAAGATCCCTTCATCGGAAAAGCAGACGTAACCGCCCGGTAGCTGGTTGAGCAGCTTAGTGGATAGTTCCATGCACCCGTTGGTTCGCGTCTTCCTGAAGGTAGGCCTTCATGGCGTGTATCGTCTCCTGAGGAGCACTCATGTGCGGGCAGTGTCCACTCGCCTGGAGCAGAACCAGTTCACTATTCCGGAGCCGTCGATGGACATACTCACCCACTTCGAGCGGGGCAATCAGATCGTGGGTAGCTTGTAAGATTAGTGCCGGGATCATCGACTTGGCTAAATCGGCCCGGTTATCGGATAAAAATGTAACCTGAGCAAACTGTCGGGCAATGAGCGGGTCGGTGGAGCAAAAGCTCTCGCCCAGTTCCTGCGTCAAAGCGGGTTGGGTTGGATCGTTGATCACCACCGGTGCCAAAAAATTTGCCCAGCCAATGTAATTCTTCTCCATGGTCAGCAGCAGTTCCTCAATGTCGGTGCGATCAAAGCCGCCCACATAGCCTGTTGCGTCATTGATATAGCAGGGAGAAGGACCGATCATAATCAGGCGGCTAAAGCGTTCGGGTGCTTTCAGTGAAGCTAGCAGCCCAATCATGCCACTGACCGAATGGCCCACAAAAATGACGTCGGTCAGCTCAAGGGCCGAACAGATATCGAGTACATCCTGGGCATATCCGTTGAGATTGGCGTACCGTTCGGAGTTATACGCACTCAGTTGGGAGGTACCCGAGCCCACATAATCGAATAAAACGAGCCGGTAGTTGTCGGTGAAGGCGGGCGTAATAAATCGCCACATCTGTTGACTACAGCCAAATCCGTGGGCAAACAACATAGTCTGCGTGCCGGAACCCAAAATAGTAACATGATTCCGGGCCAATACGGCTGTATCCATCGTTCACTTTCTATCGCTTCCAGTAAAGATAAGAAAACAATGAGTCTATTCATATAAGCCTCATTGGTAACTAAGCTGCAAGCCGCTAATCGCCAGGCTAGTAATGTAAGAAAGTCTAAGAGTCACGAAGAGCTGCTTTTTTCATTACATATCGTCTAACTCACAAAACGTTATGTTTAGATGAGTAAGCAGCGCTTCATTAGTAGCGATTTCGTTTATTTATTTTGCCCTTTTCTGGTATGTGCTCAGAAAAGGTAACCGATTCGTTGAAAAATCAGCGAGCAGAATTCTCTCTGGCCGTTCCTGGGAAGACTCACCTGGGATAGTTCAGTACTGAGCTAGCGATAATTGGACTGACAACGGTCGTCCGGAGATAGTGGCGCGGTATCCCGGCTGTTTTACCCATATAACCTGGTACGTTCCTACTTGCTTGCCCTATCCTCAAATATAAAGGGCTGTCTAAGTAAGGCTAAGGTCGAAAAAGTCCCGGTTCGATTACTTCCTCCCTGCATTAGGTACCAATAGGCAATCATAAAGCAGAAAGGCAGTACCCTGCAGGGCCTATAAATCTTATCGACCTCATTCTTACGTATGTAGAGTTGACGCAAACACTTAACGTTATGAAATTTATCCTGCACTTAGTTGACCGGTTCGATCAGTTAGATACCAAACTCAACGCCTGGTTAGTAGCCAACAGTATAGCGCTATTGCGCCTGGGCATGGGCATAGTTTTTCTTGGGTTTGGCGTGTTAAAGTTTTTCCCTGGAATCAGTCCCATCGAGGACTTGGCCACCCGAACCACGACCGTGCTCACCTTTGGCATGCTGGTAAAGCATCACGCGATTGATTTTGTTGCTGGCCTGGAATGTATTATTGGTATTTGCTTTCTAACAGGCCGGTTTCTGCGAGTGGGTGTATGGTTAATGGCTGCTCAGATGATTGGCGCCATGTCTCCCTTGCTCATCTTTCCGGGTGAACTGTTCCCGGCCCCGCTTCACGCACCAACGTTGGCCGCGCAATACATCATTAAAGATATTATTTTGGTCGCTGCGGGTATGGTGATTGCTTCGACCTGGACCGGAGCACGCATTGTGGCCAAACCGCAGAGTCTGCGCAGCACGCTCCCCAAACGCCTGCCCAAAATAGAACGTAGTTTTGATGCGATACATCCGAATGGCAGAATCGGAGTTCCCAAAACCGCCCTTTAATAAATCTGACCAGCGAATGGGCATGCTTCGACTTTATTCTTTGCTAATGGATCCATGTTGACAGGTAGGGCTTGAGTAATTCATATTAGTAAGTATATAAAACCTGCCCAACCTGAACGCCCTGCGAGCTTTGTAACCGAATCAGGTATAGTTACTGTCCCAAAGCTGGGCGCATCGTCTGCATAATAATTGAAGCGAACGATTTGATTTGCGGTCATTGGGTCTAGATAGACAACAGTGAAGTTTTGCCTATCTGCAACGGCATTTACCACCTAGAAAAGTATAATTTTCTATTCAATCAAGTTGTTATGTAGATCCGTTGCTAAGAGAGAAGCGTTAGGCGACAAATTCGACATGCAAATCAGCATTTAATAATTTACTAAAAAGCCACTCACACTAGTTGTAAGTGGCTTAAAAATGAGCGGAAATGGGTCTCGAACCCACAGCCTGTAGCTTGGGAAATGTCAGACTAGCATATTGTAGTAGAACAGCACTGGACGAAGAGTAAATGACCAGGTAAGTAGTAAAGCTCCGGCGTTCGTCGAAGCTTTTTTTATTCTTTATCCTGCCTACAGGATAAAGAAATAGGTTACTTTTTATTTCTGTAAAGACTAAAATGACTCATCCAAGTTATTTAAATTTTCGTAAGTACTTCGATTATAGCCAAATGTGTTAATAGTGACGCTGTAACGTTACGTTCTCTTTTCTAACCACCTTCCTCTATGCCTACACGCCTACCAACTACGGGTCAGGTTTCTCCGGGATCTCCCCAACCTTCTCCTTTAGCCCATTTTCACCCCGTTAAGCATGTTTCCACTTCGATTCGCTTTTTGACCGGTGTGTGGCTGCTACTACTCCTTCTGTTGTTGTCCGCCCCCAGTCGGGGGCAAAGTTTCAGCCCTCAGATCATGTTCCCAGTGGGGACTAGTCCCTACGCAGTAGCCGTGTCGGATGTCAACGACGATGGTAAAGCCGGCATCATCGCAGGTAATACAACTGATAGTAACGCGTTATCAGCACTGCTCGATCAGCAGGTGGTCGCCTACAGCAACTGTTTTGGCCAGACCACCTTTCCAGTGGGTAGTGTGCCCACCTCAATAGCGGTAGCCGACATCAACAACGATGGTAAACCCGATGTTATTACCGCCAATCGGGGCACTAACAACGTCTCCGTGAGTCTGGGCCTGGGCACGAGCAGTTTTGGGGCGGCAGCTAATTTCCCTACGGGCAGTGGTCCCACCTCGGTGGCCGTGGCAGATGTGAATGGGGATGGTTGGCTCGACATTATGACTGCCAATGCCCCATTCAGCAGTACTGTATCGGTGCTGTTAGGTACGGGCACGGGTAGTTTTGGCGTAGTGACTAGCTTTCCCGTGGGCGCTGCTGCCTACTCGATGACGGTGGCAGATGTGAACAAGGATGGCAACCTTGACATTATTACCGCCAACACCGCATTCGGCAGTGTGTCGGTGCTACTGGGTACAGGAACTGGTAGCTTTGGAGCTCCTGCGCTCTACCCAACGGGTAGCCAGGCCCCCGTCAACGCTGGTAGCCGATCGGTACCCGTCGCCGATGTGAACGGGGACGGTAACGTCGATATTATTGTCGCAAATGCCTACAGTGGCAGGTTATTTGTGCTTTTGGGCACCGGTACGGGCAGCTTTGGAGTGGCTACCGCTTTTCCCTTAGCCGCAGCCTCATTTTTGGTGGCGATAGCGGATGTGAATGAAGATGGGAAGCCCGACCTTATTACTAGTAGATCCGTCCTGTTAGGCACCGGCACCGGTAGCTTTGGACAGGCGACTCCTCTTGACCCAGGGGATTTGAATATTATCCCCTGGAGCCTGACGGTGAATGACGTCAATAGGGATGGTAAAGTAGACCTGGTTTTTAGCAGTAATAACGGTGAGGGTGTGACGGCTTATGTCTCCATCTTATTAGGCGATGGTACAGGTAGCTTTGGAACGGCTACGAATTTCCCCGTGGGCCTTGGTCCCACCTCGGTGGCCGTGGCGGATGTGAATGGGGATGATCGGCTCGACATTATGACTGCCAATCAGGGCAGTAACAATGTATCTGTGCTGCTTCAGGGACCGGTTATTGGTATCACCTCCCAGCCCGTAGCCGCGTCAACGGTAGCCGTAGGCGCCACCGTGACGGCCAGCGTGTCGGTCAGCGGTACGGCACCCTTCAGCTACCAGTGGTATCACAATAGTCTGGCTAATGCCGTAGCCGGACAGACCAGCGCTACACTAACGCTGTCCAATGTGCAGCTATCTCAGGCGGGCAATTATTCAGTGGTGATCACGGACTGTAATAGTGTCACCTCCACGGCATTTAATCTGGTCGTCACCCAGCCCATTCGCTACGTCAAGGCAGATGGCAGTGGGGACGGTAGTAGTTGGGCTTTAGCCTCGGGGGATTTACAGGCCATGATCAATGCCGAGGGCGTTCAGCAGGTCTGGGTAGCCGGGGGTACATACAAGCCCACCACGACCACGGATCGGTCCATTAGTTTTAGTATGAAAAACGGGGTAGCTATCTATGGAGGCTTTGCCCCAACGGGCGATCCCGGCCTGGCTCAGCGCAACCCAGACAGTTTTACTACCATCCTGTCGGGGGATATTGACGCGGATGGTACGCTGGCCAATAATAGCATTCAAGTTGTCAATAATCCCACCGGGCTGACCAGTACGGCCGAGTTGGATGGCTTTGTCATTACGGGAGGCAATTCCAATGTTAGTGGTAATATTAGTGCTTTAGGGGGTGGAATGCGTATTAACGGCACGAGCAGCCCGACGCTACGCAATTGCGTCTTTCAGGGCAACTACGCTTTGGGTGGGGCGGGTATTTTCATCAATGGCGGCAGTCCGATGTTGGTCAACTGCCTGTTTGTGGCCAACGTAGGCGGTATTCAGGGGGGAGGAGTGTTCATCAATGGAGGTAGTCCGGTGCTGACTAACTGCACATTTCAGGGTAACTCGGCTAGCTTCGGCACGTTTGGTAGTGGTGGGGGCATCATCATGGGAGGGAGCGCTGTACTGACCAACTGCACATTTCAGGGCAACTCAGCAGGCTATGGAGGTGCCGTCAGCCTTCAGGGTGGCAGCCCGACGCTGGTCAACTGTTCGTTCGTCAACAACTTTGCTACGAATGGCGGAGCGATGAGTACCAACCTCGGCTGTAGGCCTAACCTAATCAACTGCTCGTTTCAGGGCAACTCGGCTACTACCCGGGGCGGGGTTATCGAAAACGCTTCGAGCTCCACAACTACGTTTACGAACTGTGTGTTGTTTGGTAATGGAGCCAACACGATTGTTAATGTCAGTTCTGCTACCCTGACAGCCAGCTACAGTCTCTTCGAGCCCGGTGTAACGGACTATACCAGCGGACCGGGTAACCTGACGACCACTACCTCCCCCTTTGCCAGCACCGCCACTACCCAGTTAGCCATTAACTCCCCCGCTATCAACGCAGGCAATAGTCTAAGCTACACCGCAGCGGGTGGCCCTCCCACCGATCTGGGGGGCAATGTGCGGATTCAGAACGGCACCATCGACATGGGGGCTTATGAATTGGGCTTAAATACCGATCTGACCCCGGTGGTCTATGCCCGCACCGTACAAGTCGATGGAGCAACTACCCTGAGTCTGGTGGTGGATGTCTTCGAGATCAACATCGCCCCGACCACGGCGCCCCTAACCGTGCGCATCACTAAAGATGCCAAAGTGGCCCTTTCCTTCGACAACAGCCTGAGTAGCGTGGGCGGTCGGTCGGTGCAGAACAGCGCCTGGAGCTTCGATGCCACTCAGCCGGGCTACTATCAGCTGAGCACTTCTCAGCCTATGACCGGCGGTGATGTTCGCTCGGTAGGACTGCGTGGAGTGCTGAGCCCAACTGGTACAGATGGGATGATCAGTCTGAGCGCCACAGTGGCAGGGGGTGGGGAGGACAATCTGGCGAACAACACCGATGCCGACAAGATCGAGTATTTTCAACAGTAAGTCGTTCCTCGTAAGCTGTGCTTAGCGACCCAGGACGCATCATTTAGACAGACAGGATGAAGCCTCAATGATTACTCGCCCTTTTGGGAGTAAGTCTACTAAACTGTTTTGCTATTTATTGCTAGGCGCTTATTGATTAGGTGCAGGATTGTCGAACCGGGCTGTATACCACCCACCAGGGGAGGCTTTTTTAGAAACATCCGTACTGGTTGTTTACTGCGTCCTGGGGCTCCGGTACATACTTCGTAAGCTGTACTTGCTTAGGTAGTACCCTATAGACGAATCGGTTGTTGTGTGACTCCTTTTTTTGTGCCTAACGGTAACAGGAATGCTGGGGAAATAACCGGTGTAGGGTAGATAGGCTCTGGTTACAGTAAGCGGAACCAGATAAAAAGCCTGGCCTCAGCGAAGCCAGGCTTTTTGCATTCTATCTTAACTTAACCACCTAGCCCGCCAGCGCGGACTAAATAGGAAGCCAATAGAATCAGTAATAGCAACAGTGTTTAATTCATTTTTATAAAAGGTTACACCCAAGGATGGTCGGCCTATTTGTAGTACCATAATGCCCTACTTGAACATAGTCAAGGCAGGCGACGACACCTGAGGGTTGTGTTCGATGAGTTAATAACTGAGCCGGACATGTGGTCTGGCTCAGTTATTTTGTAGCTATGACTCCTTATTGGCCTCTGACTAAGTGCGTAAGTTACTTAATACCTGCTTTTGTCTATTGCCGTTCACGAAGTATCGTTTACTTCATCGGGTGCTTTACGAGAGCTATAGACGAAACCTTACCCGTATGAAAGCGCACTTACTGACCGGCTTATCTCTACTGCTCACCTTAGCAACTTACGCTCAGGTGGGCATTGGCACCACCACGCCCGACCCATCGGCTCAACTCGATATCGTTTCGACTAATAAAGGGATGCTCGTCCCTGAGCTAATCAGCACCACAGCTGTCACCGCTGCCGTTGAGGGCTTACTGGTTTATCGAACGGAATCACCAGCCGGCTACTTCTCTATATCCAGGGAAGCCGGCAACGACTAGTTACGGAACAGCAACAGAGCGAAGCCATCGCGGCCGCTACGGCTCCGCTCAGCGCGGCCCTTTTAGAAGCAACCACGCCCAGTTATGTCGTTGCCAAAGCCTTCGTAAACACCGTACCTCCTGGAAACAGTGTACGCTTCAATTCCAGCGGTATCGCTTCACCAGACATTACGTTTAATCTATTTAGAGATACCTACATGTCCACCAAACCAGGTTTGGACATCATCGCCTATTCAGTGGCTGTGCAGGGCAGTCAAGACCGGGTAACGCTGTATAGAGATGGATCGTTTCTGCCAGTAAGTAGTTCACTGGCTGCTAATGGCAGCCAAAATACTTTGCTAACCAATAATGTCACTGTGTTCTTAGATGCGGGATCCCAACTTCAGCTCAGAAATAGCTCTGCCAATGCAATTACCGTTACTGACGGAACGCTAAACATAACACGCCTGTAATTCGGGCCCCTTGGGTAGCTCTATAAAGCCAAGTGCTTACTCGCTTACCAACTTTACCGACTTACTCGGGGATAAATGAGAGATCAATAGTAGGTCTGTTAATCGTTAAAAGTTCTTTAAACTCCGGCCCAAAAAACGTAGTGACAGGATGATATAGAGGATAAGAGCTGCCGTTTCATAAAACGCTTCAAAATGGTCTCGTTGGTAGACCCCGGCATGCAGATCCTGCTCCCAGTCCAGGAGCGCATAGCAGAAGCCCGTGAAGCAAACCAGAAACCCTACTCCCATTAGGAGTATGATTGGTTGATGTTTCATGCCTATACAGATTTCAATGTTTATGGAATGGAAATCTGAGTTTAGAAACAAACCTACCCCATAGGTTTAATCCGCGGGTCAACTGAGCCAACTTCAATCATCGATTAATCATAACCAGCATCGTACAGTCAGCCCCGGTGGCCTCCCGTCCATCAGGGCTTAGGCCTTAACACGGCCAGCCGCTGGGCCGCTTGCTGATGAAGCCATTGGGCCTGGAGTAAATGCCCCTCTTGCTGGCGGAGTTGCTCTTCGAAGTGGGGGATCAATCCCACCTTCTGGGCTACCGCCCGACCGTCCTCCTGGGCTCGGACCAGATTCATCCTCAACCGCTCCACCCGCCGGCGATACTGATCACATAAGTGGGCATAAAGCTCCACACGGTGCTGTATGCCCTGTATCAGCCCTGTAGAAGAAGACTTACTGGCTTCAAGTGGTCGTAAGAGCGCCTGCCATTGGGCCTGAAGCTGCCGGAGCGGGCCAGCCAGGGACTGACCATCAAAGGCCTCCAGCGGTAAGTTCAGGTAACGCCCCTGGTCCATGAGCTGAACCTGCCGGAGTGCTTCGCCCCGGGCCACCAGGCGGTTGACCTGCTCCAGGCCCGTTTCCAGGGAAGCGTAGATGGAGAATTTGCGTAGGGCCTCCAGGGGATGGACAATGGTTACCTCGAGCAGGACGCTACTCATAAGGGGGTGGATAGTTGAGTACTAAACCCAGCTAACCCCTGGCCTCTCCTCCTGGTTAAGAATATAAAGAGATTATGAGCCAATGGGGCGGGCGCCACTAGCGTGCCCTGGGTGTCAAGCTAGTCCAGTTAGTTACGGGCGGGTCAGTTCCAGGGCCTGATTTTGCTGCTCATGACGCGTTTGCAGGGCCTGGCACTGGTCAGCAGTGGTCGCTTTCAATGCAATCAACTCTCGCATGTGTTGCTGAAGCAGGGCGGTTTGCTGGCTGAAGCGAAAGGGGCCCGCCCGCAATTGAGTCAATTCGGCCTGATGTCGGAAGGCGATCTGCTGGCGGGCCTTGATGGCACTGGCCAGCTGGGCCTGCATTTGCCCAAGTTGCTGGCGGCTCAACAGCAGCCGTTTGGCTGTCCACTCTTGTTTGCTTGCTCGCTTAAGGTCCATAGCCGTTCAGCTTCGTTCCCTGATTAACAACCTCGCTACGACCATGTTCACCAGTCGATAAAAAGACTCATTAGGGGACTTAGGCTTAAATGCTACGGTCAACTACTTCAGTATCAGAATTACCGGGATTCCTGGTGATTGTTTAAAACCAATCGTGCTTACTTACTGAGGATATCACCTGGGGTGTCGCGGCTTCGTTTTTCGGATAGGCCGTGTGTAGGGAGCGCTTGCCGTTTCGTACCGAAACAAAGGACCGTTAAATCCGTCACTTGCCTTTAGCTAGGCTCTGTAGCAAGCGTAGAGCGCTTCAGCAGACGCTTATTTTTACGTTCTATCAAACTTAGTTAGTTCCACAAGGGGTTTGGCTTAGACACGAACGCACACCTTCCACGTTCTTCTTATCAGTAGTTCTTTCCTTCATGCAGTTTACCGCTCTTATGATGATCGATCTCAAAACCGTATTCCTGGCTGATTTAGACTGGAGCTTAGCCGTACAGATTGTGCTGCGAACCTTAATCATGTTTTCCGTCATTCTGGCTTTCTTACGGCTCTCGGGCAAAAAAGGGGTGAGCCAGTTGTCCATCTTTGAGGTAGCGATTATTATTGGTCTGGGTTCGGCAGCGGGTGATCCGATGGCCAATCCGGATAATGCCATTGTACCCGCCCTGATTGTCTTTGCCACTATTCTGCTGTTTTATCGTTGCATTACCTGGATTGCCTCCCGAAACGAGAAGTTCGAAACCTTGTTAGAAGGTGATCCGGTCTATGTCATCGAGGAGGGCGTCTTTGTCCTGGACTCGGGAGAGCATACATTTGCCAAGGACGAGTTTTTTGCCGAGATGCGGCAACAGAATATTGAGCACCTGGGGCAGGTACAAACCGCGATTTTAGAAACGAACGGAAACCTGAGTTTTTTTTACTACGCTGATGAAGACGTCCAGCCGGGTTTACCGGTGCTGCCTAAGTTGTACCACCAAAAAAGCAGTTCATTAAGTCAAGGGGGACAGTATGCCTGTACGACTTGCGGTCAGATCGAGCAGATTGAGGCAAGTCATCATACGTGTCCGCGCTGTCAGCAAACGGAATGGGTTCAAGCCGTTCAGACCCCGCGCCGGACCTAGGATTCTTGGGGTAGGAATCGCACTACCTTACCCGAGCAGCCTTGCACTCGCAGCCCCGGCGTGGCCTTAAACCGGCGCTGATGAGGTGTGTGTGATGCTAGCTGGCTGTAATTTCGTTTCGCTCCCAGCTATCCTATGTACGCGTAGCATGTAGGAAGTGTAGGCTAGGCAGGCTGAAAACAACTTTTATTTTCCGGTGGCTGGTCAGGAGGCTACAGGATTAGGTGCCTCAATGGCCTGTCTGACCTGGCCGTACCGACGCCGGGTCACCTCCAGCGCATAAGTACTGCATAGATGAAGTGTGGCTTCTTGCTCCCCTGTCTCTTGCTTGAACAGGCCTAAAACGAATTACCGACAAGGAGGATAACGTTCGATTATTCAGGCTTAACAGGCTTAGAGCGTATGGCCAAGATTTTCTTCGTCTTCCAGTTTTTCGGAGGCATCCTTAATCGCTTCCTCTATGGAGTGAGATTTTCGCAAATCAGAGGCTTTCTGCGTAATCTCCGCCATCGTTTGATAATGCTTTTGCAAAACAGCCAGTTCTTCTTCGGTTAAATTTTCAACCGATACGAGCCGATTGCTGGCCCCTTTGGTGGCCGCAATAAGCTCGTTGAGCTTCAGTTGAACCGAAAGCGATTCTTTATTCTGCGCTTTTTGAATCAGAAACACCATTAGAAACGTAATAATCGTCGTGCCGGTATTAATGACCAGTTGCCAGGTTTCGGAAAAATTAAAGATCGGCCCCGTAACGGCCCAGATGATGATCGAAGCAAAGGCCAACAGAAAAGCCGCTGAACTGCCCGTAGCTTTGGTGACAGCCGTAGAGAAGCGTTCGAAGATACTCTGGGGGGTAGTGGGTTCCATAGCGATTAGCAGTTCGGTTAGTAGATAAGGGCAATACATCAAAAGTAACTATGCTGTAGCTGCTTTAGCTCACTTTTAACCCCTTAGCCAGATTAGCCTGCCAATTGGCTATGTAATCGCAATGGGTCAATATAGCTGTTACTGGCAAAAGCTAGCAGAGGAGCGCATATGTCATGGTAGTGGACATAAAATGAAGAAAAGAATGGTTGGCACGGGGAAAGAAAGCCGTGCCAACGGATCGTGAATGGTGAGTGGGATTTCAGAATGGGACCAACCAATCAGAAGCTGATTATTTGTCCAAATTAAACGGGCGACGCATGCTGAAAATGGATTCAATACCCCGTTTGGTGCGCCTGGCAGCAGGGAGCGGCTTACTTGCCCCGCCCAGCGACTGAGTTAGCTTGGCTACCCCTGCGGATGGACGGGCAGATGGTGGACCGTGGTGAGCTTTGGACTGAACAAACCGAAACGCTACGTAACAATAAGCTAGCAAAATCACCGCTTCTAGTAGCGTGTCCATAGGCTTCTGTTCGTAGCGCCCTAGCTTGAAGTCCAGGTAGCAATCAATCACTAGCCAGCAGTAGCTGGCAAATCCCAGCAACCCAGCCAGCAGCATACTTATGATCAACAACGATTGTCTCATCACAAGAGGAGTTTAGGGAATACACGTTTGTTAGCCCAGCTGAGGCTGGTGATGTTTTAATTTCCGCAGCACCGGATCAACACGACGGCGTGAGACTCGGATAGTATGCTCACCCGGCAAGGTTACATCCAGGGTTTTTGCGTTATAGCGATCGTAGCGCTGCACAAAGCGGGGATTGATGAGATCCGATTTATGCACCCGCACAAAGTCGGGTAGCTGTTCCTCGAACCACTTCAGGTTTTTAGCCAGTAATACTTGCTTTTTGGGGGCGTTTAGGTGCAACCAGGTGTAATTGCATTCCCCTTGTAAACGGATGATGGCGTCCAGCGGTACGAGGGGACCATAGCCAGGAATTTTCACTAAACCAGTAGCGGGGTCGATTATCTGGATCATATGTGAATGGGTGTTAAGAAAATTATAGAGCAACAGCATCCCGATCCAGGCGAATACGGCGATGGATGAAACGTCAGCTTATGAAGAAAGGACTATCGATAGTCGCTGCAGACACTACAGCAACCACCTATCCTTAGGCTAGAAAACATTCTACTTGAAACAAAGACCTTATAAAGTGACCTAAAGCAGCAGTGGCTTAGCAACTGGCAATGGAGGATGCAAAAAACGAAGACTGGAAGTGGACTTGACTTTGGAAGGCCGTTTAGTCGGCTGAGAAGAAGAGGGCAAGCGATGAGCTCGGGAGAGGATGGGTTTGAAAGCGAAGGTAGATTGGCCGGAGCGAATCTGATGGCTTGAGCGTCGCTGTCGATCGCTGGTCGAAGGCAAGGTACCCTCCTGGGTCTCTTTGCTAGCAGGATTAATTATACTGTTCATCGGTTAGTGATAAAATGATAGCCACTCAATAAAGCTGTGTTGACCCTGAGTAAATTCAACCAGGCATAGAATCGGAACATATGAATAACTCGCTGTTTTTTCTTATTGTTTAGGTAGTCCTTTTTTTTCTATCGATCGGTACTTTTAGCATAAGAGATAGTGGTAAGATTCAATTGTAATAGACTATTAATCAGTTGTGTAGTGATATCTTGTTAACATGGCTAGCAGTTGGTATGGATTACTCCCTGGCAACATCACCAGGAAAAGTAAAATCAGTCAAGACATAACTATTTATACTTGGTTACATACTTATCCCTTAGTGAAACTAAATGGTATCGTTTAGAAAGTCCGTTTTAGCTGAAAGAGCGGACTTTTCTTATACATTAGACTGTACGTTGAGCGGTTAATCAGATAAGCATTCGGGCTGCTCTCGCTGGCTCTGGCCCCATCCGGGTTGCCTTTCGCTATGTTATCGTCACGGCTGGGCGTCGGGTTGTTGGGAGCAGGGGAGGAGTGCTTACACTGAAAATGAATAAGAATTATAGCCAGCACAGCACCCAGGCAAATAAGCTTGATGCGTGGCAAAAGTGATGAAAGTGACAGCTGAGAAAAGTATTTGTTTTTGTCTATCCTATAGCTTACTGACAGAAACGGCTAAAGACATTGAGTTTTTTGATTATGATCAAGTTAAAGGCAATTGCGAAGAAACAAGCTAAATACTTATAGATAAGCTTTTTAGTACTTGTTGTACCCGAAAGCAAATCAGCCAGTCAGATAAGAATCTAACTGGCTGATTGTCACTGAGCGGGAAATGGGTCTCGAACCCACGGCCTGCAGCTTGGGAAGCTGCCGCTCTACCAACTGAGCTACTCCCGCTTGGGAGAAACAAAGTTGAAAGAATAAAATCAAAATGTCAAGTCGTCAAGACCAGTAAGTAATGCCTCGATTTGCTGATAGGTATAGGTTAACTGCTGATCGGTGGTACAATATGGCGGCATTAAATACAATACGTTGCCTAAAGGACGCATCAATACACCACGGTTCAACAAAAACCGATAGGCTTCATCGCGGATATTGTTGAAATACGATGTCTGCTCGCCAACATTGACATCGAACGCCAGTAGGGTACCTCGCTGGCGGATCGTTTTTACCGTCGGATAAGTGGCCAATCGATCCACAAACTCAGCATGGCGGGCTGCAATGCGCTGGATGTTAGCCTGGGTTTCATCTGTCAGTAGTAAATCCATGCTGGCCAGGGCGGCTGTACAGGCAATCGGATTCGCCGTAAAAGAGTGGCCGTGGAAGAGCGTCTTGTGCTTATCAGTTGCTAAAAAAGCGTCGTAAATGGCCTGCGTACAGGCCGTCACCCCCAAGGCCATGGTGCCTCCTGTGAGGCCTTTCGACAGACACATCAGGTCGGGTTTCTCTTCCAGGTAATCCGAGGCAAATAATTTCCCCGTTCGACCGAAGCCCGTCATGACTTCATCGGCGATCACGAGCGAACCGCTACGTCGGGCCAGTCGGAAGAGTTCATCGAGCATGTCTGGTCCGTACATATTCATGCCGCCTGCGCCCTGCACCAATGGTTCGACAATCAAAGCCGCAACTTCGTCGGTAAACAGTTTTTCTGCCTGCTTCAGTACATCGTCTCTTCGGGAAGCTACCGGTATTGGCAGATACTCGACGTCGAATAAAAATGGCACGAAGGGGGCCGTAAATGCACTCCGCCCGCCTACAGCCATCGCGCCGAACGTATCGCCATGATAGGCCTCTTCCAGAGCGATGATTTTGCGACGCGGTCGGCCGAGGTTATGCCAGTACTGAAACGCCATTTTCAAGGCTACTTCAACGGCAGTCGACCCATTGTCTGAATAAAAAATCTTCGCCTGGTTAGACGGTAAAATCGTTAGCAGCCGTTCGGCTAACTCGACGGCGGGCTGGTGCGTGAAATCCGCAAAAATGACGTGTTCAAGCGTCTTCAATTGATCGGAAATGCGCTGACCGATGTAAGGGTGCGCGTGCCCGTGCAGATTTACCCACCACGATGAAATCATGTCCAGGTATTCTCGTCCATCGGCGCCGTACAGAACCGACCCCTCTCCCCGCACGATCGGAATGGGCGGGGGGGCCGTCTGCATTTGCGTAAACGGGTGCCAGATAACAGCCTGGTCGCGTTCGGCTAAGGTATTCATTTAAGTTTCTGTGATTTCTGACTGAGTTTGGCAGAAGCTATAGCTGCCATTTGCCCTGCGCTTTCAGTACCTGTTCGATTACATCACGAACGGCACCCCGGCCGCCGGTTTTGGGCGACACATAAGCGCAGATCGATTGAATCTCATCGACGGCATCGGCAGGGCAGGTACTTAGTATATCCGGCCGCTTCAGGATCGGATAATCGGGGAGGTCGTCGCCCATGTACAGAATTTCGGACTCGTTCAGACTATCGCGGGCTACATAGCCAAGGTAGGCGTTTAGTTTCTGATCTGATGGACCACCCATAAACACATCAGTAATCTTCACCGTAGCCAGCCAGTCTCGGATGCCCGCTGCGTTCGCAGAAGACACGATACCGATCCGAAAACCAGCTTGTAGCGCCTTTTCCAGAGCGTAGGTATCCCGAATAAAGACGGTACGAAACCGTTCGCCCGAAGCCAGTACGCTCACGCTTCCGTCGGTTAAAACCCCGTCGACGTCGAAAATAAAGGTCCTGATCTGCCTGAACCGGTCTTGTACACCTATCATGGTGCAAGTTTAGCGAAAACCGCCCGACTGTTCCGTATTTTTGCGGAATGAATCCTCAAAACCCGCTGCCGACCGAATTGCCGTTGGCCTTTCAGGCGCAGATGCAAGCTCAGTTAGGCCCGGATTTTCCTGCCTTCGAGACATCCCTGACCCAGCCAACTCCCGTCAGTATTCGGCTGAATCCGCGCAAAGTGGCTGTCGATACGACCGGCTTAGCCGTAGTACCCTGGTGCGCCCATGGCTTTTACCTGCCCGAACGACCTAATTTTACCCTCGATCCGCTGTTTCAGGCCGGCGCCTATTACGTGCAGGAGGCCTCATCGATGCTGCTGCAGGAAGCACTCAGGCAAACGGTCAATCTGCAGCGGCCTTTGCGGGTGCTGGATTTATGTGCCGCTCCAGGCGGAAAAAGTACGCTGCTGGCGTCGGCCCTGTCGCCCGATAGTTTGCTGGTTTGTAACGAAGTTATTCGCAGTCGGGTGTCGGTACTGCGCGAAAACCTGGACAAGTGGGGTTACCCGAACGTAGTGGTGAGCAACCACGATCCGGAGGATATGGATAAGCTGGCGGGTTTTTTCGATGTGATCGTGGTGGACGCGCCCTGTTCGGGGGAGGGCTTGTTCCGGAAAGATCCCGATGCGATGCAGGAATGGTCGGAAGCGAATGTTTTGCTGTGTTCGGCCCGCCAGAAACGAATTCTGTCCGCAGCTGCCCCTTTGCTGGATGAGGGGGGAATACTGATCTACAGCACCTGTACGTATAACGACGCCGAAAACCTGGAGAATGTCCGGTATCTGACCGAAAATGGGTTTCGGAACCGCGCGCTGACGTTGCCTGCCGACTGGAAAATCGTTGAAAAAAAAACGGGCAATACCGTTGGGTATCAGTGCTATCCGCACCGGGTCGAGGGCGAAGGTTTTTTTATCAGCGTTTTTCAGAAAACCGCTTTTACGGCATCCGTGAAACTGGACGCCCGAACGTTTCGGAGTATCCGGGCTCTGCGCCCGCGGGAGACGGCGTCGGCGGTAAAATGGCTGCAAAATCCGGCCGATTTTTCGTTCTGGGAAAAACCGAACGCCGACGTGATGGCGTTGCCCAAAGCCCTGGAGAAAACCTTTCTGTTTCTCGACAGCGCCCTGCGAAACAAAGGTTTCGGGCTGGAGATGGGTCAGTTTAAAGGGCAGGATTTTGTTCCATCGCACGCGCTGGCGCTAAGTACGGCCATTCAGCAGCAGTTACCCGCCATAAGCCTGAGTAAGGAAGAGGCTCTGCGGTACTTTAAGAAAGAAAACCTGGTTTTCGAACAGCCGCTTAGTGGCTGGTTATTAGCGCAGTATAATGGGTTAAATTTGGGCTGGATGAAAGGTGTGGGCAGTCGGGTGAATAATTATCTGCCAAAAGACTGGCGCATTCGGATGGATATCAAAGAATACGTATGAAACGGTTTTTCGCGATTACTGGTCTGCTGATCGCTGTGATGGTTGTTGGTTATCTCCTTGGTCCTTCGGCCCATCCTGGCGCCATCAAAAACGAGCCCATTACGCTCGATCCGGACCTGGTTAAAATGGAGCAGGGGATTATCGAATCGGAGCGAAACGCTGATCTGCGGCCGGATAATGAAGCGCGGATTATCTGGGCCGATAGTTCGCATAAAGTGAAAACGCCCTTCAGCATCGTATATATTCCGGGGTTTTCGGCCAGCTGGGCCGAGGGCGATCCGGTGCATAAGCAATTGGCGAAACATTTTGGTTGTAATCTGTATCTGGCCCGAACCGCTGAGCACGGTATCAATTCGCCGGACGCGTTCAAGGAATTGACACCCTCGAACTATGCCGGGTCTGCCGAGCGGGCATTGGCCGTTGGAAAGGCGCTGGGCAATCGGGTAATTGTCATGGGCACATCGGCAGGTGGTATGCTGGCGCTGTATCTGGCAGCTCATCACCCCGAAATTGACGCCCTGATTCTGTACTCACCCTGTATTGCGGTAGCCAATCCAGCCCTGAAACTGGTGACTAAGCCCTGGGGAAAGCAGATTCTCGACCAGGTATTCGGGGGCGACTATGTGGTGAATTCGTACGACAAACCGGGGCGTGTGCGGTACTGGCTCCCTCGGTATCATACCAACGGGCTGATTACGCTACAAACCATGCTCGATCAGCTGATGACGCCCGAACTGTTTCAGCGCGTAACCCAGCCTGTGTTTATGGGCTATTATTACAAAGACGAAGCCCATCAGGACAACGTGGTGTCGGTGCCGGCCATGCTGGATATGTTCGACCAGTTAGCGACGCCGGTCACTAAAAAAGTGAAGGTCGATTTTCCGAACGCAGGCGCACATGTGATTGCTTCGCATTTCACATCCGACGATGTCAATGGAGTTTACGAGGCTACGGAGAAGTTTATGACGAACATAGTAAGACTACCTCCGGCGCCGGCACAAGCGCCTTTATTAACTCTTCACCCAAAAAAATAACCTAACTTTGCAGAATTGATGAATAAGTACGCATGAGCAGCGGCCCCAATTTTATCCAATTCTCATGAGCCGTTATTCATTACTCATTTTCCATTATTACTATGGCTTACGGATTACTGAACGGAAAACGCGGCATCATCTCCGGTGCCTTAGACGAAAAATCAATTGCCTGGAAAGTCGCCCTAAAAGCGAAAGAAGAAGGCGCTACGTTTACACTGACCAACGCACCGATTGCCATGCGTATGGGGGCAATCCGGCAATTGGCCGAACAATGTAACGCCGAAATCATTCCGGCCGATGCCACGTCAGTCGAAGACCTGGAGAACCTGTTTACCAAATCGACGGAGGTGCTGGGCGGTAAGGTCGACTTTGTGCTGCACAGCATCGGGATGAGCCCCAACATTCGTAAAGGAAAAGCCTATACGGACCTGAACTACGACTGGTTTAAGCAAAGCATTGATATTTCGGCCCTGTCGTTCCATAAAATGTTGCAGACCGCTTACAAGCTCGATGCCATTAGCGAGTGGGGATCGGTAGTTGCACTGACCTACATGGCGGCTCAGCGAACCTTTCCGTTCTACACCGACATGGCCGACGCGAAAGCCGTTCTGGAGTCGATTGCCCGGAGTTTCGGCTACCGGTATGGTAAATCGCATAAGGTGCGGATCAATACTGTATCTCAATCGCCAACCCCAACTACGGCGGGTGGTGGTATCGGGGGCTTCGACAAATTTTATGATTTTGCCGAAAAAACCGCACCACTAGGCAATGCAACTGCCGATCAGTGCGCCGATTACGTCATTACGCTGTTCTCCGACCTGACCCGGATGGTTACGATGCAGAATCTTTTCCACGACGGCGGTTTCTCGATGACCGGTATTTCGGAAGACGTAATGGAGTTAATCAACAAAGGGTAAAGTATAGAAGTAACCGAGCGTTTAGTCAGTAAAAATAGGGTGCAGGGGAGGGGGTGTGGTTATGCCCCACCTTCCCTGCACCCTATTTTTAGGATGGCATTCGGGCCAATAAGCGGTTCTGGTCGCTACAATTATTTATCCGATCCGGTCTTCCTGTCGATGGGTTGCTATTCCCTGTCAGGACCCACAGCTGACAAATTAAGTAACTGACTAGCTTGCATCTCTATGATTTCGACAGTTAAAGACTGGCTTTTTTAACAGTCGTCCTATATTTGTATCGCCTACTGTATATCTATACTAATACACTTCGGTAACATATATATATGTTTATAAGATCAGGCACATAAGCATACTTTATGGTAAATCTCCACTTGCTTCTATCAACAAAAAGAAATCAATTAGTCGTTGTTTCGCTGGTTTGGATATGCCTGGCGATATTGATAAATCCAGTTGGCGAATTTCCGACAAATGATGATTGGGCCTATGCACAGTCGGTAAAAGTACTTGTCGAAACAGGAACATTTCACTTTTCCAGCTGGACGGCCGTCAATCTTATTGTTCAGATCGGGTGGGGCGCTTTGTTTTGTCTACCGTTCGGATTTTCGTTTACGGCCCTTCGCCTGTCGACTTTGGTAGCCGGGCTTTTTGGCTTGTGGGGAACCTACCAACTGCTCGAAAAAGCAACCGAGGATCGTCAAAAGGCCTGGATGGGTACGCTACTCATTATGGTGTGCCCAATGTACCTGAATATGTCGGCCTCGTTCATGACCGATGTGCCCTTCTACGCACTGGCGGTCTGGTCGTTGTCGTATCTGGTTGTTGGCTTGAAAAACAATACGGATCGTCCGATTCTGATTGGCCTGCTGCTGGCGGCTGTTGCGCTGTTAATTCGTCAGTTTGGTATTGTGCTGTTCGTAGGAACTGGTATCGCTTACGCTGTCCGTAAGAATTTTTCTATAAAAGGTCTGGTGGTCGCTTTCTTCAGCGCCCTGACAGGAGTAGGCATCCAGGCACTTTATCAGAAATGGCTAGAACACGTACTCGAAGGAACCGGACACGTGTACAATGCTCAGGCGAACAATTTTGCCCATCTGAGTTTTTATAAACTGCATCATATTCAGGATTTTATCGGTAATGCCTTTATTGCGCTAATGTATTTAGGAGCCTTTCTGTTTCCTTATTTCCTGCTGCTGATCACCAACCGTAGCTGGACGACTTTTCGCGCGAATCGTTGGCTATGGGGCATACTGACCGTTATTATATTGAGCATCTGGCAATTCATGTTCGATGGCATGAACATGCCCATCTGGTGGAATACGTTAACGGCGTTCGGCATGGGTCCCGTCCTGGTAAGGGATATTTACTTTCATTTGTACGGCTTTCCCTTACCCGAATTTCTGCACCTGCTCATGATCGGTCTGACGGTCTGTAGTTTGCTGGGTAGCATCGGACTCCTGTTTTACCTGGTTAAGTCCGTTCAGTACGTACTTCGCTGGCCGCTAAGTACGCCACAGCGAACCATCGCTATCCTGATGCTGTCGATGGCGGGCATTTATTTTTTCCCGCTAAGCTTACAGGGATTATTCGACCGCTACCTGTTATTACTGATCGTACTGGCGCTTGTTCTGATACACATTGTGCAACAGGAAATCGGCGGCCTTCAGACCGCCCGACCCCTGCGCCCATTCCTGTATCTCTCCGTTAGCCTCTACGTAATTTACGCGGTTTTCAGCGTCAGCGCCACCCACGATTATATGGCCTGGAATCGGGTACGCTGGCAAACCCTGCATGCCATGATGAAAGCCGGGGTACCACCTACCGCAATCGACGGGGGATTTGAGTTTAACGGCTGGTATTTATACGATAGCCACTACAAGGCCAGCCCCGATAAAAGCTGGTGGTGGGTGCACGGAGATACGTACGTACTAGGAGCGAGCGTGTTGCCCGAGTATAACCTCTTTCAGGAGCATAAAGTAGAAACCTGGCTTCCCTGGGGGATGACGAAGATTGTGGTTGGCAAGCGAAAACAAGGCTGAAAATAAGCTTTTGCGGGTTTAACTCGGTATAACTTTCGGTATGGCCCAGACAGGTAGACCCAGATTAACCACACTGCCCAATTGGGTAAACTGCCCAATTGGGTAAATAGCTACCGTTGCTCCTGTATTTACTTTAGAAACTGATGACCTGTGTCAAATAGGTCGCCTGGTTGTCGCCCTTGATCCGAACCGTCGCCGTCAATGGCTTTGCCTTCCAGTCGATGGTGATCAGGCCGTAGTTCAGCTCGGAGACGATCTTACCGACCCGGTACCGGTTGGGTTCGTCGTGCGGAGCCGAAACGTGGGTTAGGCCACTGCTGGTGATGTCGTATAAAGCATATCCCAGGTTCGGTATCGCTAGTTTCGACACTTCAGCCATGTGCCGATCGCCACTAAGCAGCAATGTCCCTTTGGGCTTTGTTTTGCTCAGCAGGTCCAGCAGGCGTTTGCGGGCGGTCGGGAAATTCGCCCATTTTTCGTACACGTGCTCTTCCGGTAGTACCTGAACCCCGCTGCCAATAAGGTGCAGATCGGCGTCGGAGTTGGTGAGTTGCTGCTCCAGCCATTGCCACTGGGTTTCGCCCAGCATATCCCCAGCTGGGTCAGGTACGTTCACTTTGTTTTCCTTTTTCAACGGGTCGCGGAAATACCGGGCGTCCAGCAGAATCACCTTCACGCGTTTTCCTTTTGGGCCATACACATGCGCCGAATAAGCGCCTTCCTGCTTTCGGAGCGGACTGTTGGCCGGTACATCCAGAAAATCCAGCATGACCTGTTGGCTTTCCTTCCGCTTCGGGTATTCCTTACCGCCATCGTTGACCCCGTAATCGTGATCATCCCACACGCCGATGATGGAAGCCGACTGCCGTAGTTGCTGATAAACAGGATTCGATTTTTGCAGGTTGTATTTGGCGCGTAGCGTATCCATATTCTGCGAATCGCCGTAGATATTATCACCCAGCCAAATCCACACGTCCGGTTTTTGGGCGACAATGTCGTCCCATAGCGGTTGTGGCAGGCTCTGGCGACTGCATGAACCGAAAGCAATAGTGGTTACTGGCTTCTGGGTCTGCGAAGCGATCGGTTGAGGTTTGGGTGAACGACATCCGATTAGGCATAGACATCCGATCCAAAAAAGCGCAAGGAAGTTTTTCATCAGCGTAGGAGTTGATTTTCCAGGCAAAGGTAAAAAGGCACATTTATTTCCAGATTGACTTCCCAATTTGTTAATTTTGCTACCCTGAGACGGATCACCCCATATCGCCTGCCTTCGCCGGAAGCCGCTTGCCATAGCCAGCGCTTTACCGGCAGCTGACCCATGTCGTCAGCTTAAGTCTGTCCCCTTTCCGGGATGGCGTTCATGATTGTTTTTTACTAAATCTTCATTTCGATGAAATCCCGTCATTTCATCAGGGGCTTCCTATGCTTCGGCGTGGCCCTGCTTTTTTCGTGTTCTCCAACGGTTTCCAGACGGAAACCTAATCCAGTGAATCGTATGCATCAGGAAATAACCAATAAATCCATCATCCGCGATTTTTATCGACGTGCAATCGGACAGGGCGACATTGCCTTTGCCGAAACCATCATTGCCGATGACTACATGCAGCATAGTGCCTCCGTCAAGCCCGGTAAAGCCGGGCTGCTGGAAGCACTTCAGTTGATGAAACAACTCCCCAAGCCACCAACGACTTCGGCTCCGTTTATGCGCCTGATCGCCGAAGACGATTATGTCGTAACCAACATGGCGTTTGGCTGGGGCGGAAAACAGAAAGTCGTTGTCGATCTATTCCGGTTTCGGGACGGTAAAGTAGTCGAACACTGGGACGCCATCCAGGACCAGTCCACTACAACCCTCAACGGGCATGCTATGATGGATGGTCCTCGGGAAATCAGTGATCTGGACCTGACTGAACCCAACAAAGCGCTGGTCCAAAAGTTTTTCCAGACGGTTTTTCTGGATCGGCAGCTCGACGCATTGCCTGATTTTGTGGCGCCTGATTTGATTCAGCATCACCCCGATATGGCCAATGGCCTGGCTGGATTACAGGCGTATCTGCAAACTCCGGCGACTGACGCGACAGGACAAACCGTAGACCGAATTATTGGCGAGGGAAACTTTGTGGTTGTCCAGTCGACGGGGAAACAGGCACAAAAGCTCGTCACGAACTACGACGTTTTTCGCCTGAGTCGGGGCAAAATCGTGGAGCAGTGGCGTGTGCAGCAGATCGCTCCGTAGCGCTGATTTTCTGGTGAAAGCGTGCCACAGGTCCAACTGTGGCACGCTTTATTTACAAATCCCAGCTCCGCACAATCCGGCTACCCTCTTCGGAGGCTTCTGCCCGGATAAATGTGTCTACTTCCTGCTGCAATTCCTCGACGTGGGAAATAATGCCTACCACCCGGTTTTCGGAGCGTAGGGCTTTCAGGGTTTTAAAGACAGTTTGCAGCGAATCTTTGTCCAGTGTGCCGAACCCTTCATCCAGAAAAAACAGGTTTTGCCGGGCTCTGGTCAGGTGCTGAATGTTGTCGGATAGGGCCAGTGCCAACGACAAAGCGGCCTGAAAGGTCTGCCCGCCGGACAGGGTTTTCACACTGCGGCTTTCGCCCCCGTTGAGGTAATCGCGCACCTGAAAATTGTTTTTATCGTCCAGCTCCAGTTTCAACTGGTTATTGGTCAGCTTGAAGAACCGTTCATTGGCCGATTCGCAGAGGTTTTTCAGGTATACCGATGACACATAATTGACGAAGCCCTGTGCCCGGAACAACTCGTCCATCTTTTTCAGATCCTGTCGGCGGAGGTCCAGTTCGTCGTGGCGCTTCTGGTATTCCTGTTTCTGTACCCATTGATGCTTCAGCGTCTCCACAACGTTTGTTTGCTGCCCTACTTCTTTGTTGAGGTTATCTTTCTGATCAACCAGGGTTTTGAGTTGCTGCTGCACGTTGAGGAGCGTTTCCGCATCGAACGGCGATTGGTGAAGTTCGTGTTCCAGATCGGCGATCTGTTTACTCAGCCCGGCGCATTTTTTGTCGTAGTCAGCAATGCGCTGCTTCTCCAGATCGATGTCCAGATTGCTCTGCAATACCTGTTCGACAACTTCCCGTGTCATACCGTGTTCAGCCAGATTCTGGTTGAGCACGTCTTCGAGCTCCCGGATGTCGTCGGCCAGGGCACCCAACTGGTTATTGAACTGTTGGAGTTGCTCGACCAGGGTAATCTGAAGTTTTTCGGCTTCCTGTTTCTGCTCGCTGGCCGATTCAAAATTGATTTTGGTTTGCTCGTAGGTTCGTCCCAGCGATTCACGCAGATCTTCGATCTGAATCAAATCCCATTGCTCGATTTCGGCAAGGCGGTAATGTTGCAACGACTCGACCGCTGTTTTCAGCTGTCCGTTCAGTCCGGCAATAGCTTTGTCGAGATCGCCCAGCTTTTTTTCTTCTTCCCGCCAGACCACGTCGGCTTCTTCGATCTGCCGGGTTAGCTCCCGAACAGCTTTCTGCTGCTCCTGCTGCTGTTTGTGCTGCTCACGGGCCTCCTGAAGCGTGTTTGTCAACGCGCTTTCGTGCTCTTTGTCGAAGTCGTGCCAAACGAACCGGTCTTCGTGCTGCGTGCATGCCAGCACCACAGCGGCCCGGTCTTTAATGAGTCGCTTGCCATTATCCAGCGCACTCCGAAGCTCATTGGCCAGACCTTCAACCTGCAATCGCAGAGCGGTCGTATCCTCAATGCGCTGATTGACCTTGTCGAGCGCCATTTCGCTTCGCTGTAATTCCTGACGAATCTGCTCGGTATCGGTCTGGTTATGCATGGTCTCGTGCTTCAGCGGATGATGCTCTGAACCGCATACCGGGCAGGGCGTACCGTCGACCAGCGAATCGGCGTACTGAGCGAATTCCTGCCGGACAAAAGCCTGTCGATGTGCTTTTTCGCGTTCGGTTCGGATGGCTTTCAATTGCTCCAGTGCCGTGTCGATATGGGCAGGCAGGGTTTTGAGCGTAAACGCACCCCATTCTTCGGGGAAACCTTCCAGGGCCTTGTTTTTCCTGAGTTTAATTTGCTCAACGGAGGCTTCGTAATCCGTGAGTTGCGTCTGCAGTTCATCGGCTTGTTTCTTCAGCGGTTTGTATACCGCAAACCAAGTCTCGATCTGATAGAGCCTTTCCAGCTGAGAAGCCTGCTCAGGCAGTTGGTCCAGAACCGTCTGAACCTTCTCTCTTTCGGTTTTGAGCTGGTCGATTTCGCGGGTTCGGTCCACCAGTCGGGCGCTTCGGTGCTGGCGGTTCGCCGTCTGAAGCTCGATGGATTTCTGGGTGGTCCGAATGGTCTGTACCATCCCCAGCTCGTCTATCTGCTGTTCGAGCTGATACCGGCCTTCATAGGCTTTTTTAGTCGCTTCATAAAGCGACAGGAGCGTAGGTAGCTGGTTGTTTACGTCGGCGAGTTGCTCCGTCGCTTTCGTGCCGGCCTGGGCCAGGGTGGTCTGTCGATCCAGTAACTTACGCAGTGCAACGAGGTCGGCCTGAAACACCAGTCGGCAGGTTTGGTACAACCTGATCGTCTGGCGAAGCTGGGTATAGTTGGCCTCCTGCGTTTGCAGGCCTGCCAGTTCGCGCTGTAATTTTTCTAAAGTCTGCTGTTGGATTTGTGCCTGAAGCAGCCGCTGCTCAGCAGGTTTTAAGCGGTCGATGTCTGCATCTTTTACCCGGACGGCTTCGGCGAGCGTTATCAGATGAGTTTCTGCCTGGTCTATCGCGTCAGTAGTTACAGATTGCAACGGATCGAGTAACCCCCGCAGCTCGGCTAGTTTGTCATTATTGACCTCGCTCAATTTCTTAACCCGATCGGCCAGGTCGTACTGGTCCAGCTTGAAGAGCTGGTTCATCATCCTGGTGCGATCCGCAGGGCTGAGTTCCAGAAATTCCCGAAACTGGTTCTGCGGAATAATGATCGTACGCTTGAAGTTATCGTAATCCAGTCCAAGGATCTGTTTGGCCAAAACCGATATATCTTCTTTCTCATTCCCGATGGGATGCCAGTCGGCCTCCTGCCGAATAAACATCCGGCGTTCACCGGGACCGATTTCATGGTGTTTTTTAGGGTGACGTTTCGCTTCGTAGATAAACTTGTAGAGCTGTTGGTCGGGACCGGCCTGAAACTCGAAATCGATCAGCAGATGCTTCGATTTCAGGTTCATCATGTTATAGGCTCGTCTATCCTGATCGTTCAGCCGCTCCGTTTTACCGTATAAGGCAAAACTAATAGCTTCCAGCAGCGAGGTTTTTCCGCTGCCGACTTTACCAAAAATGCCGAATACGTTCGAGCCGATCAGCCGCTGGAAGTCAATCTCCTGTAAATCCTGGTACGAGTAAAGCCCTTGAATCGATAGTTTGATGGGTATCATTCGGGTTCAGTCGCTAAAATCTCTTTAAACAATTGCTGTAGCCGGTCATTCGGCTCCTGCCCTTTGTTGCGGTTTCTGAAATAATTGGCGAACAGCGTTTCAATACCCTGCGTAAGGTCGATGGCGGGAGGGCTTTCCTGCTCCGTTTCCTCGACATCCCGAACATCCGGAATGATCGTCACCAGCGAGTCGTGCGCCTGCTGAAGCTGCCTGCGTTCGTCGCTGGTTAAGTACGTTGTCGTTTGTAGGGTAATCTCCGCGTAGCAATTCGGGTTCTGTGTCAACCAGTCGACCGCTTCGTCCACCCGCCTGAATTTAGGACGTAACAGACGCTTGCCGGTTTTGAGCGGAACGGGTCTGACCGTAACCGCCTTTTTCGGTTCAGCCTCAATTAGCACAGCGTATTTCTGTTGGTCGGCTTCGGCAAAGCTATAAGCCAGCGGACTGCTGCTGTACACGACCGGGCAGGGCCCTCCGCCCATCTCCTGATACCGATGCAGGTGACCCAGGGCCGCGTATTGCACCTGAGGAGGAATCATATCCGTATAAACCATGGACGCACCACCGACCTGCAGAATGCTCCGCTCATCGTCCGACTCTTCGGGTTGCTCTCCGCCCCGCTTCATCATGAATAAATGCGCCATCAACAGATTAATTCCTTTCTTATCCATGTAGGTATCCGCCAGCGACGCCCAATGCCCCAGCAGATTTTGCCGGAGTTCATCGTCGAGGCTGGTCGTTCCAAAAAAGGAGCGCATACGGGCTTCGTTGGCGTAAGGCGTCAGGATAATTCTTACCGGTGCATTTTGCCTGGGTAGTTTCAATTCGACAAAGCCCGGTGCCGATCGAAGGAGCTTTGCTTCACAACTCAGCGCATGCGATCGGACTTCTGTTTTCGGGAAGCCCGCGAATATTATCCCGCACTCACGGCCAAAGTGATCCTGGGCCTCGATCCGGTCGGGGTTGTCGTGATTACCGGCAATAGCCACTACCGTCCGACGGCCGCCCGCCGTTAGCTTTTTCAGGGTACTATATAATAAGTCTTCGGCCTGCGGATCGGGATTGAACGTATCGAATAAATCGCCTGCCACCAGCACTAGATCCACATCTTCCTGATCGGCCAGATCAACGATCTCGGTCAACACATCCTGTTGCTCCTGTAGTCGCTGAAAATCCTGTAATCGCTTGCCCAGATGCCAATCGGCGGTATGTAATATTTTCATTGGATTGACTGTCGCCCCTTCAATCTGCGACAAAAGAAAGATGCAATATAACTCATTTGACCGCCATAAAGCGTACTAGATACTGGTGGAAAGGAATTTCAAAAAAAGTTTAAAAAATTTTCTGAACGTAATTGACTGATAATTGGAGGCTTATGGCAACGGCGCTCGCTCACCCCCAATTATTTTCAAACCAGGTCTTGACAAAGGTGATTTAAGGGCCTACCTTTGCAGTCCCAAATCGAACGAAATGGGGCAACTTCTGAAAATAACCGCCTGATCGTCAGGCTATTACGCATAAGAGGTTGACAGTCAGGTAGAAAAAATAATTTCACTTTTTACTTGACAAACACCGGGAAAGCAACTACCTTTGCACTCCCAAACATCGGGAAGCGGGTTTTAGTCTTCTCACCACGCCGACGGCCAACGGGCCTGACGCGGAAAGTTCTTTGACAAACGGGCAGCACAAAAAACACTCGACCTGATACCTTCGGGTATCGGTTGAACAACATCGTAGTCTTCGGACTACACAAGTATTTACGATGGAGAGTTTGATCCTGGCTCAGGATGAACGCTAGCGGCAGGCCTAATACATGCAAGTCGAACGGTCCTTTCGGGGATAGTGGCAAACGGGTGCG
>NZ_BAAHAC010000026.1:0-586 GCF_054777875.1 Spirosoma koreense | reverse complement strand
ACCTGCATGTCATGGTCGGCAAATAGTTGAGCGATTTCTTCCGTAGAGGGCTCTTTGGCCAACCCCGCCATCCTGACAAAGAACTCCTCCATTTTGCCAGCCGGTTGAAAAATCAACGTCATGTGGCCTCGTTCGCTGAGCTGCGTCCAGGCATGGGGCACATGACGAGGTAGAAAAATATGATCGCCCGCCTTAAGCTGGAATTTATCCTGACCGACCATAAACAGATACTCCCCATCCTGAACACGAAACATTTCATCCTGATGGGGATGGACGTGTAAGGGAGTGCCTCGTTTTGGGGACAAGGACGTTTGCTCAAAGACTGCCAGATCCCCATTGGTATCTTTACCGGATACTTTCACATCGAGGATGTTTTCATTGACGCCTTTGAGTTTGATATGCCCATGAAAGCGCCCCTCCCCCGCTTTTACGATGAATCCGTTGGGGGTTCGATCGGCGTCCATCAGGGGCGTGGAAGCCACGAAGGGAGGGGTGAGTAAAGTGGCCTGGAGAAATGTTCGACGCTTCATGGCAGGGGATTGGGAGTCTAGCTGAACCAGCCGGATCTGGTTTAGTGGTTTACTGA
>NZ_BAAHAC010000025.1:327-702 GCF_054777875.1 Spirosoma koreense | reverse complement strand
ATCGCCATCAGAAGCCTTAGGCATCCCCCAGACGCCCTTTTGCTGTGTGTTGTCACTTGTTTACTACGATGTTGGCCTGACAAGATCGCCTTGTCAGTACCTGCTCCACCACCATGCCGATGATGAAGCCGTTTCTCCCTGTAGGTCAAAGAACAAATGAACCCGAATGGTTCATGTGGAGAATAACGGATTCGAACCGTTGACCCCCTGCTTGCAAAGCAGGTGCTCTAGCCAGCTGAGCTAATCCCCCATGAGCTTGTTACTGTGGGCCTGCGTGGACTCGAACCACGGACCTCTACATTATCAGTGTAGCGCTCTAACCACCTGAGCTACAAGCCCAGAACTTTGCGTAATGACATCAATGGTAGCGACTAA
>NZ_BAAHAC010000025.1:0-317 GCF_054777875.1 Spirosoma koreense | reverse complement strand
GTCACTTGTTTACTACGATGTTGGCCTGACAAGATCGCCTTGTCAGTACCTGCTCCACCACCATGCCGATGATGAAGCCGTTTCTCCCTGTAGGTCAAAGAACACTGTGCCCCCCTTACTGTGCAGTAAGCAGGACCCGGTCCTTGAAAACGGTCAGCACATTCACTCCACCTGCCGGTAGGGACCAGGATACAATCCTGTATCGGCTACCGAACGGCTCCAAAAAGGAGGTGTTCCAGCCGCACCTTCCGGTACGGCTACCTTGTTACGACTTAGCCCCAGTCGCCGAGTTTACCCTTGGAGGACTGTGACCTCCC
>NZ_BAAHAC010000024.1:0-545 GCF_054777875.1 Spirosoma koreense | reverse complement strand
CGCTTCCGGTTTGCCGATCTGGATGGGGACGGCAAGATCTCCGACAATGACCGCACTTACTTGGGATCGCCCATCCCCAAGTTCACCGGCAGTATTACGCTCAGCTTGAAATACAAAGGTTTTGATCTGAACACTAACCTGTACGCATCGCTGGGTAGCCAGATCTTCAACAACCAGCGTTGGTTTACTGATTTTTACCCCTCCTTCACGGGGGCAGCGGTCAGCGCCCGGGTTAAGGATTCGTGGTTGCCCACGCATACCAACACCACGGTGCCGATCTTTGAGAGTGCAGCTAACTTTTCGACCAACACCCAGCCCAACTCGTACTACGTGGAGAGTGGCTCCTACGCCCGGATGCAGTACTTAAATCTGGGTTACACATTTCCTAACAGGATGCTGAAAGTCGTGAATCTAAGCCGGTTACGGATCAGCCTGTCGGCCACCAACTTATTCACCATCACTAAATACAGTGGGCTTGATCCGGCGGTAGGTGGTTCAGCTGATTCAGTGTTTGGGGTGGATGTTGGAAACTATCCCGTAACCCG
>NZ_BAAHAC010000023.1:0-1268 GCF_054777875.1 Spirosoma koreense | reverse complement strand
GCACCGCAGCCGCCTTTAGGTTTGTGTCATATTAATATTCCAATATTTAAAATAGCTTGCCAAAAGTGAACAGAGTGGGCTTCCCTTTCGCAGCCGCCAGGTTCTAAGGCCTATCGTCCGATTCAGGTCTCGCTCTGTAAGCTTGTCAAAGTCTCGAATAGAAATTTGGGTAAGACCCATTAGGAAGGTATCGAGGAATGTGACAGGTAAGTTTTTCTCATCTAACTTAACTACTGTTATGGTAATTCACTACTTTATTGGCATTGATGTTTCCAAAGCTACACTAGATTGGGCTGTTTTTGATGGCAAAAGTATCGTCTTACAAAGCCAGTCGGCCAATACTCAGGTCGGCATCAAAGCCACTCTCAAGCTGATCAAGGCTTTGCCTGGTTTCACCATCGCAGAAACCGTATGTTGTCTTGAGCATACCGGCATTTACAATGCTCATGCACTTGAGTTTCTCCATCAACAAGGCTTTGCTTTGTGGCTAGAAGCCTCCTTGCAGATCAAGCAAGCAGGTGGTTTGCAGCGGGGTAAATCAGATGCCATCGATGCAGTGCGCATTGCGGAGTATGCCTATCGATTTCGAGATCGGATTCGATTATGGCAACCTCCTAGACCTATCCTAAAACAACTCACGGAGCTAAGTGCCTTGCGACACCGCCTGGTGTCTGTTCTCCAGCAGTTACGACTACCTCTCAAAGAGCAGAAAGGATTTGGTAATAAAGTGTTACAAGGGCAACTAAACCAAAGCTGTCAAAAATCAATACAAGGGTTGGAATTGGATCTCAAACAGGTTGAGACCCAGATCCAACGCGTTATTAATGAGGACCAGACACTTCGAGACTTGTTTCTTCTCATCACATCTGTTCCCGGTATTGGTGCCGTTACCGCAACAGAAGTCATCATTTCGACCAAGGAAATGAAAGACTTTAACGAACCCAAACAATTGGCCTGCCATGCTGGAGTAGCTCCTTTCGAGCATCGCTCAGGCAGTAGCGTTCGTGGCCGGACTCGCGTCAATCAGCACGCTCGGAAAAAGCTAAAAGTACTATTTCATTTAGGTGCTTTAGCCGCTGTTCGGGTAAAAGGTGAATTACAAACGTATTATGAGCGTAAGGTTGGAGAAGGTAAAAATAAAATGCTGGTTCTCAACGCCGTTCGCAACAAACTCATTCATCGTATTTGTGCCGTGGTGAAACGAGGAGAAAAATATAACTATTCTTTTTCTTCCCCTTTGTTAATGACATAGAAATCGGACGGTCGGC